>NZ_JARCJL010000001.1:0-387141 GCF_028890025.1 Phaeobacter sp. PT47_59
ATCAGACATGTTTACCGCTCGTTTTTCGAGCCGTGGATCATGCCGCCAACCGGAAATCAATGGGTCCTGAGCCTAACGGAGGCATTGCCGCTCCCGGCGACTGCGCTCTTGCCGCTGGCAGTCGCGCCAATCTCCGGAATCGCCGCGCTCGAGGATACCGCCCGCGCTTACAGCGATCCCCTTGTCATTCTTTTTCTGGGTGGTTTTTTAATCGCCAAGGCTATCGAGAAAACGAACTTGCATTGGCGATTGGCGAACGTGCTGCTCGGGCTTGCCGGAACAAATCCGCGCCGGGTTCTCGCGGCCATCATGATTGCCACGGCGTTTCTCAGCCTGTGGATCAGCAATACAGCCTCTGCCATGGTGATGGCGCCGATAGCGGCGGCGATCGCGAGTACGCAAGGCGGCCAGTCCAATTTCGGCACTCCCCTGATGCTCGGCGTCGCCTTTTCCGCCACGATCGGGGGCATGGGGTCCCTGATCGGAACGCCGCCCAATGCGATATTCGCCTCTTATGTCAGCACGACCTACGGGGTGGAGGTCGGGTTTGCCCAATGGGCGGCGGTTGGTATTCCGGTGGCGCTGGTCTTGTTGCTGCTCACCTGGCTCGTGCTCGTCTGGGTATCTCCGCGGCTCGGGAACGGCGTGCTGGCGCTGCATTATGAGCACCGACAAACCGGGATGCAGACCGCGGAACGCCGCGTCGCAATCGTCGCGGGGGTCACGGCACTGGCCTGGCTCTCAAGCCCTTTGGTTGAATGGCTCATTCCCGCGATCACGCTCACGGACGCGGGAATTGCCATGACAGCCGCACTGGCGCTTTTCGTGCTTTCCGATGGGAAAGGCCAGCGTCTGCTCGATTGGGAAACCGCCGCGAGTCTGCGATGGGACGTGCTGATCCTTTTCGGCGGAGGGTTGGCTCTTGCCAGCATTCTTCAGCAGTCCGGTTTGACGGATTGGATCGGCGGTATCGTTCAATTCGTCGCCCATTGGCCCAGCTTCGCCATTCTTCTCATTCTTGCAGCACTGATCGTTTATGTTGGAGAGTTGGCGAGCAACACGGCGATGGCGGCAATCTTCCTGCCGATTGACGGGGCCGTGGCGACCGGGCTTGATACCGATCCGGTGACATTCATCCTTCCGATCGCGATGGCTGCCTCCATCGGCTTCATGCTTCCGGTCGCCACGCCCCCCAACGCGATCGTATTCGCAAACCCTGCGGTGACCCGTTCCGATATGTTGCGTGCGGGCGCGCTCCTGGACATCGGCGGACTATTCGCGACGGTTTGGGTGGCCGCGTCCCTGGGAAAAGTGATCTTTGGATAAGTCTTGAAAAGGACAATACGCCGCTCTGCCTGCGAACTGACTTTCACAAGAGGCCCACACTTGCCATTCATGCGCCAGACTTGGGATACCCGGCTCCAGACCCTTCGAGAGTGAGGCGGAGCCTTAACTGGCCCCGACGTGAGGGGGAGGAATGGTTGACTGGCACTGGCTCCGTCTCATGACTTGACCGAAACAGGTAGCGCCTGTTGCAAAGCGCTCTCAAGGCACCGCTTGAGTTGGCGCGCAATGTCGCTGAAGTTGTCGGCTGATATTGTTTTTGTCGAGCGGGAATGGTCTGTTCCTTACCAGGCTGAAAAGTGGGTATCAGCCGAAAGGAGAATGGCTCATGGGGACGCCTCGTCTTAGTTTTCACGGTGCTGCTGGTGCTGTCACTGGGTCTTGTTTTCGACTACTCACGCCAGACGGTAATTTTCTGATCGACTGCGGCATGTTCCAAGGCCCGAAATCGGAAAAGGAGTTGAACTACCGCCCTTTCCCGTTCGAACCCGCCGATATCACAGCCGTGATCCTCACCCACGCCCATATCGATCATTCGGGGTTGCTACCGAAACTGGTGCGAGAAGGTTTCAAGGGCCCAATATACGTCACTCCGGCAACCCATGATCTATGCGCGGTGATGCTGCCGGACAGCGCTCATATACAAGAGTTCGAAGTCGAACAGTACAACCGGCGCGCAGGCCAGCGCGGACGGAAACGCGTCAATGCGATCTATGATGCGACGGACGTCAAGAAGACGTTGAAAGCGATGCAAAACCAGGACTACGGAGATTGGTTTGCCTTCGGGAAAGGGGCGCGTGCCCGCTTCTGGAACGCGGGGCACATGCTTGGATCGGCTACAGTCGAGATCGAAATCGTTCAGCCAGAACGCAAGCCGCTTCGCCTCTGTTTCTCCGGCGACATCGGGCCAGACCACAAGCTGCTCCATCCCGACCCGGAAGCACCGAAAGGGATCGACTACCTTGTGTGCGAGTCGACCTATGGCGATACCGACCGAATGGACAAAAGCTCTGAGGAGCGGCGACGACAGCTGTGCGATGAAATACTCGAGGCAATACGACCGAATGGGGCGCTAATCATCCCGTCTTTCGCCGTTGAACGCGCCCAGGAACTGATTTCGGACCTCGGCCAATTGATCACCGAAGGAAAATTACCGCGAATTCCTGTCTACCTGGATAGCCCCCTGGCCATTCGGGCCACCGAGGTTTTCGCCCGCAACAAGGCTGATCTCGAGGGCGGCGCCACATTGGCCCAGAGCCTGCATTCGCCATGGCTGAACTTTTGTCAGACCGCCGAGCAAAGCAAGTCACTCGACCAGAAGCGCGAATTCCATATCGTCATTGCCGCCAGCGGAATGTGCGAGGCCGGCCGCGTGCGTCACCGGCTGAGAAACTGGCTCTGGCGCGAAGAAGCCACCGTGTTGTTGGTCGGCTATCAAGCGACAGGTACGCTGGGGCAACTGTTGCTGAGCGGCCAGCAAACAGTGCGGATCCAAGGCGACGAGATCAAAGTACGGGCGCGTATTCGATCGCTTGATCTATATTCAGGCCATGCCGACGGTCCGGAGCTTGCCCAATGGATTGCAGAGCGTGAACCCGTGTCTGCCGGGGTATTCCTGGTGCATGGGGAGCCGCCAGCCCTTCAGGGGCTGGCTGATCGGATCACTGCGACTGTGCCGCACGAACGCATGGTCATTCCCTCACTGGACGCGACCTTCGAACTGACAGCCCAGGGTCCGGTCCCTGTCGGCGGCGAGACGGTGCCTCGCCTTGATCCGAAACGGATCGCTCGACTGGACTGGCACAATGATGTGTCCCGCCTGCTCCTCGACCTGAGCGACGCTCTTTACGCCATGACGTCCGACAAGGAGCGCGCCATTATGATCCGCAGATTGAGACGTGCACTCAAAGACGGTACGCGGAGCGACGAAAGCTGAACGACGGGGGATCAGACGGAAATGAGCGTGCAACGCGCAACGATCAAGGCGGCAAGACGCTCTCCTCCCGGGTCGGATCCCGGCAAACTTGAGGTTTCGCCATCGGCCGCCAAGCCGGATATCCGGATTATTGCCTTTGGCCCTGACGCATTTGTCGAGCGGCAGGTTGCCGAGGTGGCGGATATCGTCGAGATGCGACATGCCTTTCAAACGATTTGGGTCGATATCGTTCAATTCGGAGATGCAAACATCATTTCCGCGATTGGCGACATATTCGGCCTTCACAAGCTGGCTCTGGAGGATTCGATCAACACGCATCAGCGCCCAAAGGTCGAGGAGTACGACGATCATCTGTTCATCGTTGCGCTCATGTTGGGCGAAAATGGGTCACTTGAGACCGAGCAGGTCGCATTCTTTATGGGCTCGGACTATCTCATCACATTTCAGGAAAAACCCGGGGACTGTTTTCAAAGCGTACGGGATCGCATTCGCAAGGCGAGCGGACGCATTCGAAGCGCAGGCGCGGACTATACCTGCTATGCGCTTCTGGATGCGATCGTTGACAGCTACTTTCCCGCATTGGAACAGGTCGGTGACAGGCTTGAGGCTCTCGAGGATCTGGTCACCAGGTCGCCTGAGATCGGCAACATAGCCGATTTGCACGACATGAAGCGCAAGTTGCTGCTTCTGCGCCGTGCGATTTGGCCCCACCGCGAAGTGTTCAATGCGCTACTTCGGGATGAGCATCCTCTCATTGCTCATGAAACCCGGCCATTTCTCCGCGATTGCTACGATCACACCGCACAACTGATGGATATCGTGGAGACATATCGCGAAATGGCTTCTGGTCTTGTGGATTTACATGTCTCCAGCGTCAGCATGAAGCTGAACGAAGTCATGAAAGTCCTGACCATCGTGGCGACCATTTTCATTCCACTGAGCTTTATCGCAAGCGTGTACGGAATGAACTTTGACCGCGAAAGATCGCCTTGGAACATGCCCGAGCTGGGTTGGTATCTCGGATATCCATTCGCGTTGATGCTAATGTGCGCCTCGGCCGCTGGACTCGTTTGGTACATATGGAAAAAAGGCTGGTTACGTTAGTGGCTGCCGAGCAGCCTTTGTAACGTGATACGGTCATTCCTCCATGCGAAATGAACTCTATCTTCTATCGAGTCGTCCTTGTTTGGAGCATCTCGCTCCCAAGCATGCTCCAAGACGGTCATGGTGGGTTTCGACAGTAAAGTGGAGGGCACGCACGCCTCGTGTGGTCGTTCGCTCCGGGCAGGGAGGCGCCGGTCACTCTGCATCAGGCGCGACCGGCTGCACGTGCGGATTCGCACTCGCGCGGCGCCAACAGCGCCGGTCGCGCAGGCTATGCAAAGCCCGCTAAATGCGCCCGGCGATGGTTCGTGAAGCACGCAGCGAATGACCGCTTCGTTGCTTTCGCCAAGTTCCATTGCCCAAACAACCGAAAGCTTTACAGCTCGATCCCGCTTTACTTCGGGGTCGTGATGTCAGAGATCGCCCTGATCAGCTTCGCGATATCGTTCGGTCCCAGCCGTGCAACGTTCACCCGCCCGCCTTTGACGACGTGGATACCGTGGTCGCGGGTCAGCGCGTCTTCTTGCACTTCGGTCAGAGGGAGCAGTGAAAACATGCCGGATTGCTCTGCAATATAGGCGAGTTTGTCCGTACCCAACAGCGTGCGCTCGGTATTGGCGATCTGTTGACGTACGCCAAAAACGCGCGCCCTCATCTGCTCCAGCTCGTCAAGCCAGAGCCTTTTCAAACCCGCGTCTTGCAGGATTGTTCGCACCACCGATGCCCCGTGATCTGGCGCATGTGAGGCGCCAGAACGAACAATGGCCGAAACCGCGCGATGTACCCTGTCACGTTCCCTTGCTCCGGTTTTCACAAACAGCGCCCCGGCGCGGTCCCGGTAGATGCCAAACGTCTTGGACAGGGTAATGCAAAGAATGCAGACGGGAAAGCGGGCGGCGATCTTGCGGGCCATGGCACAATCCGCGTCCCAGCTTTGGGCGAAACCAAGATAGGCGAGGTCGATCCAGGGGATTATGCCGCGCGCCTCCAGCACATCCAGCACCGCGTCGAACTGCTGGGGTGTCATATCGGCACCCGTGGGGTTGTGGCAGACCCCCTGCATCAAAAAGGCATCGCCCGAATTGGCGGCCTTGAGCCCGTCCAGCATTTGATCGAACGTGATCTCGCGCCGCAGCGGATCGTAATAGGGCAGATGAGCGAACTGTGCCCGCGCAGCCATCAGGATCGGAACGTAGTTGCCATAGGTCGGGGTTTGGAGCCATACCGTGGGCGGCTTGGGCATTTGGGCCAGAAGATCCGACATCACACGCAGGGCCACGGCCCCGCCCGCCGTCTGTGCCGAGACCCAGCTGTCGTCAAAAGCGTCTCCCATGATTTCGTGCCCAAGCACGCGACAATAGTCCGCGTCGCCGGTCAGAGCGAGGTAGGATTTGCTGGTCTGGGTGTCGACCAGCCTTTGCTCGGCCTGTTTCACGGCCTTGAGCACCGGCGTCTGACCGCCTTCGTCCTGATAGACGCCCACGGTCAGGTTGAGCTTGTCTGTGCGGGGATCCTGCGCGAAATACTCTGCTCCGATCATGATGGGATCGACGGGGTAGTCCTCGACCTGTTCGAACATGGCTTTTCCCTTTCCCGCTTGCATGGCGTCGCCGCCGATGAAGGCAGTCTTCCGCATGGCTTAGAACTTGGTGATGACAGTTGCGCCGACGGACTGGAACTTGTCCATGTTCATCAGGGCCTCTGGCGCGGCGTCGAGGCTGATCTTGTCACCGACCAGCCGTGCCGGATCCAGCTTGCCGCTTTCGACCATCTCCAGCATTGCCCCATAGCGATGCGCCTGCATCCCGTGAGAACCCAGCAGCTCAATCTCCTGCCCGACGATCTTGGGCATGGGAACGGCGGGGGCGGCATGATCGCCCAGCATCAATCCCACCTGAACATGCTTGCCGCGCGGACGCAGACCGAGAATCGAATTGGTCATCGTCGTCGGATGCCCCAATGCGTCCAGCGACACATGCGCGCCGCCTTTGGTGATCTCCTGGATAGCGGCGACCACATCGCCCGTGCCCTCAATCGTGACGACCGCGCCCAGATCCTTTGCCAGCGCAAGCTTGACCGGATCGAGATCGACACCGATCACATTGGCCCCTGCGGCGGTGGCAATCATCACTGCAGACAGGCCTACGCCGCCGCACCCATGCACGACAACCCACTGGCCCGCGCTGACCTTGCCCTGGTCGATCACCGCACGGAATGAGGTGGCAAACCGGCACCCAAGGCTGGCTGCCGTTGCGAATTCCATGGTCTCTGGCAAGGCCACCAAATTCAGGTCCGCCTGATGGATCGGCACATATTCGGCAAAGCTTCCCCAGTGGGTGAAGCCGGGCTGCTCTTGATGCAGGCACACCTGTTGATGACCTGCATGGCATTCGCGGCATGCGCCACAGCCGCAGATGAATGGCACCGTGACCCGATCACCCGCTTTCCAGTTGGTGACATCCTTGCCGACCGCCGCGACAACGCCTGCCAGTTCGTGCCCAGGGATATGCGGCAGCTCGATATCGCTGTCATGCCCCATCCATCCGTGCCAATCGCTACGGCAAACACCGGTGGCCTCGACCTTCAGGACGACGCCATGTGGCTCCGGCATGGGGTCTTCAACAGTGACAAGTTTGGGGGCCTCTTGGAACTTTTCGAACAGGACAGCTTTCATGCAGGGATCTTTCGGTGTTGTCCGGAAATTTGCGCGAATATACCACGGCGCGGCGAAACTCCTTTGCTAATCCGCCTTGAATTGGCAATCAATTAGGCGGAAATCTTCCATATTGAAGCGGTTTTGAGGGCATTCCACTCATGACAGATATCGACACCATCAACGCTCAGATTCTCGAACTGCTGCAGGACGATGGGCGCATGACCAATACCAGACTGGCCGAGCACCTGGGCATGAGCGAGACCCCATGCTGGCGGCGGCTCAAGAAACTGGAAGAAAGCGGGATCATCGACGGTTATCAGGCCAATCTGAACCGGCGCAAACTGGGGCTGGGCGTGATGGCCTTTGTGCAGATCAGTTGCTCTGAGCACGGTCAGGCCGCGACCGCAGAGTTTCAGCGGATCATCGAAGTGACTCCAAACATCCTGGCCTGCCACAACACGACCGGTGAAGATGACTTTCTGCTGATCGTCGTCGCCCGCGATCTGGATGACTACAGCGCCTTCGTGGACAGCACTCTGCGGCGTCTGCCTGGGGTAAGCAGCATTCGCTCGAACCTGTCGTTGAAGGAGATGAAGGCGTCGAGCAAATTGCCCATTCGCGTGTCGGGGTGATAAACCGTTGGGTGATCCATGAAGCGGGTGTCAGGGGTTATGATGTGAACTGCCACATTAGGTACGCATAAGAGACTTTGGTCGTGTGCGCAGCGAATGTCAGCTTCCCGCCCATTCCTCAGGAGGCAGCGATCAATACCTGTCACGGAGACCCGGTCCGTCCAATGGCGGAGCACGGCAATTGCAACCCTGCACCCCATGCTTGCGGCTAACTACACCCGAAACAGGTTTCAGTGTGCCTTTCCTACATATTTTCACCACGTCACTGGCACTACACCGTTTGCCAAGCATACGATGGAGGAAAGTCATGCGCAGACTGAGGAAAACGATCATCACCTGTGCCGTGACAGGATCTGTCCATACACCGTCCATGTCACCCGCGTTGCCAGTCACACCCGCACAGATCACCGAGCAGGCTCTGGCCGCTGCGGAAGCCGGTGCGGCGGTTCTGCACATGCACGCCCGAGACCCGCAGGACGGGCGGCCTTCGCCTGACCCGGCCATCTTCGAGCAATTCATTCCGCAGATCGCTGCCCGGACTGACGCCATCATCAACATCACCACCGGCGGCAGCACCCGAATGACGCTGGACGAGAGACTTGCCTACCCATTGCAGGCCCAACCGGAGCTTTGCTCCCTCAACATGGGCTCGATGAACTTTTCCTTTCACAAGGCCGCACAGGGCGTCACCGACTGGCAGCACGACTGGGAAAAGCCTTACGTCGAGGGCAGCGAGGACCTGATCTTTCGCAACACCTTTCGGGACATGAAATCGGTCATCGCACAGTTGGGCAAGGCCCATGGCACGCGTTTCGAATTCGAATGCTACGACGTGGGCCACCTGTACAACCTCGCCTATTTGCGCGACGAAGGCCTGATCGAGGGGCCACTGTTCCTGCAATGCGTGCTGGGCATCCTCGGAGGGCTGAACGCCGACCCCGAGAACCTGTTCCTGATGCGCAGCACCGCCGACCGTTTGTTCGGGCGTGATGGCTATGCCTTTTCCGTGCTCGGCGCGGGGCGCCACCAGATGGGCCTGGTGACCATGGGCGCAATCATGGGGGGGCATGTGCGTGTCGGGCTGGAAGACAGTCTCTATATCGCGCGTGGCAAGCTGGCGCAGTCCTGCGCCGAGCAAGTCACCAAGGTCCGAACTCTGTTGGAGGCCCTGTCACTGGAAATCGCAACGCCGGATGAGGCCCGCAGGATCCTTGCCACCAAGGGCCCTGAAAGGACGGCGCTGGTGGGCTGAGCGACCTGGTGCCTAAACCTCTCCCGGCACGGGAGCCAGCCGGTCCAATCGCAGGGCAATATGCAATTCCAGCGCGGCAATCGGGTCTTCCCAGCCGCCGGTGACATGGCGCAGCGTATCCAGCCGCTGTCGCACGGTGTTGACGTGGACCGACAGGCTGTCGGCCGTACGCGCAATGTTGTGCTGGCAGTCAAAATAGCACAGCAGCGTCGTGGCCAGATGCGCCCGTCCCTTGGGGTCGCGGCTGCGGATCGCTGCCAGCCGCCGCGTCACCAGGTCGCGGATGCGTTCGGGGTCCGCCTGTTCGAACAAGCGGCCAAACAGGCCAATTTCGGCATGGTCGATGAACCTGCTCAGCGGTGCGATGCGCCGTATCGTCCGCAGCGCGCCCGCCATTTCGCGCCAGATGGTCGGGCAATTTTCCAGCGCGGTAATCGGCTGCGACAGCAGCCCGCCCGCCGTCACGGTACGGCGGCGCTGCAGCCGTTCCACCAATTGCGTGATCTCGGACGCGGGGCCCACCGCCAGATAGGCATCGTCGACCAGATCCACCAAGAGGTTAAGTCGCCCTGCCGCCGCGCGGATATGATCGGTCTGCCCCTCGCGGTCCGTTCCCGAAAGGGTGACGAGCAGCATCCGCACCTCCTCCTGCGCCCCGGTGCCCAACCGGTCGCGCACGGAGCCGAGTGTCGAGGCATCGGGCGGGGAGACCAGCACCAGGTGTCGCAACAGGGTTGCGGCGGCGATCAATTGATCGGCCTGGCGCTTTTCGGCCCAGAGCTTGGCAATCGACAACGCAACCGCGCTGCGTTCGAGGTTGCGCAACGGGATGCGACCGATGTCGCCCGTGTGGCAGATCACCAGGCTGTCGCCACGCTGCGCCCCGCCGTGCAGCGACAACACCAGCGCCCGCTCGCCGTCGCGTTCCGCCAGCAGTTCCGACCGGCCGCTGCGACGTGACCGTGCGATCGTGGACAGAAGTGCCGCGTGGTCCAGGCGCCCCTCTCGCATGTCATGCCCCAGTGTGCCTTCGTAACGGCTGTCGGCCACCTCGTCGCGCAGCTGGAACCCAGGATCGAGGTAGAAGATCGCCCCCGACACCTCACTTGCCATCCGCTGCATGAAACTTTGCAGGTCGGCACCGCGCGCCAGCAGGGACATCATCTCGTCATGGCTGCGCGCCGAGGTCTCGACCTCCGCGATATGGCTTTCCAGCGAGGTCCGCACTTGTTCTGCCGTATCCAGCGCCTCGGACAGGCGGGCAAAGCTGCGCGCGTTGTTCATCGCCACCCCGGCATGCTGTGCAAAGGATCCGATGACAGAAATCTCGCGCCCGGAGTACTTGCGGCCGTAGCGGTCGGCCACGAACAGCAGCCCCATGACGCGACCATCGGACAGGATCGGGAAACCCGCCAGCGATGTGATGTTTTCACGCCGGAACTGTTCATCCAGCGCCGGGGAATGGCGGAAACCCTTGTCGTTGAGGTAATCCGAGGTGGTGAAGAAACTCTTGGTCTCCATGATCTGCCCGACCACACCGTGACGGATGTCGGCCTTCATCTCGGCGGTGCCGGGGGTCAGGTTGCCCTCGGTGGCATAGTTGCGGAACAGGCCTTCATCCTCGTCCAGCATGGTCAGCCAGGCGACATGTGATCCGACCAGGTTACGCGCGCGGGTCACGATCTTGCCGAGCAGTTCCTTCAGCGACAGGGTGCTCGACAGGTCATGCGCAGTTTCGATCAGCAGAGTGAGGCCCCGTTCAGTCAGCGCGGTTTCGCCCGGTTGCTGCACCAGCCGGACCAGATTGTCGGCCAGGTCTGCAGCGCCCTGCGCCCGAAGACCGTCAAGCATGGGCTGGATCTCTGCACGATCCTGCCCATCGGCCAAACCGGCAACGATGCGCGAGGCAAGTGTGATGCTGTCGGGGATCATGGGGGCTCCTCGGAATGTGATCGAGACCGCAGGAAGCGGTACTGAACAGGAAATTGGAATGTGCTTTTCGCACACAAAAAACCAACCGGACTGACGTTTAACTACATACCCTGCCGTGGCGCTCCGTGAAAAGTCTTGTGGCGATGAAGATCGAGCGGCCACCAACGCCGCCGTTTCCGGGGAGGAAAGCCATGGCAAAGGTTTACGCGGACGCCGCTTCGGCGCTGGAGGGGCTGCTGAGGGACGACATGCTTATCGCTGTTGGCGGCTTTGGGCTTTGCGGCATTCCGGAACTGCTGATCGCCGCCGTGCAAACCAACGGTGTGCGCGGCTTGGCGGTGGCGTCGAATAACGCCGGGGTCGATGATTTCGGCCTTGGCCCGCTGATGCAGACCCGCCAGATCGCGAAGATGATCTCTTCCTACGTCGGCGAGAACGCCGAGTTCATGCGCCAGTACCTGGCAGGTGAACTGGAGGTCGAATTCACCCCTCAAGGCACGCTGGCGGAACGCATGCGCGCCGGAGGCGCCGGCATCCCCGCCTTCTACACTCGCACGGGTGTCGGAACGCAGGTGGCAGAGGGCAAGCCCCATGCCGAGTTCGACGGGGTGACCTACATCCAGGAACGCGCTTGTGGCCGACCTCGCGATCGTCAAGGCGTGGAAGGCGGACCCGACCGGAAACCTGGTGTTCCGCAAAACCGCGCGCAACTTCAACGTGCCCGCCGCCACCTGCGGCAAGGTCTGTGTCGCCGAGGTCGAGGAGATCGTGCCGGCTGGCAGTCTCGACCCGGACATGATTCACCTGCCTGGTGTCTACGTGCACCGCCTGATCGCGGGCCACCACGAGAAACGTATCGAACAGCGCACCACGCGCGAACGCCGCGTCGCCTGACGCGAGCCAGGGAGGATAGACATGGCCTGGACACGGGACCAGATGGCGGCGCGCGCCGCTCAGGAATTGCAGGACGGCACCTATGTCAACCTCGGCATCGGCATCCCGACGCTGGTGTCGAACCACATCCCCGAGGGGATGACGGTGACGCTGCAGTCGGAAAACGGCATGCTGGGCATGGGGCCCTTCCCGCTGGATGCTGACGTTGACCCCGACCTGATCAACGCCGGGAAACAGACCATCACGGAACTGGCCCACACCGCTTATTTCGACAGCGCCACCAGCTTTGGCATGATCCGGGGTGGCAAGATCGTCCTGGCAATCCTCGGGGCGATGGAGGTCAGCGAGACCGGCGATATCGCCAACTGGATGATCCCCGGCAAGCTGGTGAAGGGCATGGGCGGCGCCATGGACCTGGTGGCGGGCGTCGGCCGCGTGGTGGTGGTGATGGACCACCGCAGCAAGTCAGGCGCGTCGAAACTGCTGCCCGAATGCAGCTTGCCGCTGACTGGCAAGGGCGTGGTGGACCGTATCATCACCGATCTTGGCGTGTTCGACGTGATACCGGGAGGGCTACGCATCGTCGAATGTGCCCCCGGTGTCACTGAGGACGACCTGCGCGAGGCGACCCTGGCAACCATCGTCTGACGCATCCCGAAATCTTTTCCGAACCTGCCCCGTGGCGGCAGGCCCCGGCCGCCTCCGCGCGGGCGGACAGAATAGCCACGTTTTTGGAGGAGGACCCTATGAACAAGACCCTGACCAAGACCCTGACCACGACTGCCCTGGCGGGCTTCGCGGCACTCGGCATGCAGACCGCCGCGACGGCAGAGCCGCTGAAGATCGGCATCATCGAAAGCCTGTCCGGCGCGCAAACCTCGACCGGGCGGCTGTTCGCCTCTGGCGTGCGTTACGGGATCGACCAGATCAACGCCGCGGGCGGCTTCAACGGGGCGCCCATCGAGGTGGTCGAATACGACAACGCGGGCGGCGCCAGCGAAGCCGCAGACAAGTTCCGCCACGCCGCAGCCGACGGCGTTCATATCGTCGTGCAGGGTGCATCGTCCGCCATTGCGGGTCAGATCACCGAAGACGTGCGCAAACACAACCTGCGCAACAAAGGCAACGAGATCGTTTACATGAACGTCGGCGCCGAAGCGATGGAGCTGACCGGCAACATGTGCCACTTCTACCACTTCCGCTTTACCACCACCGCGCCGATGCGGGTGAACGCGCTGACCCGCGCCATGGCCGAGGCAGGCGATCTGGGCACCAAGGTCTATGCCATGAACCAGAACTATTCCTGGGGCCAGGATATGCAGGCCGCCGTCGAAGGCGCCGCCGGCGCGGGCGGCTACGAGGTGGTCGACACCGTGCTGCACGACGTCAACAAGATCCAAGACTTCGCGCCCTTCGTCGCGCGGATCAAGGCCGCCGCGCCCGATACCGTCATCACCGGCAACTGGTCCAACGACCTGCTGTTGCTGATGAAGGCTGCGGGCGACGCCGGGCTCGACGTGCGCTTTGGCACCGCCTTCCTGGATCAGCCGGGCAATATCGCCAATGCGGGCAAAACCGCGCTGGGGCATTACATCGCCAACAACTACGTGAACTCGGCCGGGGATACCGCCTTTGCCGAGGGCTTCAAGGAGGCCACCGGTCATTACCCGACCTTTGTCGAGCCGCAGGCCGCCTTTGCAATGGGAGCCCTGGCCAACGCGCTGGAAACGCTGGATTTCGGTGGCGGTGATATCGTGGTGCAGGACGTGGCACTGGCGCTGGAATCCAGCACCTATGACAGCCCGCTCGGCCCGATCACGGTGCGCGCCGAGGATCACCAGACCATCCGCCCCGTCGTGGTGGCCAAGGTTGTCGAGGGCGCGCAGTACCCCTCTGACGAGACGGCAATGGGCTTTGAGGCGGTCAAGGTCGTTCCGGCCGAAGAGGTCATCTACCCGGTGCAGTCCAGCTGCGACATGAAGCGCCCGGGCTGATCTCCCCCACGCGCTAACCACAGGCCGGGTGCGTGAGCGCCCGGCCTGCATTCCCCGCATCTCCGGATACGCGAGACCCCTATGGAATTCCTGATAATCTCGACGCTCAACGGCGTCATCTACGGGCTGCTGCTCTTCATGGTGTCGGCAGGCCTGACACTGATCTTCGGCATGATGGGCGTGCTGAACTTTGCCCATGCCTCTTTCTACATGCTGGGGGCCTATTTCGCCTACGCGCTGTCGCCGATCATCGGCTTCTGGGGCGGGCTGTTGCTGGCGCCGGTGCTGGTGGGACTGATCGGCATGTGGGTCGAACGGGTGTTGCTGCGCCGCGTGCACGCCCATGGTCACGCGCATGAACTGCTGCTGACCTTCGGTATCGCGTTGATCGTGGTGGAGGCGGTCAAACTGATCTTCGGCGACTTCCCCGTCGCATACCAGGTCCCAACCGAGCTGCGCTTTGCCGCCTTTACCGTCTTTGGCACCGATTACCCGTTCTACCGCATGTTCATCGGCAGCACCGCCGTTGCGATGTTCCTGGCGCTCTGGTTGCTGCTGACGCGTACCCGCGTGGGCATCGTCGTGCGCGCTGCAGAACGTCTGCCGCAGATGGCAGATGCCCTGGGCCACAACATCCCCGTCGTCTTCATGTCGGTCTTCGGTGTGGGGGCCGCGCTGGCCGGGCTGGCCGGAGCCGTGGCAGGAGCCTTTTACCCGACCAATCCGAACATGGCCGCCGAACTGGGCGTGATCGTCTTTGTCGTGGTGGTCGTGGGCGGGCTGGGCTCGCTCAAGGGATCGCTCCTGGCCTCGCTCCTGATCGGGATGTTCTCGTCCTTTGCGGTTGGGCTCGACTGGTCTCTGGCCGGGCTGCTGGGCCTCGTCGGCCTCGGCGACTGGGCCCGGGAAACCGGCGGGCTGCTGACAACGCAGGTGTCCTCGATCTCGGGCACCATTCCCTTTGCCCTCATGTTGCTCGTCCTGCTGGTCCGTCCGGCGGGCCTGATGGGAGACCGTTCCTGATGACCAATTCGATGAAATTGATGCTTGGAGCCTTGCTGCTCGCGGCAGCACTGGGTCTGCCGCCGTTCTTGGGCGCGGCCTGGCAGAACGCGCTGAACACCATGTTGATCGCCAGCCTCTATGCCCTGGCGTTCAACCTGCTGGCAGGGCAAGCGGGACTGTTGTCCTTTGGCCATGCCGCATATTTCGGAGTGGGCTCGTTCGCGGTGCTGCACCTGATGCTGGCGACCGAGGATGGCCTGGCCTTTCCGACGCCGCTTTTGCCCCTGGCAGGTGCAGCGGCGGGGCTGGTTGCGGGCCTGGTGGCTGGCTGGTTCTCGACCATGCGGTCGGGAGTCTATTTCGCGCTGGTGACACTGGCCATCGCCGAGCTGTTCCACAGCTTTGCCCCCCACCTGAAAGAGCTGTTCGGCGGGGAATCCGGTATCTCGGGGATGCGGATGCCCTGGGGCGACGTGATGTTCGGCACGGTGCTCGAAGTCTATTATCTGACGCTGGCCTGGGTTTTGGTCTGCGGGTTGCTGCTGTGGGGCTATACCCGCACGCCTTTTGGGCGGCTGACGCTCGCGATCCGCGACAACGAGCAGCGCGTCCGCTTCATGGGGTATGACGCGCATCTGGCCAAGACGGTGATCTTTGCGGTGTCGGCCATGTTCACCGGTGTCGCCGGTGCGCTGCAGGCCGTGTCGAACGAGACGGCGAACTACGCCGTCTTCGGCGCGCATGTCTCCAGCCAGGTGGTGCTTTTCACCTATGTCGGTGGTGCCACGCTGTTCTTGGGCCCGGTTTTTGGCGCGGTGGCCTTTTCCCTCTTCGCGTTCCTGGTCTCTGATCTCACCCGGTCCTGGCTGTTTTACCAGGGTCTGATCTTCGTGCTGGTGATGCTCTATGCGCCGACCGGCATCGGTGGCGCGGTGACCCAATGGCTGCACCAGCCACGCGCGCGGATCCGCGCTCAGCTGGCAGGCCCTGCGTTATGGGTGGCATTTGGGGGTCTGGGCATCACCTGCGGCGTGGTCTTCCTGACCGAGGCGGTCTCGGTGCTGTTCGGCCTCGACTATGCCAACCTCAAGCGCGGAGCCGAAACCCTGCCGGATTTCGCGCTGATGGGCCTGAACTGGGCACCGCTGTCGCCGCTGACCTGGGGCCTGCCACTGGGGATTTTGGCGGGGGGCATCTTTGCCCTGCGCCGGGGTGTCCGCCGCCTGGCCGACACCGAACCGACCTCCGACACCAACGCCACCAAAGAAGGTCTGACCGCATGACATCCAATAGTGAAACCCCGGCTCTCAGCCTGCGCGGCGTGGTCAAATCCTTTGGCGCCCTGCCAGTCATTCAGGGGGTCACCCTCGACGTAGCAAACGGCCACCGCCACGCCGTGATCGGCCCGAATGGTGCCGGAAAATCCACGTTGTTCAACCTTGTGTCCGGGATGTTTCCCGTCACCGAGGGGGAGATTTTTCTGAACGGCGCGCCCATCACAGGCCTTGCTCCGCATCGCATCAATCGCGCCGGTCTGTCGCGATCGTTCCAGATCACCAACATCTTTCACCGGTTGAGCGTGTTCGAGAACATCCGCATGGGCGTCCTCGCCCGGCACGGGCGGCGGTTCGACCTGTTCTCGGCCATCGCGCGCAGACGGGCGATCAACGACGAAACTGCAGAGATCCTCGACACCGTGGGCCTGACCCGGCGCAGTGACCACTTGGCGGGCGACCTTACCTACTCGGAACAGCGCGCGCTGGAAATCGCCATGACCCTGTCGACGGGGGCCGAGGTCATCCTGCTTGACGAACCGACCGCAGGCATGTCGCGCGAGGAAACCGCACAGGCGGTCGAATTGATCCGCAAGGTCACGGAGGGAAAGACGCTGTTGATGGTCGAACACGACATGAGCGTGGTGTTCCAGCTGTGTGACCAGGTTTCGGTGCTGGTCTATGGGGACATTCTTGCCACTGACACGCCCGAGGCCATCAGCCGAAACGCCGAGGTGCAGAAGGCCTATCTGGGAGAGGAAGCCGCATGACCCTTCTCGATATCAAGGGCTTGCATGCCCATTACGGCAAAAGCCACATCCTGCACGGAGTTGATATGACGGTGCCTGAAGGGGCGATTGTCTCGCTGCTCGGGCGCAACGGCTCAGGGCGGTCGACGCTGATGAAAGCGATCATGGGCATCGTGCCGCCGACCGGGGGCCAGGTCATCCTGGATGGCCGCGACTTGGCGGGTGCCCGCCCCCATGACATCTGCCGCCAGGGTATCGGCTACGTCCCCGAAGAGCGCCTCGTCTTTGCCAATCTCACGGTGGCGGAAAACCTCGCAATGGGGGTGCAAAGGGGTCGGCCCGGAACGCATCAATGGTCGGTCGAGGACATGTATGCCTACTTCCCCCGCCTGCATGAGCGCCGCGACATCAACGCGGGTTACCTGTCGGGCGGGGAACAGCAGATGCTGACCATGTGCCGCTCCCTGCTGGGCAACCCCCGCCTTCTGTTGATCGACGAGCCGACCGAAGGTCTCGCGCCGAAGATCGTGGAAGTGGTGATGGAGGTGATCCTGGATATCGCCCGCCGCGGCGTTTCGGTGCTGCTGGTGGAACAGAAATTGACCATCGCACTGCGCGTCGCGCACGAGGTGCTGGTCATGGGCCATGGCGAACTGGTGTTCCACGGCTCCCCCGATGCGCTGGCCGCGCGGCCTGATGTCCGCCGCAACTGGCTGGAAGTGGCATGACACTCCCCTACAAAGAAATGGAAAAACGATGAGCTATCTTGAACGCATGCGCCCGGTGCCCGGGCTACGTGTCCTTATTACGGCCGGGGCCTCGGGCATTGGTGCCGCGACGGCGCAGGCCTTCCTTGAGGCAGGCGCCCGTGTCGCCATCTGCGATGCCGACGAAACGGCGCTGGCGGCCTTTGCAATCCGACACCCCGAAGTCCTTGCGATCGCGGCGGATGTCTCCGACACCGCTGCTGTCGCGGCGATGATGGACCAAGTGGAGGTACAATTCGGCGCGCTGGACGTGCTGGTAAACAACGCCGGTATCGCAGGCCCGACCGGGCGGGTCGAAGACCTGGAACTCGACGAAATCCGCCAGACACTGGACGTTGACGTCCTTGGCCAGTTCATCGTGTTGCAGCGCGCCATTCCCCTGCTACGCCAGGGAAGGGACGCGGTGATCCTCAACGTGGCTTCTGTTGCAGGGCGCCTTGGATACCCGCTGCGCACGCCATATGCGGCGGCGAAATGGGGCATCGTCGGATTGACCGCCAGCCTGGCCAAGGAGATCGGTCCCGATGGCATCCGCGTCAACGCCATCCTGCCCGGCCCGGTGCGGGGCCCGCGCATGGATCGCGTGATGAAGGACCGTGCCGAGGCAGAGGGGCGGACCTTTGAGGACGTGCACGAGGAATACCTCAACATCATCTCGTTGCGCCGGATGGTCGGGCCGGAGGATATCGCCGACATGGCGTTGTTCCTTGCCTCTCCTGCCGCGAGCGGTATCGCCGGGCAGGCGATCAGCGTCTGCGGCAACGTCGAGACCCTGTGACCATGCCGGGCGCAGGTCATCCGATCCGTAAGGTTACCGTCGTCGGTGCGGGTCTTATCGGCAGCAGCTGGGCCGCGCTGTTCCTGCAGCACGGGTTGGACGTGATCGTGACCGACCTGCGTCCCGAGGCAGAAGCATCCCTGCTACAGTCAGTGGCGGGGATGCTGCACGAACACGCGCTGGCCCCGGAACGCCTGCGTTTCGACACCGACCTCGGGCGGGCCTGTGACGGGGCAGATTTCGTACAGGAATGCGCCATCGAGCGGCGCGAGGCCAAGATCGCTCTGTTTCGCGACCTGGACGCTTATACACGGCCGGGTGTCCTTCTTGCGTCCAGTTCCTCTGCCCTGTCGGTCAGTGAGATGCAAAGCGCCTGCGTCCATCCCGGCCGGGTTGTCCTGGGCCATCCTTTCAACCCGCCTCACCTTGTCCCGCTGGTGGAAATAGGCGGCGGTGCACAGACCGAACCCAACGCGCTACAACGCGCGGAAGCCTTCTATGCATCGCTTGGGAAGGTTCCGGTCCGGATCGACCGCGAGACCTATGGCCATATTGCCAACCGCTTGCAGGCCGCAGTCTTTCGCGAGGCCATCCATCTTCTCGACAGCGGCATCGCCAGCGTCGAGGCCATCGACGCGGCATTGAGTGAGGGGCCGGGTCTGCGCTGGGCCTTCATGGGGCCGTTCCTGGCCTATCACATGGGCGGCGGAACCGGCGGGATCGATGGTTTCTGGAAGATGTTCAAGCCAATGCAGCGCAGGCTTTTCGCCGAACTGGGGCAGCCCGAGCTGGACGATGCGCAGATTGCACGGGTCAGCCGTGCGGTGCAGGATGCCTACGGGCAGGCCCCGCCACATGATCTGCTGGCGGCGCGCGATGCTTTCCTGCACCATATGGTTGCCGTGAAGGCCGCCGGTGGAAAGACCGACACGGCGGGTTGAGTTGGCGTCCGAATTCCCGGGCGCTGATAGTGGATTAAAAAGCCGGGACGTTCCCGTTCGTGCCGCGCGCTTTTACAGGTCACTGCCTGCATCCCGGGAGGTGGCGGCGTCCGCGATCGGGAATCCAACGCAGCCGACACCAAGTGCAGACGCATTGGTTTGACCGGGCGCGCAAAGAAAAACGGTATTCGGGGCAGCCCGGAAAACACCTCCTTCCGCCAAACGGCGGTCTTCCTTCTTCAAGGTAAAACGGGATCATATACACGCGGATCGCCCGTACAGCATTGAAGAATGTGCCATGGGCTCGTTGGTCGGACGACATTGGTCGTCGTGTCCTGCGCATCTCCACCATTGGTTCAACCCGCAGAGAAGATCAACTAACCGCCCAATTCGGAAAACTCCTCCCCTGTTCTGCAACAGCTCCGCGAGTGGACCTTATACGACTTGTCTATGACACTTTTCTATGACGCCCCTACCCGCTTACTGTGCCGAGACTGCCTATTCCGCCGTTAGAATGCCCCTATTTTATTGGTTTGAACCTATCAGATTGAGCCGCAAAAACGGTCTCGAAAACCGTTGTCCCTTCACGGGGACCCAGGGTTCGAATCCCTGTCTCTCCGCCATTATTCCCCTGAGATCGCCATAAAAACCGTCCCAGAACCAGGGGATGACACATCTGTTGTCGTGACTTGCTTTCGGGGTATCCGGGCAATCACCTCAATTCATGGCTGCCAATTTGCCTATCCTGGACTGTCGCCTGCGCTCCCTTGGGACGGCATCCATGCTCTTTACACGGCTGACAACACTCCACAGAACATGAAAAGGGGCCCCGCAATTGTGGGACCCCTTTCCATTTTGGCCCGGCAAATCCGACAGCCATCTGCTTTCGGCATGCATGATAGCAAGCGTGGCTTCCGGTCCGCCCAACGTCACACTGCCATGGAAAGACCGGGGCAATCGCCCCGGTCCTTATCGCTGCATTCAGAAGGCCTTGGTCAGAGAGAAGTTGATCTCTCTTCCACTGCCGTAGGAGCAGACATAGACCGTCTGGCACCCGGTCACATGCCGCGTGTCCGCCAGGTTGGTGATCGCCAGGTTGCCGACAAAACCATCGCCGAACGCATAAGAGGCGCCAATGTCGTACAGCGTGTAGCCCGATACCTTCAACGTGTTCACATCGTCCGCGAAACTTGACCCGCGATGACGGGCGCCCGCCTCGATCCTGACACCGTTTTCAAATTCATAGGCAGCAACCAGGGCGGCCTGGACTGTCGGGGTCAAGGTCGGTGTCTTTCCGATCAGCCCGGCATTTGTATCCGCGGTGACCTCAACATCTGTCCAACTCACCTGGCCTCGCAGCGTGAAACCGTTGCCAAAATCGTAGCCGCCTTCCAGCTCCAGCCCCTGCGAGCGCACTTCTCCCAGTTGCGAGTAGTTGCCCCAGGTGCCCGTTTGAACGTTCTTGCGATCGATCTGGAACAGGGCCGCAGCAAGGTGGAACGGCCCGCCATCCGGCAACCACTTCAGCCCCGCTTCCCATTGATCGCCGCTTTCCGGCTTGGTGATGCCATCGGCGGGCGACAGGATGATCGGATTGAAGAAGCTCGAATAGGTCAGGTAGGGCGTCAGGCCGTTGTCGAATTCATATGCAATCGCCGCCCGCCCAGAGGTTTCGCTGTCTTCCCGGGTGAACGCGCCGGTGCCGACGCGCTCGGTCTCGACCCAATCATGACGCAGGTTGAAGGTGGTGATGAAACCGCCGCCGAACTTGATCTGATCCTGAAAATAGAGACCCAGCTGGTTCTGCGTCGTCTCTGCATCCTGATATGGCACCCCCAGGACCGGCGTGCCGGGCGCGGTCGGGTTGACCACGGTGTTTGACCCGAAGCCTGACTGCTGGATCTCGTCGATCACGTAGCGCCGCGTATCAAGGCCAAAGAGCAGATCGTGAGACGCCCCAGCGGCCTCGACCGTGCCGTAATAGCGCAGATCGGCCTGGGCGGTTTTGGTTTCGGTTTCATGGTGGAAGGCAATCAGACTCAGCGTGCCTGCCGCATCCTGCGGAACGGTGGCGTAGCCCGTGTAACCGAAGGGGTAGTAGTAGCTTTCCTCAAGATCGGCACGTCCCACCCGGCCGATCCCGGTGAAGGTGAAGCCATTGTCGAACTGATGCTCCACGATTGCCGAAACGGTTCCCTGCTTGCGCTCGTAACTGTCCCAATCGGGATCCGAGAAGTTGGCATCGGGATCGATGAAGCCGAATTCCACCGTCTGCTGCACCGTGCCGTAGTAGGGCAGGAAGGTCGATCCGTTGTGCTTTTCGCTGGCGCGATGGAAGTTGCCCAGAAGCGTGATTTCCGTGCCGCCATCGGTGGTGAACTTGTAAGACGGCGCCAGGGTGCCACGCAGGCCTTGGTTCAGGTCGTCGTACTTGTCTCCGCCCTCAATCAGACCGGTCACCCGGTAGGCACTGCTCTCGCCAACGTCTTCGCCAAAGTCGAAGGCCACCCAACCGGCCCCCGCATCGTTCAGACCAAAGGTCAGCTCGCCCACATGGCCGCCGGGCCGCTTGGACACATAGTTCACCAGACCGCCGGGGTTGGATCCCCCATATAGCGCCGAGGCCGCGCCCCGCAGCACCTCAACCCGCTCCAGCGTATACGGATCGATGTAGAAAGACCCGAATGCAAAGGACAGGTTCTGCGCGTTGTCGATATAGGTTCCGGTCTGATCCGCCTGGAAACCACGGATGCGCAGCCAGTCGTAATCATTGTCGCTGCCATAGACATCCGTGGTCACGCCCGCGGTATAGCGCAGCGCCTCGGATACACTCTGGGCGCCAAAGGCTTCGATCTGTTCGCGCCTAAGGACCGAAACCGCCTGCGGAACTTCGTTCAATTGCAGCGGCACCTTGGAACCGGTGGCGGTCGGCGGGTTGGTCTCACCCTCGGCGACAGGCCCGTTCGAATCCTCGAAGCTTTCCAGCGTCAGCGTGCCGAGGTCGACGGTCTGCGCCCATCCCGGCAAGGCCGTCCCGCACATCAACACCGCCGTGGTGGTCAGCGTCTTCCACCGAGTTTCCCTTGTTCGTTTTCGCAAAGCCATTGTCGCGCCTTTCCTCATCAGTCCAACCCCGAGCAGCCAAACAAAGGCCCCTCAGGGGAGCCGCCCGGATCATTCTCCAGTCCGATAAAAAAAGTCAGGTATTCTTGTCTTGGATCTTCGTTCCCAGAAGTCCCGTCCGCTGTTCGATCATCCAATGACTCGGCGACAGCCCGGTCACCGATTTGAACACGCGGTTGAAATGCGGCTGATCCGAAAACCCACAGACCACGGCCACTTCGGCAAAGGGCAGTCCCTGCCGCATCATCCGCTCGGCCTGATCGCAGCGCAGTTCCAGCACCCAGGCATAGGGCGCCTTGCCCATTTCGGCCCGAAAGTGCCGGTTGAAACTGGTGCGCGACATGCCTGCGACCTCGGCCAGATCATCTACGGATAGACGGTCGCGCAGGTTCTCCGCGGCATGACGCTGCACGGCCTCCAGCCACCTGATCCCTGTCGCTGCAGTGTCGGCGCCGGGGTCGGCGTGATGCAAGAGCTCCAACAGGATCAGCTGTGCCAGCCTTTCGGCATGCCCCGGGGCCCGGTTCGGCTCCCGGCATTCGCGGGCCAGGATTTCACCCAAGGCCGCCAGGGGCCCCAGTTCGGGCAACAGGATCGGCTTTGTGATCGCCCCGGCCTGCGCTGACAAGGCGAGCAACTGCGCCCGACTGAGGTGGATATCCAGATGCGTCATGTCACCCGGGGTAGCCACATGGGACCAGATCTGCACCCCAGCCGGGATGAAACAGGCGGCACACAGTGGCCCCACGGCATCCTTGCGATCCGACAGTGCCAACCGGACGCCATCCAGCAACAGCACCACGCGCGGGTGCATCGAGACATAGCGCCCCTTCGCCCCGGCCCGCGCCGATACCCGCCACAGGTCGACGGTCATCCGGTCGAACCCGAGGTTGGAGAGCGGATCGACCAGGTCGAATCCTTCAACGGAAGCATACATGCGCGGGTGAAACCCCATAACAACAGTTACCTTTTTGCGGTTGGATGATCGGACCAGATGGGTGGGTCAGTTCTTGACCGGCCTGCTCGTGGATGAGAATTCCCCCGAGCGTTTTACTCGGGAATACGGGTCCCGGTGTCAGGAGTCGATATGTTGCGTGCCATCTTGGTCTTTTTCCTGTGCCTTTGCGGTGGATTTTCCACAGCGGCGCCTTTGCGGGACGCGGTCGGTCAGGAAGCCAGCGCCCGCCTGCCGCAGATGCGAAGCCCGACGGTGCTACCGGAATGATCCGCATGTCTCCCGACCGGCGCGTGATTGCAGCAGGGCTGGCCTCCCTGTCGCTGGGCAATGCTGTGCTTCTGCCGGTGCTTGTACCGCTGACCCTGGCGATCGGCCTGTCCGAAACAGAGGCAGGCTTGGTCCTGTCCCTCTCGGCCCTGGTCGTGCTCTTCGCAGCCCCCTTTTGGGGGGCGCGCGTCGATCGCATCGGGGCGCGTCCGGTCTTCCTGATGGGCGTGGCAGGCGGCGCAGTGTCGTTTTTTGGCGTCGGCCTTGCCCTTTATCTGGGCCAGATGCGCGTGCTGGCGCCACAGGGCACCTTTGCCCTGCTTCTGTGCGCGCGGATGATCTATGGCGCCTGCGCCTGCGCCGCGCTCCCGGCTGCGGTCAGCCACCTGGCTGCAACCAGCAGCAGCGAGACCCGCACCAACGCCCTTGCACTCCCTGGAAGCGCCTTCACGCTCGGCTCGCTCGGAGGGGCGGCGCTGGTTCTGCCGGTCACCTATCTGGCTGGGCCGATTGCCCCGCTTTTCCTTGCGGGCGGGTTGGGGGTGGCCGTGTTATTGACACGGGGCGCCCTGCCGGCGTCTCCGCCCGCGACCGCGGCTTTACCCGAAGAGCCAGCCAAGCGGTTTGACCCCGAGCTTCTGCCCCTGCTCGCAGCCACCCTATGCGGGCTTGGCGCCGCCAGTGCCGTCTACAGCATGCTGCCACTGCTGCTGCAAACGCGGGGAGAACTGTCAACCGAAGCCGCCGTGCAGGCCGCCGCTCTGTCAGGTGCGCTTTGCACCACCGCCTCGCTTCTTGGAATTCGCTTGGCCGCGCGGGCGCGTCTCGGCCCATCAACACTGACCCGGAGTGGAGCGCTTCTTGCCGCTGTCGGCACCCTCGCCGCCTTCTGGTCCGCCACACTCGTTTTGACCTGTGCTGCCATGGCGCTTCTTTCCCTCGGGCTGGGCCTGATCACCCCCAGCCTACAGGCCATGGTATCGCTCCGGGCCAAACAGCAGGGGCGTTCTGCGGGACAACTCTCAGCCGCGACGGGCGCCGCCTGGGTCATCGGCCCTGCCTTAGGGCTGGCAGGCTATCAGGCGCTCGAAGCGGACATCCTTCCACTGCTCACGATCGGATTCTTGCCCCTCGTGGCCCTGCCGCTTGCGCAGCGCAAGGGACAGGCAACCAAGGCATGCAGCCCGAAATAGACTGTGTTTGTGATATGGCTTGTGACCAAAGACCTGCTGTCGGACCGATCCGATTGTGCTGCCCGCCTTACTTGACAAAAACAATCAATCAAAATAGCCCTCTCCAAGCGTTCCCCGGAGCGTCATCCAGCAAGACGCGCAAAGCCGGAGAGTTATTTCGGCCACCGCCCAGCCAAACCCGCAGACCCACAGAGATTGCCTGCCCTTGGCATGCAGATGGCTGGAGATGATCGTGACGCAGGCGCCGCTGGCAAGACAGGCCCTCATTCCTGGGGCCGACCGGACCTCATCCCTCATCGCTCAGAGGCTGCACGCGGCTCTGATGTTGGCGGTCGCGCTTCTTGTGCTCTGGCCCCCTATGGCCCGTACGGATCCCTTCCCGGTAGAAATCACGCATCGTTTCGGGACCGCCAGCATTCCCGCAAAACCCCGGCGCATCGTCTCGCTCAGCTATATCGGACACGATTTCCTGCTTGCCCTGGGAGAAACGCCCTATGCGCTGCGCAAATGGTACGGCAATGACCCCTATGGCGTCTGGCCCTGGGGACATGCGGCCCTGGGAGATGCCCGGCCGGTGGTGATGCAGGGCCAGATCGACATCGAACGGATCGCGGCGATGGAGCCGGATCTGATCACCGCGCAATGGTCCGGCATCACCAAGCGGGAATATGCGCTGTTGTCGCGTATCGCGCCCACGATCGCGCCACGCGCCGAATACGGCGATTTCGGCAGCCCCTGGCCCGAAATGCTGCGCACCCTTGGCCGCGCCACCGGAACCCTTGCCAAGGCCGAAAGCATTATCACCCGGATCGAAACCCGCTTTGCCAAGATCCGCGCGGCACATCCCGCGTGGTCCGGGGCCACCGGCGTCATGGTCTGGATCGGTGAGATCGGCGCGTGCAGAGAGAGCGATATCCGTGGCCAGTTCATGCAGGCGCTCGGGTTTCACGCCCCGGAGGCGCTCGATCGCATTGCCGGGACGCCGATCTACGCGCGGGTGCCCGGCGAGGATCTTGCCGCCATCGATGTGGATGCGCTGATTTGGCTCGATAGCGCCACATCTGTCGACACGCTGGCCCGGATACCACTGCGCCACACGCTGCGCGCCCATCAGCAGGGGCGTGAAATCTATGCAGATCAGATGCTTGCCTCGGCACTCTCACACTCCAGCCCGCTGAGCCTCGACTATGCGCTGGACCGGCTTGTCCCGGAGCTGGAAGCGGCGATGGACGGCACGCCTGCGACCCCGGTTCCAAGCCTCGCCCGGATCGGCCAATTGCCGGGAGGGCATTAAGATGACCCGCGCGACCCCCGGTGCCGTGGCGGCTGTACAGCCTGCTACGGATCTCCCTCCCCTTTCACGCCCCCATCCACGATCTCATCCACGATCCTTGTGGTTTGCCGGGTCCATTCTGCTGGTGATCGCTCTGGCGGTGATGTCGCTGCGTTTTGGCATCCGGGCGACCCACTGGTCGGAGATCTGGATGGCTCTGACCGCATATGACGGCGATATTGCAGAGCATATCGTGGTGCAGACCATGCGGCTCCCCCGGCTCTGCGCCGCCCTGCTGACCGGCGCCGCGCTGGGCACCGCCGGAGCCTTGATCCAGGCGCTCAGCCGTAATCCCCTGGCCGACCCCGGGCTTCTTGGCGTCAACGGAGGCGCGGCCCTGGGGGTTGTTCTCTGTATTCTTGTTCTCAACACGAGCGATCCCGCCGATTTCATCTGGGCGGCCCTGGCGGGCGGGTTCATCGCAGCCGGTCTGGTCTATTTCGTGGGGGGCGGCAGCCGCGCCAGCGTCCTGCGCCTGATCCTTGCAGGGGCCGCGGTCAGCGCGCTGTTCATGGCACTGACCCGCGGGCTGCTTCTGGCCAGCCAGCAGGCGCTTGACGTCTATCGGTTCTGGGTGCTTGGCGGTTTCGACGGCATTCAGGCAGAGATGATTTACCCGCTACTGCCCTTCCTGGGCCTTGGCGCGGTGCTGGCGGCTGCGGCCACATATGGTCTCAATGCGCTCAGCCTTGGTGAGGAGATTGCCAGGGGGCTGGGTGTGCGCACCGGGCTTGCCCGCCTGATCGCCGGACTGGCCATCGTGGTGTTGTGCGGCGCATCGGTTGCCCTGGCCGGCCCGATTGCATTTGTCGGCTTGATCGTCCCGCATCTGGCGCGCTGGATCGCCGGTCCCGGCCTCGGGTGGACGGTGTTGTTTTCCAGCTCATTGGGCGCCTGCCTGCTGCTGGCTGCGGATCTGCTGGGTCGTTTGCCTCTTTTTGGCGGCAATATGCAGGCAGGGGTGATGACTGCATTGATCGGCGGCCCGATGCTGATCTGGCTGGTGCGCCGCCATGGGGTCGGCACGCTATGATCTGGACTCTCCGCATCTCTTCGCTGTCGCTGCGCATCTCGCGCCGGGCCGGATGGATCGGCCTCGGCCTGTTTGCCTTGCTGGCAACCTTCAGCATCCTGGCCTTGAACCTCGGCAGCTATCCTTTGACCATGGCAGAGGCGCTGCGGGTGCTGACCGGAGGTGGCAGTGATTTGCAGCGCCTGATCCTGCTGGAAAACCGCCTGCCACGGGTGGTGACAGCCCTGGGTGTGGGCATGGCCTTTGGCCTGTCCGGCGCCATCTTCCAGGCAATGATGCGCAACCCGCTGGCGTCTCCGGATGTGATCGGCTTCACCGCAGGCGCCGGGTTCGGAGCGCTTTCGGCCATGGTGCTGACCGGGGCCATGATCCTGCCGGGCGCCATTATCGGAGCCTTGCTGGCCGCGATCCTGGTGACGGCGCTGGCCTGGAAGAACGGCCTGTCGCCCGCCCGACTGATCCTGACCGGCATTGGCGCCAGCCTGGCACTGAGCGCCGGAACCGATCTGCTGATGAGCCGCATGGAGATCCAGAACGCCGCCGCCATGTCGCAATGGCTGACCGGATCGCTCAATGCACGCGATTGGAGCGATGCCGCATGGGTCTGGGGCGGCCTGGCGCTCTTGGCACCGATGCTGTTCTGGCTGCACCTGCCGCTGCAACGGATGGCGATGGAGGATGCCATCGCCCAGGGCCTCGGGCTTGCCCTGACCCCGCTACGCCTGGCCCTGACCGCAGTTGGGCTGTTGCTGGCCGCCCTGGCCGTGAGCTGCGCGGGCCCCCTGCCCTTTGTCGCCTTTGCCGCAGGCCCCATCGCCCGGCGCATGGTCGCGGATGGCAGGCCCGCCCTGCTGGGAGCCGCTGCCACGGGGGCGCTGATCACGCTCCTTGCCGATACCGCCGCGCGCCTGGTGCCGGTGATCCAACTGCCAACCGGTGTCTTCACCGCCCTGATCGGAGCCCTGGTGCTGATCTGGTTACTGCTGGCCCAATTCCGCAAAGGACAGTTTTGATGCCTGATACCGCCCCCGCCCTGGCCGCGGCCCGCCTGCAGGCCAAGGATCTGAGTGCCAGCTATTCAAGCCGCGCCCCGATCCTGGAAGATCTCAGCGTGGCCATTCCCGACCGGGAGCTGACGGTGATCGTCGGCCCCAATGCCTGCGGTAAATCCACCCTGCTAAAAACCCTTGCCCGCCTGCAGCCTGCGACCAGGGGTCAGGTGGTGCTGGATGGCAAGGCGATCCACCGCCAGCCCAGCCGATCCGTTGCCAGGCGCCTGGCGATCCTGCCGCAAACCGCCACCGCGCCCGAGGGGCTGACGGTGCGCGATCTGGTGGCACGGGGCCGCACCCCCTATCAGTCGGCCCTGCGCCAATGGTCCCATCAGGATGCAACGGCCGTGGCCGAGGCGCTTGAGCTGACCGATATGACCCAGCACGCAGAACGGCCGCTGGACACGCTCTCTGGGGGGCAACGACAGCGCGCTTGGATCGCCATGGCACTGGCGCAGGACACCGATATCCTGCTGCTGGACGAACCCACCACCTATCTGGACCTGCCACATCAGATCGAGCTTCTGAAACTGATCGCGCGGTTGAACCGGGACACCGGTCGCACCGTGGCCATGGTCCTGCATGATATCAACCTGGCGGCCCGCTTTGCCACTTGCGTCATCGCGCTGAAGGACGGCAAGGTCCACCGTCAGGGCTCCGCACAAGAGGTGATCACCGAGGATATCATGCGATCCGTCTTTGGACTGGCCTGCCGGATCATTCCCGATCCCGTCCATGGCACGCCACATGTGATCCCCGAATAGCGAGGCATAAATGACCATCAGCGAACCCTACCCGATCTCTGCCCAGGCCGAGATTTCAGATCTGGCCTTTGCCGGGCTGCGCGATGCGCTGATTTCCATGGCGCAGGATCATGGCCTTCCGACCCAAACCAGCGGCGACGATGCGCTCACGGTTGAGGTCCCGGCCTTCGGGGAATACCGGTTTTCCGCCAGGGCGCGCGGTGTTGCAATCCAGGTGACTGCGGCCCTGCCGGATCGGCTTCACATGCTGAAGGAAGGGATTACCGAGCACCTGAAAGAGGTGGACGCTGCGGCCGCCCAGGCGCTCCGCTGGTCGGATGCGGGCAGCAGCGGCGTGCTGCCGCCCAACGTGCATTTCACCACCGTCGAATCCATCACACCCCTGGGCACCGATTACCTGCGGGTCCGGGTCCGGACGAAAGGCCTCAAAAGCTTTCAGGACGATGCCATCCATTTTCGCCTGTTGCTGCCTCCGGCAGGTTGCACGGAACCGGACTGGCCCAGGGTGGATGAAAACGGCGCAACCATATGGCCAAAGGGCGAGAAGGCGCTGCACCGGCCGGTCTATACGACCCGACGGATCGATCACCACACGGGCATCATG
Organism: Phaeobacter sp. PT47_59; assembly: GCF_028890025.1. Classification (NCBI taxonomy): domain Bacteria; kingdom Pseudomonadati; phylum Pseudomonadota; class Alphaproteobacteria; order Rhodobacterales; family Roseobacteraceae; genus Phaeobacter; species Phaeobacter sp. PT47_59. Next base: position 29,586 of record NZ_JARCJL010000001.1, read on the forward strand.
GAGTTCGACATCTTCCTGCACGAAGGCGGGCGCGCCACGGCCTGGGCGCAACAGGCCAACCCGGGCGACAGACTGGCGATCGCCGGACCAGGCGGCGGCGGTATTCCCGACACCTCGAACATCCTGATGTTTGCCGATGAGACCGCCCTGCCCGCCGTGGCGCGGATCCTGGAAACCCTGCCGCAGCACAGCCAGGGTCAGGTCACCTTATTGACCAAAGGCGGCGATCGGGGCTATCCGATCAGCGCACCTCAGGGGATTTCGCTCAGCTGGATCGACCGGGGGGACGAACAGGGCCTCATGGCACGGGCCCTATCGGCGCATCGGAGCAACCCTGAGAGCTATTTGTGGTTTGCCTGTGAAAAGTCGGAGGTGCAGAAACTGCGGGCTGCATTGAGCGACAGCAAGCCTGCACCCGGAACGAGCTATATCGCAGCATATTGGAGCACATCATGAGCGCGCATTTTTCGGTTGGCTCGATCCTCTTGCCCCTCCTTGCCCTGACAGCTCCCTGCGCCCTGGCACAGGGTGCGCCATCGGCACCGGTGCCTGAGATTGCCACCACAGCCCCCGGTTCAGCTCAGCCTGACGCCACCACAACCGTCGCTCCAACCACCGTGACCGCCGCCCCCGCTGCACCGCAGACGACCGCGCCGATTCCTGCAGCTTCAGAGCACGAGGCCCTTGACCCGCTTGAGGAGCCTAGTGCCGAACCTCAGCGGATCCCGGCGGATTGGCCGTTGCCGGAGCGGCTGCGTGATGCCAGCGAAGCGGCACTGAAATTCCTCCATGATGGCGGCCCGTCGATCTGGGCCATCGCCGCCCTGTCGGTGATGACCTTGGCGCTGATCCTGTGGAAGTTCTGGCGCCTGGCCCTGATCGGCGCCTGGTCCCGCGGCAAGGCCATCCAAGCAATCGTCGCATATGAACAGGGACACGCCGACAGGGCGCTCACCATCGTCCAGGGGCGCATGGGGATCCGCTCGAAGGTGGTCACGGCGGCGCTGGAAGCCCTGGACCGCCTGCCCGAGGATCGCGCCCGCGAGGAAACCGCTCGGGTCGCCAAACTGCACCTTGGCAGCGCGGCAACCGGGTTGGGCGCGCTGGAACTGATCGCCACCATCGCGCCGCTTCTGGGTCTTCTTGGCACCGTGCTTGGCATGATCGCGGCCTTTCAGGCGCTGCAGGCGGCAGGATCCAAGGCGGATCCCGCCCTGCTGGCCGGGGGCATCTGGGAGGCCCTGCTGACCACGGCGGCCGGCATGGCGGTGGCGATCCCGGCCTCTGCCGCCCTGACCTGGTTCGAAGCAGTCATCGGGCGCATGCGCCGCGATATCGAGGACAGCGCCACCCGCCTGTTCATCGCAGCTTCTCCGGATAAACCGACCCAGGCCGCCGAGTAACCCGATGGCGTTCACCGATCCTCCACGCCCCCGGCGCAAGCCAAGCCTCACGCCGATGATCGACGTGGTCTTTCTGCTGCTGGTCTTCTTCATGCTGGCCTCGCGCTTTGGCGTGGACGCGGTCATCGACCTGCCGCTGGCGGGCGCGGGCGGGAGCTACTCCGGCCCGCCGCGGCTGATCGGGATCGGCCCTGACAGCCTGGATATCAACGGCGTGCCGGTCGCAGATGACAGGCTGACCTCGGCCATCGCTCCGCTGATGACCAAACCTGACGACCTGTTGATCCTGCGGGGCCGGGATGGCGCCGATGTTCAGCGCATCACCGATATCACCCGGCTGCTGTCGCAGGCTGGCCATACCGCCTTTGTACTGGTGGAATAGGAGGCGTCAATGGATCTGAGTGAACCGCCACGCCGCCCAGCCCGGGAATCCATCGTTCCAATGATCAACGTGGTGTTCCTGCTGTTGATCTTCTTCCTGATGACCTCCCGGCTGGCCGATCCCGAACCCTTTGACGTGACTCCGCCCGAGGCGGATTTGGAGACCGAAGCACAAGCCGAGCCGGTGCTGTTTGTCGATGCCACGGGGCGCATGCATTTTGATGGCCACGAAGGCCCTGACGCGCTTGCACATCTTGCCAGCCTCAGCGCGGATGCGCCCATCATTCAGCTGCGCGCCGATGCCAAGCTGGAGGCAAAGGCGCTGGCCGTCATCCTGCGTAACCTGGCGGAGGCTGGCCTCAGCCGCGCCGAGATGGTGGTCGGTGCGCCGTGAAACGCACAGGCGAATTCATCGCATTCGGCGGGATTGCCGCACTGCTGCATGTGGCGTTCTTTGCAATCGCGCCCCGCTCCGGGTCTCAATCCAGCGGTGCGGGCGGGGATGCGATGGTGACACTCCAGGCCGCAGATCCAACCATTGCCGACCTGGTGGAAACTTGGCAGCGCCCGGTTCAGGCCAGGCCCCAGCTGGACACGCGGCTTGAAGACCCCACCGCGGCAGCATTGGCGCCGACCGTGCCCCAGTTCGAACTGGCAACGGCACCGCGGGCGGCCATTGAAACCCGGCTGCGCGAGCCTGAGACAGACGAATCCCTGGCCGTGGATACATCCACAGCCCCGCCCCCACCCGAGCCAGAGCCAGAGCCCGCCCCCGAGCCAAAACCAGAACCAGAACCAGAACCAGAGCCAGAGCCGGTACCAGACCCGGCACCAGAACCCGAGCCTGTTCCGGAACCGCAGCCCGCACCCGAACCGACCCCCGCCAAGCCTGCAAAACCTGCGCCCAAACCCGAGCCCGCGCCCGCAGATGCGCGTAAGGCGGAACAGAACTCTGCCGGGGTCGCGGGGCAGCGCGCGGCAGGCTCGGGCGCCTCCGCTCAGGCGGGCCGCTCCGGTGGATCCGACGTCGCAACGGGCAACGCCGGTCAAAGCGCAAAGCTGAAATCGATCTGGGGCGCCAAGATCCGCGCGCGCATCGAGCGGCGCAAGCGATACCCCGCAGGCGCCCGTGGTCAGGGTCGTGTGGTCGTTCAGCTGGTGGTGTCCCGAACCGGCCAGTTGATCAGCCACAGAGTCACAAAATCCTCCGGAACGCCCGCTTTCGACAAGGCGGCCCTGCAGGCCATCACCCGCGCAGGCAAGTTTCCCAGCGCACCGAAAAAGCTGCAGGTGTCGCAGATGACCTTCAATCTGCAGATGACCTTCTCGAAATAGGCTTCGGCTTTGGCCCCTACGGCGCGCGTCTCTCCGCACCCAAAATCGACAATATATCAACGGTTATTCATCAGGTTGGATTAGACCTGCGCTGATCTCCCGGTGCCGAACAACCCTAGCCCGCCGCTAGATCGATCGCCCACTTCTCGCTGACCGGGCAGATCAGGCCCACTGCCCAACAGGTGGTCAAAAGACTGCCCCCGCACCGGGATCTGTAGCGCAAGACACGCGCAGCACTGGATCAGGCTTGATCCGTTCCACGATTGGCGCCAACATGGTTCACCATGAAGCCCTCTGAAAGGATAGCGTCACGTTCCAATGTCTGAGCTCACCACCGGGACAGGTCGGGAGCTTGTTTTTAAACAGGGAGAAAATAATGCACTTCAAAAAAATGTTTACGGTCTCGCTGCTGGCGATGGCCGCTGCCAGCCCGGCGCTGGCGGAAAACGTCCTGCGTTGGACCAGCCAGGGCGACGCCCTGACCATGGATCCCCATTCGCAGAACGAAGGCCCGACCATCGCAATGAACGGTCAGATCTATGAATCGCTCGTCACCCGCGATGCGGCGATGAACCTGCAGCCGGAACTGGCCGAAAGCTGGGAAGCCGGAGCCGATGGCTGGACCTTCAAGCTGCGCCAGGGCGTCAAGTTCCATGATGGTGCGGATTTCACCGCCGAGGACGTGGTGTTTTCCTTCGAGCGCGCCAAGCACGAGGCCTCCGACTACAAGGAGCAGGCCAAGAACGTGACCGCGGTCGAGGTGATTGACGATTACACCGTCAAGCTGACCACCGACGGGCCGAACCCGATCCTGCCCAACCAGCTGACCTCCATCTACATGATGGACAAGGGCTGGGCCGAGGCGAACAACGTGACCGCCCCGCAGGACTTCAAGGCCAAGGAAGAAACCTATGCGGTGCGCAATGCCAATGGCACCGGTCCCTTCACCCTGGTGAGCCGCGCGCCCGATGAGTTGACGGTGCTGGCCCGCAATGGCGACTGGTGGGGCGAAGGCCTGTTCCCCGGCAATATCGACAAGATCGAATACCGCCCGATTGCAAACGCCGCCACCCGCGTTGCCGCGCTTCTGTCGGGTGAAGTCGACTTTGTTCTGGACCCGCCACTGCAGGATCTGAAACGGATCGAGGCAGCTGACGGTCTGGGTGTCTCCACCGTGGCGCAGATCCGTTCGATCTTCTTTGGCATGGATCAGGGCGTGGACCAGCTGCGCAGCTCCAACGTCGAAGGAAATCCGTTCAAGGACAAGCGGGTACGCGAAGCCTTTAACCTGGCAATCGACAAGGCCGCAATCCAGCGCGTGGTGATGGAGGGGCTCTCCTTCCCGACCGGCATGATCACCCCACCGGGTGTTCTGGGCAACACCCCGGACAACGATGCCTCCTATGGGTTTGATCCCGAAAAGGCGAAATCGCTGCTGGCCGAAGCGGGCTATCCCGATGGGTTCTCGATCCAGCTTGACTGCCCGAACAACCGCTACAACAACGACGAGAAGATCTGTCAGGCCGCGGTTGCCATGCTGGCCAAGGTTGGCGTCAAGGTGAACCTGGACGCGATCCCGAAGGCGCAGCACTTCCCGAAGATCCAGAAGCGTGAATCCGATTTCTACATGCTGGGATGGGGCGTGCCGACGCTGGACAGCCACTATGTCTTCTCCTACCTCTTGGACGGCAAGGGATCCTGGAACGCAACCGGCTACAACAATGCCCGCGTGAACGAGATCACCAGCGCCATCACCACCGAGATCGACATCGACAAGCGCACCGCGCTGATCGGTGAGGCCTGGGATCTGGTGAAGGCCGACATTCCTTACGTTCCGATCCATCACCAGGTTCTGGCCTGGGGCATCTCCGACAAGGTCGAAATCCCGATCTCGGCGGATGATGCCTTCCGCCCGCGCTTTGCCGTGATGAAGTAACTTGAGCCTTGGGGCGGGCATCCTGTCCGCCCCAGATGCTCTGGGGGATCAATGACCACTTTCATTCTCAAACGTCTGGCCCAGTCATTGCTTGTCATGGCTGTGGTTTCGGCCATCAGTTTTTCCTTGTTCAACTTCGTCGGCGATCCGGTCAACAACATGGTTGGCCAGGACGCGACACGTGAACAGCGGATCGAAATCCGCCAGCAACTGGGATTGGATGATCCGATCCTGACCCAGTACACCCGCTTCATGGGCAATATCCTGAGCGGCGATTTCGGCCTCAGCTACCGGATCAAGCGCCCGGTGGACGAGCTGATCCTGGAACGCCTTCCCGCCACGCTTGAACTGGTTTTTGTCAGCGCAATCATAGCCTTGGCCGTTGGTATTACACTGGGCGTCTATACCGGGATCCGGCGCAAATCCTGGGTCAGCCGGGTGATCCTGTCCACCTCTCTCATCGGGGTGAGCCTGCCGACCTTCATCATCGGTATCGCGCTGATCTATGTCTTTGCGGTGCACCTGCGCTGGCTGCCGTCCTCAGGGCGCAGCGGCACGGTTGATCTGGGTTGGTGGAAAACCTCGCTGCTGACCGTCGATGGCTGGCGGGCGATCCTTTTGCCCGCGATCACCCTGTCGCTGTTCCAGCTGACGCTGATCCTGCGTCTGGTGCGGGCCGAGATGATGGAGGTGATGCGCACCGATTTCATCAAATTCGCACGCGCCCGCGGCCTGGCCGAACGCGCGATCAACTTCCGCCACGCCCTACGCAACACGCTGGTGCCGGTGATCACCATCATCGGTCTCAACATCGGTGGGCTGATCGCCTTTTCCGTGATCACCGAAACCGTCTTCCAATGGCCCGGCACCGGGTTGATGTTCATCCAGGCCGTTGATTTCGTGGATGTTCCGATCATGGCCGCCTATCTGGTCTTTGTCGCGCTGCTCTTTGTTCTGATCAATCTGATCGTCGATATCCTCTATTTCGTCGTCGATCCTCGAATTCGCCTGGGGTCCTGATGAGCCTTCCAACCGACCGCCCGGCCACGCGCTGGGAACGCTTCAAGGACAATGACATCGTCTGGTCCTTTTTCCATTCGCCCGGAGCGGTGATCGCAGCCATTGTCACCCTCCTGATGATCCTGGCCTGCGTCTTTGCCCCGCTGCTTGCGCCGTTTGACCCGTTCGATCCGGCCCAGATCTCGCTCTGGGATGGCAAGCTTCCCCCGGCCTGGGTCGAGGGCGGGCAGCCCCAGTACCTCTTGGGCACCGACAACCAGGGCCGCGACATGCTGTCGACCATTCTCTACGGTGGCCGCCTGTCGATCATCGTGGGCCTGGCTGCGGTGTGCCTTGGCATGGTTCTCGGCGTCACGCTTGGGGTCGTCTCGGGCTATGTCGGCGGCATGACCGATGCCATCATCATGCGCATCGCGGACGTTCAACTGACCATCCCGGGTATCCTATTGGCCATTCTGATCAACGGGATAGGCCGCGCAGTTCTACCACTGGAACTACGAGACGATTTCGCCATCTACGTGGTGATCGTCGCCATTGGCCTGACCGACTGGCCGCAGTTTGCCCGTGTGGCGCGCGGAGCCACGCTGGTCGAGGCGAACAAGGAATATGTGCAGGCGGCACGTATCATCGGCCTGCCCCGCTGGCTGATCATGATCCGCCACATCTTCCCCAACACATTGCGCCCCGTCCTGGTGATTGCCACCATCGGCCTTGCGCTGGCGATCATTTCCGAGGCAACCCTGTCCTTCCTCGGCCAGGGCATTCCGCCAACCACCCCGTCGCTTGGCACGCTGATCCGGGTGGGCAATGAATACCTCTTCTCAGGCCTCTGGTGGATCACCTTCTTCCCTGCAATCGCACTTGTTGTCCTGGTCTTCGCAGTGAACCTGCTGGGAGACTGGATGCGGGATGCCCTCAATCCGAAGCTACGATGACTGAACTGTTGAAAATCGAAGGGCTCGATGTCGAGTTCCCCACCCGTCGCGGCACGGTCAAAGCGGCGCGCAATGTGTCGCTGACCGTGAACCCGGGCGAAGTTGTCGGTCTGGTCGGCGAATCCGGGGCCGGGAAATCCACCATCGGCAATGCCATCATCGACCTTTTGGAAACGCCGGGACGCGTTGCCGGGGGCTCGATCCTATTCCAGGGCGAAGAGCTGCGCGGGCGTGACGAGGATGAGATGCGCACGATCCGGGGCGACCGGATCGGCATGATCTTTCAGGATCCGCAAACCTCGCTCAACCCGCTGATGACCATCGGCGCGCAGCTGGTTGAAACCATTGAAAAAACCACTGGCCTGACAGGTGCAGATGCCGAAGCCCGTGCCGAAGAACTGCTGGCTCAGGTTGGTATCACCGAGGCCAAGGCGCGGCTCAAGGCCTATCCGCACCAATTCTCGGGCGGCATGCGCCAAAGGGTGGTGATTGCCTTGGCGCTGGCTGGTGACCCCGATCTGATCATCGCGGATGAACCGACCACGGCGCTGGATGTTTCGATCCAGGCGCAGATCCTGGATCTCTTGAAACGCCTATGCCGTGAGCGAAACCTCGGGGTCATAATTGTCACCCATGACATTGGCGTTATTGCAAATATCGCGGATCGCGTGGTGGTGATGTACCGCGGTGAAGTGGTGGAAACCGGCGATGTGGCGCAGATCCTCGGCGCCCCCAATCACGAATATACCAAGTCGCTGATTGCCGCCGTGCCCCGCGCGGATCGCAAGCTGGAGCGCTTTACCTCGGTCGATTACATCGAAGGCGACGCCAAGCCCTTTAGCCGTATCGACGTGCAGAACCACTGGCTGGGCCAGGCCCGCAGTGACCGCCAGGCAAAGGCAGCCGTTGAGGTCGACAACCTCAACCTCTCCTTCGTGCTGCAAAAGTCACTGCTCAAACGCAATCGGCGTATGTTGCAGGCGGTGGATGATGCCACGTTTTCGGTGGCTGCAGGCGAAACCTTTGGGATCGTTGGCGAATCCGGATCAGGAAAATCCACCATCGCGCGGATGATCGCGGGGCTGTACCAGCCGGATTCCGGGCAGATCCGAGTCTTTGGCGAGGATGTCAGCACCCGCCCCGCCAGCGCCACGGCCCGGCAGGCACGCCGCGCCTTGCAGATGATTTTCCAGGACCCATATTCCTCGCTCAATGCGCGGATGCGGGTGATGGACATCGTGGCAGAGCCGATCCGCTATCATCGCCTGACGGGCAGTGAAAGCGAAACACGCCAAGTGGTCAGTGACCTTTTGGATCACGTGGGCCTCGGCGCGGCAGCAGGGTTGAAGTATCCGCATGAATTCTCGGGCGGTCAGCGGCAGCGGATTTCGATTGCCCGCGCGCTAGCCTCTCGGCCGCGCATCCTGATCTGTGACGAGCCGACATCGGCGCTGGATGTCTCGGTTCAGGCAACAATCCTAAACCTTTTGAAGGACTTGCAGGAAGAACTGGGGCTCACGATGATCTTCATCAGCCACGATCTGCCGGTGATCCGTCAGATGTGCGACCGTATCGCCGTTATGCGCCACGGCCAGATCTGCGAGATTGCCGAGGCCGAGACCCTGTTCGAGGCGCCAACCCATGACTATTCGCGTCACCTGCTGGATCTGATGCCGCGCATGGATCTGCTTGGCACCGATCGTGCGGTGCCCGCCTGACAGAAGGCGGAACTGGCCTCAGGCAAACAGCTCGTGGGCCAGTTCCAATGCGTCGATCAGCGTGTCGACCTCTTCCTTGGTGTTGTAGAGGCCAAAGGACGCCCGGCAGGTTGCGGCCACACCAAGATGATCCATCAACGGGGCGGCACAGTGCTGACCGGCCCGCACCGCGACGCCTTTCTTGTCAAGAATGGTCGAAATATCATGGGCATGGGCGGCACTGTTCATGGTGAAGCTGAAGATCGCCGCACGATCCGGGGCGTGACCTTGAATGTTGAGCCAATTCAACCCCTTGAAACGCTCCATCGCATATTGGCACAGGCTGCGCTCATGCGCGGCGATATTCTCCATGCCGATATCCATCATGTATTCCAGCGCCACGCCAAGACCGATGGTCTGCACGATCCCCGGCGTTCCGGCTTCGAATTTCATCGGCGGATCATTGTAGATCACCGTGTCGCGCGTGACTTCCTTGATCATGTCACCGCCACCAATGAAGGGGCGCATCTCGGCCATGCGTTCAGGTTTGATATAGATCGCGCCCGATCCCGAGGGGCCATATAGCTTGTGGCCGGTAATGGCGTAGAAATCGCAGCCAATATCCTGCACATCCACCGGCATATGCACCGCACCTTGCGAGCCATCCACCAGCACCGGCACCCCCTTGGCATGCGCCCCCCTGGTGATTGCCTTTACATCAACAATCGTCCCCAGAACATTGGAACATTGGGTGACTGCAACCAGCTTGGTCTTGGGACCGATGGCATCGATCACCGCCTGCGGATCAAGGCTGCCATCGGGCGCCGTCTCCACCCATTTCAGCACCGCCCCCTGCCGTTCGCGCAGGAAATGCCAGGGTACGATATTGGCGTGGTGCTCCATCACCGAGAGCACGATTTCGTCCCCCGGTTCGAACCGCGGCATGGCCCAGCTATAGGCCACCAGGTTGATCCCCTCGGTGGTGCCCGAATTCAGGACAATCGTGTCTTCGTCGCCCGCGTTCAGAAACCGCGCGATCACGCCCCGCACAGATTCATATTTCTCGGTCGCAAGGTTCGAAAGGTAGTGCAACCCCCTGTGAACATTTGCATATTCCTCGGAATAGGCACGCGTGATGGCGTCAATCACCACCGCAGGCTTTTGCGCCGAAGCGCCATTGTCCAGATAGGTCAGCGGCTTGCCGTTCACCTGCCGCGACAGGATCGGGAATTCGGAGCGGATCTTTTCGACATCATACATATGCGGGCAGTCCCAGGTTTTCCGGGCCAAAGAGACCCAAAACAAATGTCAGTGTAAAGAGGGCCAGAAGGCTTGCCATCAAAAGCACCCCAAAGGCTCGCCAAAGTGAGTTGAAACGATGTGCGGCGTTCACGAAATGGAGCAGCACAAAAAACAGGTACAGGTTCACAACAAGGCTGAACAGGCCGCCCAGCCCCGGTGACAGGATCGTGACCAGGATCAAGCCCGCCTGAATGCCGACGCGCACGATCTGCAACCAGATCATCACAGCCAGGACATCGGCAAAGGCACCCTTCCCGCCAATGAACCGCCCGCAAACCGTAACGGCAACGGACACGCCCAGGATAAGCCCCGCCGACAGCGCCACATAGGTCACCGAAGACAGGCGCATCATCGCGAATTCCGGCGGCAAGGGAAACAGCACGGTCATCAGCCCGTAAGCGAGCGCATTCAGAACCGCTGCCAGGAAAAGTCCGGTCCAGATCGCCTCTCGCGGCCAGGCGCGCGACAGCAACAGATGCGCGGCCTGGGCCGGGCTGCGCAGTGTCAACAGGCCAAGGCTTAGCACGCTGTTCATATGCGCGCCCAGTAGGCCGCGACCATGCCGGACAACCAGAACCACAGGACAACCGCAAGCCAGACAATCCCGACACTGGTGAGCGCAGGACCCGGACCGATGAAACCGGCCACCAATCCGTGCAACAGCAACAGCGGGCTGGAGGCCAGAAGCGTCCAGAACAGGACCAGCCGCGCCCGGTAGGACTCTCCGGTGCCGCCAAACAGCCGCGCAAGCAGGTGTGTGCCCCAGGACAGCACATATAGCGCCAGCGGCGCGATGAAGATCAGCCCCAAAAGCGCACCACCCAGCAGCATGTTCAGCTCCTGGCCAGTCAGATGCGCCTCACGCGACAGGCGCGGCATCTGCGCGATAAAGGCGATCGCACAGCCGAACATCAGGAAGGCCAGCAGACGATCCTCGCGCGGCCCCATGGACAGGAGCCGCGCAATCACCCGGCGCGGCCCCCTGTAGGTCGCCACGATATCGGTGGTCACCGCCATCAGCGACGCCGGGCCAGCCAGCCTTCAAGGCGCGTGACGATGGCGGCAGCGATCTCTTCATCCTCGATCTCTTCCACCGCTTCAGCAAGGAAGGCCAGGGTCAGAAGATCGGTCGCATCGCCTTCCGGCACCCCGCGCGAGCGCAGGTAGAACAGCGCATCCTCGTCGATCGCACCGGAGGTGGAGCCATGCGAGCAGGCGACGTCATCAGCGTAGATTTCCAGTTCCGGCTTGGCCAGGAACTGGCTGTCATCGTCCAGCAGCAGAGACTGGGAAATCTGATATCCGTCCGTCTTTTGCGCGCCTTCCTTCACCAGGATCTTGCCCTGGAAAACGCCGGTGGCGCCATTGCGCAGCACCTTCTTGAAGACCTGACGACTTTCGCAGTTCACCGCATCATGGGTGACAAAGACCGTATCATCATGGTGGAAGTCACCATCGCCAGCACAGGCGCCCGCGATATGGGCAATCGCATCATCGCCGGTCAGCTCGATCACGGCCTCGTTGCGAGTCAGAACCCCATTCACCGTCAGGGTGAAGCTTTTGAACTCGGACTCTGTGCCAAGGCGCGCAAACAGATGCGTCGCCGCGCGGCGCTCATGATCCCGCCCCTGCGCCCGCACCAGATGCAGCTTGCCGGTGTCGGCAATGTCGATCTCCATGCATTTGTTGAAGCGCGACGCCGCAGGACCGTTTTCCAGAATGGTGGCCTCCGCCCCTGCGTCCACACGGATCACATGGTGCAGAATGGCATCCGAGCCTTCATCGGAATGACGGTAGATCATGTTGATCGGCTTCGACGGTTTGCCGGTCACATGGATCGCCAGCCCATCCTGGGCAAAAGCGGTGTTGAGTGCCGCCAGCGGACGCGCCACGGGGGACTGACCGCGCGCTTCAAGAACGCCATACAAGTCCTTGGCCCAATGGATGTCCTTGTCGCAGATATCGGCGATCCGCTCGATGGAAACCCCTTCAAGCGCCAGATCGTCGGACTCTTCGGGCGAAAAGACACCATCGACAAAAACCACCTTCAGACGGTCGAACTCGTCGAACATCGGTGCTTCGTCGGTGTCAAAGATCGCAGCCTTCGGGGCCTCAACCTGGGTCAGGGTATCGGGGCGGGTGTATTTCCAATACTCGTCCCGCCGCCCCGGCAGGCCCAGGGTCTGCACGCGCGACAGGGCCGCCCGGCGCGCATCCTCAAGACAGCCGCCCGTGGGCAGGGTCAGCGCGGCCAGCCGCGCGTCGGTCGCGGTTTGCTTTACCTCCGGAAGCGCCATTTACGCCACCTCGGCCAGGATGTCGGCATAGCCGTTGTTTTCCACCTCAAGCGCCAGCTCGGGGCCGCCGGTTTTCACGATGCGGCCATTGGCCATGATGTGCACCACGTCCGGTTTGATGTGGTCCAGCAGGCGCTGGTAGTGGGTGATCACCAGGAAACCGCGGCCTTCGTCGCGCAGGGCGTTGACGCCTTCGGCCACCAGTTTCATCGCATCCACGTCCAGGCCCGAGTCGGTCTCGTCCAGGATGCACATCTTCGGCTCCAGCATCGCCATCTGCAGGATTTCGTTGCGCTTTTTCTCGCCGCCCGAGAAGCCGACGTTCACGGGGCGCTTCAGCATGTCGGCGTCGATCTTCAGGGTCTTGGCCTTAGCGCGCACCACTTTCAGGAAGTCAGCGGCCGACAGTTCCTCTTCGCCACGGGCCTTGCGCTGCGCGTTCACGGCGGTGCGCAGGAAGGTCATATTGCCGACGCCGGGGATTTCCACCGGGTATTGGAAGGCGAGGAACATGCCAGCGGCGGCGCGCTCTTCCGGCTCCAGATCCAAGAGATCCTCACCATCCAGCGTCGCGGTGCCATCGGTCACCTCATAGCCGTCCTTGCCGGACAGAACATAGGAGAGGGTCGATTTGCCCGACCCGTTCGGCCCCATGATCGCATGCACCTTGCCGGCCTCAACCGTCAGATCCACACCTTTGAGGATCTGCTTGTCCTCTTCTTCAAGTTTCACGTGCAGGTTTTTGATTTCCAGCATGATTTCCTCGTTTCAATCTTATTGGGACAGCCTGTGTCCCGTTGTTCCAAGCCGGGCGATCCCGGAAAATTCATATCCTTGCCGGGTGCCTCCACTGGCTGTGGAGGCACCCGGCATCAGTCAGGCGATTAGCCCACGGAGCCTTCAAGCGAGATCGCAACCAGCTGCTGCGCTTCCATGGCGAATTCCATTGGCAGGGCCTGCAGCACGTCCTTGCAGAAACCATTCACCACCAGGGCAACCGCCTCTTCCTCGTCCATGCCGCGCTGGCGGCAGTAGAACAGCTGATCGTCGTCCACCTTGGATGTGGTCGCCTCATGCTCAACCCGCGAGGAATTGTTCTTCACTTCGATGTAAGGCACCGTGTGGGCGCCGCATTTGTCACCGATCAGCAGGCTGTCACATTGGGTGTAGTTGCGCGAATTCTTGGCCTTGGGGTGCATCGACACCAGGCCGCGATAGGTGTTCTGCGCCTTGCCGGCCGAGATCCCCTTGGAGACGATCCGCGACTTTGTGTTCTTGCCCAGGTGCACCATCTTGGTGCCGGTGTCGGCCTGCTGCATGTTGTTGGCGATGGCGATCGAGTAGAACTCGCCCTGGCTTTCCTCGCCGCGCAGGATGCAGGACGGGTATTTCCAGGTTACGGCAGAGCCTGTTTCAACCTGGGTCCACATCACCTTGGCGCGGTCACCACGACAATCGGCGCGTTTGGTAACGAAGTTATAGATGCCGCCCTTGCCTTCCTCATCGCCCGGATACCAGTTTTGCACGGTGGAGTATTTCACCTCCGCGTCTTCTTCGATGATGATTTCGACCACGGCGGCATGCAGCTGCGCGACATCGCGCTGCGGAGCCGTACAGCCCTCCAAGTAGCTGACGTAGCTTCCTTTATCGGCAATGATCAGGGTGCGTTCGAACTGGCCGGTGTTCTCCGCATTGATGCGGAAATAGGTGCTGAGCTCCATCGGGCAGCGCACGCCGGGCGGCACGTAGACAAAGGAGCCGTCAGAGAACACGGCGGAGTTCAGCGTGGCATAGAAGTTGTCGGAGACCGGCACAACCGAGCCCAGGTATTTCTTCACGAGTTCGGGGTGTTCGCGGATTGCTTCAGAGATGGAACAGAAGATGACGCCTGCTTCCTGCAGTTCCTTCTGGAAGGTGGTGCCGACGGAAACGGAGTCGAAGACCGCATCCACGGCCACCTTGCGGCCTTCGACGGGGGCGTTCTCAGCACCCTCGACGCCTGCCAGAATCATCTGCTCTTTCAGGGGGATACCCAGCTTCTCGTATGTCGCCAGCAGCTTGGGGTCGACCTCATCCAGGGATTTCGGCTTCACCTCCATCGATTTGGGGCGGGCATAGTAATACTGATCCTGGAAGTCGATCTTGGGATAGCTGACCATGGCCCAGTTGGGCTCTTCCATCTGCTGCCAGCGTTCGAATGCGGCCAGACGCCATTCGGTCATCCATTCCGGCTCTTCGTTCTTTTCCGAGATCAGCCGAACGATATCCGGGTTCACGCCCTTGGGGGCATATTCCATCTCGATATCGGTTTCCCAGCCGTATTTATATGTACTGACCTCCGCCACCGCATCCACGGTTTCCTGGTCAACACCTTCCTTGACTTGGGTCTGGTCCAAAGCGGCCATGATCTTCTCCTGCAGTCACGCCGCGCGGGCGCGATGTTTCTCGTGTTTTTGCAGCCACGCCTCGGCAAAGCGCAGCACATCGTCTTCGGTTGTCTCCAGCCCCAGCGACACGCGAATGGCGCCCTGGGCGGTTGTCTCGTCATATCCCATTGCGGTCAGCACCGCGCTGGCGCGCACCTTGCCGCTGGAACAGGCGCTGCCTGCACTGATGGCAAATCCAGCCAGATCCATCTGCATCACCTGCGTTTCGCCCTTCCAGCCCGGCGTGGCAAAACAAGAGGTATTGGGCAGGCGGTTCGCGTCCTTCCCGACAAAAATAGTTTCCGGAGCGCCGGCTGCAAGCGCATTTTCTAGAATATTTCTAAGTTCTGCGACCCGGTCCCATTTTCCATCCGCCAAATCCCGCTGCGCCGCCGTGGCCGCCGCCGCGAATCCGGCAATGCCAATGACATTTTCGGTGCCGGAGCGGCGGCCCATTTCCTGCCCGCCGCCCTTGATCTGCGCCGCCAGATCGGTGCCGCGCTTCAGAACGACCGCCCCGCAGCCCTTGGGGCCACCCAGCTTATGCGCCGAGATCAGCGCCATTTCGGCGCCCAGCCAGTTGAAGGCCACCGGCAGCTTGCCAAATCCCTGCGTCGCATCGGTCACTGCCAGCCCCTCTGGCAGGCTTTGCACCACGCCGGTTTCGGAATTGGCCAGTTGCAGGGTTGTTTGCCCAGGCTCAGAAACCGCTACCTCCCCATCGGCCGAAACCGAAAGATCTTCTTTAATCCAAGCCCTTACCGCATCATGCTCAACCGCAGCGCCATGCAGGTCGCGCCCCGCCAACGCAAGCGAGGCCCCCTCGGTCGAGCCGGAGGTAAAAACGATATCGGCGCCATCGGCCCCAAAGGCTTCGGCGATCTGTGCCCGGCTGCGTTCGATCAGGGATTTTGCCGCGCGCCCCTCTGCATGGACAGAGGACGGATTGCCACAAAGATCCATCGCCGCGATCATCGCCTCCCGCGCCTCGGCGCGCAGCGGAGTGGTCGCGTTATGATCCAGATAAACCCGTTTCATAGACTCATGTTTTCCCATCGATCACTAGAAATACCCGCTGCAGCCCGTGGCCGTGCACCTGGGCAGGGCGTCACGCCTCTGCCCGCTGGTCCCCTTCGGCGTCCACCACCGCAAACAGATTCGGCACCGCCGGACAGGGCGCCAGCTCGTTTGCGATCACATCCGACAGCCGCGTCTGATGCAGGAATACATAGACCTGCGCGCTGAGGCTCTGCCACAGGCGATTGGTCAGCGATTGCGCCCTTGAGCCCGAGGCGGCACCGGAAGCGCCTGCCCCCTTGTGCATGGCATCCACGGTCTCATCCACCGCCGACAGCACATCGACCACCCGGATTTCCGAGGTCGGCTTGGCCAGGCGATAGCCCCCACCCGGCCCGCGCACCGAAGACACCAGCTCGGCCCGGCGCAGTTTGACAAACAGCTGTTCAAGATAGGGAAGCGAGATATCCTGACGTTTGGAAATATCGCTCAGCACCACCAGCGAACCCTCTGGCTGCAAGGCAATATCCGCTAGGGCCACCATGGCGTATCGCCCCTTGGTCGATAGCTTCATCTTCTTTTACCCCAATTGGCCGTGAAAACGGCGAAAACATTGACCTTGACAGCTGCAACGCATATCTGGGCTGGACAGCGCGCGTGGCACAGGCCACCGCAGCAATTAGAACAGTTCTAAGGTGCCCAAGGGATTTCGTCAAGTTTCCCGATCCGGCTCCCACGGAATAAGAGTAGGAACGAACCGCACATGCCCGAGGTCATTTTTCCCGGACCCGAAGGCCGCCTGGAAGGCCGCTATCACCCGCAGAAAGAAAAAGACGCCCCGATCGCGATCGTCCTTCATCCTCATCCGCAGTTCGGCGGCACGATGAACAACAAGGTTGTCTATAACCTGCACTACGCCTTTTACAACATGGGCTTTACCGTTTTGCGGTTCAACTTCCGTGGGGTCGGCCGCAGCCAGGGCGAATATGATCAGGGTGTCGGAGAGCTGTCGGATGCGGCCTCGGCGCTGGATTACCTGCAGTCGATGAACAACAACTCCAAGCATTGCTGGGTCGCGGGCTTTTCCTTTGGCGCCTGGATCGGCATGCAGCTGCTGATGCGGCGTCCGGAAATCACCGGCTTCATCTCGGTGGCGCCGCCTGCCAACATGTATGATTTCTCCTTCCTGGCGCCCTGCCCCTCTTCGGGGCTGATCATCAACGGCACCGCCGACCGCGTGGCACCGCCCGCCGATACGGTCAACCTGGTGAACAAGCTGCATGAACAAAAGGGCATCACCATCACCCATACCGAGGTGGAAGGTGCGGATCACTTCTTCCAGGAACCGCATATGGACACGCTGATCGGCAATGTGAACGACTACGTCAAGCGCCGCCTGACCGAGAACACCCGCTGATGAGCACGATCGAGACGCTGGCGCAGAAACTGGCCATCGACACCCTCAAGATCCAGGATGCGATCGACGAGGACAGGCTTTATGTCGAAGTCGGTCAGGTGCTGGGTGCAGCGTCTCAATCGCTGGAAGAGGCCTATCTGACAGAGGTGCGCGTGCGCCTGGCAGAACGCAAGGCGCGCGATTTCCTGAACCAGAAGATCGCGGCCCTCCAGGCGGAGGCCGAAGCC
This sequence comes from Phaeobacter sp. PT47_59, assembly GCF_028890025.1. Lineage (NCBI taxonomy): Bacteria > Pseudomonadati > Pseudomonadota > Alphaproteobacteria > Rhodobacterales > Roseobacteraceae > Phaeobacter > Phaeobacter sp. PT47_59. The sequence continues at coordinate 46,979 of NZ_JARCJL010000001.1, forward strand.
CGGCACTCCACAACGGGCGGCGGTCAGTGACCGCACGGCTGGACGCCCAGTTCGCCTTTCTGCGCGAGGCCGAAAAGCTGCGCCGGATCGAACGGCAAAACCTGATCCTGGATGGAACGCGCCCGGAGAATTCAGCCGAACACAGTTGGCACCTGGCGCTCTATGCCTTGACCCTGGCGCCGCTTGCCGATCCGGCCGTGAATGTCGACCGGGTCATCCAGATGCTTCTGCTGCACGATCTGGTCGAGATCGATGTCGGCGACCACCCGATTGCAGGTGATGTCGACTGGAAAGCCGTCACGGCAGCCGAAGACACCGCAGCCAGACGGCTGTTTGCCCTGTTGCCAAGCGATCAGGGCACCGCGCTACTTGACCTGTGGCGGGAGTTCGAGGCCGGCGAAACACTTGATGCCCGCTTTGCCAAACATCTGGACCATTGCCAGCCGATCTTTCAGACGCTGCACTGTCGGCAGGTGCCGGAGTTCCACCTCGACATTGTCCGCGACAACCTGGAAACCGGCCGCGCGACCGGCTTGAAGACGGGATTTCCGAAAGCCTACCACCATGCCCAGAGCCTGCTGGGACAGGCCGGGAGCGAGAGTTGCCCGAGCTTCACGCAGAGGCTTGGGTTCCTGAACGAAGCGGATGCGCTCAAGCAGGTGCTGCGGGCATCGCGGCTGGGCGATGGCAGCCGCCGGGAGAACTCCGCCGAACACAGTTGGCATATCATGCTGCACGGCTGGATCCTGGCCGAACATGCCTCGCATGATATCGATCTGTCGCGGGTCATGCGCATGCTGCTCCTGCATGATCTCGTGGAAATCGACGCAGGCGACACGCCCATTCATGGCACGCAGGATCCTGCCACCCTTGCCGCGCTGGCCGACCGGGAAGCCGCTGCCGCCCGGCGTCTGTTTCACCTGCTGCCGCAACCGCAAGCCGGGGACTTCCACGCCCTGTGGACGGAGTTCGAAGAGGCCGCCAGCCCGGATGCCATCTTTGCCAAGTCCATCGACCGCGTGCAGCCGCTGTTTCTGAACCTGTTGAACGGCGGGGGCACCTGGGTGGAATATGACGTGAACTTCGGCCAGCTTGAACAGCGTGTGGGCGTCAAGATTGCGCGCGGTGCCGCCGATGTCTGGACCCATGTGCGCGGCCACGTCCTGCCCTGGTTTGAAACCGCCGGGCGCATCTGAGCCCCCCACCCCGAACACCGAACCCGGCCCAAACGAAAAGAGGCGCCGCCTGTCGCGCCGCCTCTGCCGGAGAAGTCAAGTCTCGCTTCGGGTCCGGATCACCCCGCCAGCCGGAGATGGTCGCCATCCTCATGGCCGAATCCGTCGGAAGAGCCCTGACCGTCCAGCTGGAACTGAGACAGGGTACCTGCCAATTCGCGCGCCTTGCTGTCCATGGTCATGCTCATGGCGGTCATTTCCTCGACCATCGCCGCATTGGTCTGGGTCGCCCCATCCAGCGTGCTGAGCGCGGTTGCCATTTCCGACAGGGCCGAGGCCTGATCGGCGGAGGTTCCGGAGATTTCCTCGATCAGCTTGCTGGTCTCGGAAACCTGCGCCACGATGTCCTGCAGCGCGCCACCGGCACGGTTCACCAGCTGCGATCCCTCTTTCACCTGCACCGCGCTGGTGCCGATCAGGGACTTCACCTCGTTGGCCGCATCCGCAGTGCGCTGCGCCAGCGCGCGCACCTCGGCGGCCACCACGGCAAAACCACGACCGCTTTCACCGGCCCGGGCCGCTTCGACCCCGGCGTTCAGCGCCAAGAGGTTGGTCTGGAACGAGATGTCCTCGATGACGTTGATGATGGTCGAAATCTCGTTGGAGGATTTCTCGATATGGCCCATCGCCTCCACTGCGGCGCTCATCAGATCGCCATTTTCAACCGCGCCGTTGTAGGCACCACGGGCGTTCTCGGCAGCCTTGTTGGAATCGGTTGCGCTTTTCTTCACGGATTCGCTCAATTCCTGCAGGGCCGAGGTGGTTTCCGTCAGGGTTGCAGCCTGGGATTCGGTCCGTGCCGACAGGCTTTGCACCGCTTCCGAAACCGACTGTGCGTTTTCGCGGAACTCTCTGGAGATCGACATGGCGGTGCCCAGACCTGCATTCAGGCTATCGGCAAGCGCGTTGAAATTCGTGCGCATCGTTTCGTATTCCTGCGGGAAGTCGCTGGTGATGCGGCTGCTGAGGTTGCCCGAGGCCATGGTCTGCAGGCTGGTGTCGAACACATGCACGATCGTTTCGGTATCCCGCTTGCTGCGCATGGCTTCTTCCTGCGCCTCTTCGGCCTTGGCCGCCTCTTGCTGCAGCGCCTCTTGCTGCGCTACGAGCGCCAGATCCGCCTGTTTGCGCTGATAGATGCTGAGAAGCAGGATGCCCGCCTCGACCAGCACGATCACCGCATGCATCACGGTCCGCGACAGGCTCTCGATCACACCACCGCCGGGATAGACCAGGCTGGGCATCAACAGGCTGAAAGACAGGTGATGCACCGCGATCAAAGCGGTGGCGAACAGCACCGCCCCCATGTTGTGCAGCGTGGCGACAACCGCCAGCAAGGCAAAGAACAGCATATGGCTGTCCAGCTGCCATGGATGGCCGCTGAAGGCCGTCGTGAACAGCACGCTGTGCCCGATCAGGCAGAAGGCGATGATGTAATCCCGAGAGCTCTCCGGAAGCTGCTTGGAGGCAAAGGAGAGCACCCCAAGAACCGCGCTCAGCGCCGCAATCATCCACCAGGACACCGCCCCATCGACAAAATATGCCACCAACGCCGGAACCGGCACCAGAGCCATACTGGTCAATCGTTGAAATTGTCGCCCGGCCCCTTCAATGATGGTGGGACCATCGGATCTTGACAGTTTATCTTTCAATGTCCGCATGCCACTGCGTCCTCTCGCTTTACACAACTATCCCGCGCAGATCTGCGCGATCATCTTTCCATCCAGCACCAACCAGGCGCCATTTGATTTCAGCCGCAGCGCATCTGCGGTATCATTCAGGACTGTCAGCGCGCCAAAAGGTGCCCGTTCCGGGGATATCTCCCGCAATCCGCTGCGGGAAATGACCTCTGCGGCCGCGACGGTCCAAGGGGGAGAAATCACCAGAACTGGTTCTCCGACCCGCAGGTCCTGGGGACTAGCCAGAACCAGGAGCGGCGATAGCCCGACCGCAACAAACGCGATCATTCCAAAAAACACCTGACGCATGACCGACCCTTTCAATGGTGTCATACGTCATGAGCTGTTCATATTCGGTTACCGATTTCGCTAAACTTGTACGCAGGCGAAGAAAAACCACTTGGCGCAGAGACGACCGCCACGCATTTCGCCTGTTGTCGGCGATCGCCACAGGTATTTCACCGGGCCTTGGGCCCGGGCGTTTTCATTTCGCGCTGGTCGATGCCTTGCTACTCGGCTAGGCAAACATCACGAGATATTCCACGTCATCCCTTTGCAACCCGGAGGCTCAGAATGCAGCTTCACTATATCTACCTGATCGTTGCCGTCGCTGCAGAGACCATTGGCACCACGGCGCTGCAGGCCAGCCAGCAGTTCAGCCGGTTGGTGCCCTCGCTCATCGTGCTGGTGGCCTATGGGTTTTCCTTTTACATGCTGGGTCTTACCCTCAAGGTCATGCCGGTCGGTATCGTCTATGCGATCTGGTCGGGCCTTGGCATCGTGCTTATCGCGGTGATTGGCCTCGTGGTCTTCGGGCAAAGACTGGATCTGCCCGCCATTCTGGGCATGGCGCTGATCCTGATCGGCATTATGGTCATTCATCTTTACTCGAAATCCTCCGGCCACTGAGCCCCCCCAAATGCAGGGGGGCGCTGCATTGCAGCGCCGATTGCACCGGGGAGGCCGATTTTTGCTGGCCTTCCTGCCAGTATCGGGCTAAGCGCTGCGCAACTTCCTTACAAAGGCTGACGTCATGGACCTGCGCAACATTGCGATCATTGCACACGTGGACCACGGGAAAACGACCCTGGTGGACGAGCTGCTCAAACAATCCGGCGCCTTCCGCGAAAACCAGGCTGTGGCGGAACGCGCCATGGACAGCAACGATCTGGAACGCGAACGGGGCATCACCATCTTTGCCAAACCGACCTCGGTCGAATGGAAAGGCACCCGGATCAATATCGTCGACACCCCCGGCCACGCCGATTTCGGCGGCGAGGTAGAGCGGATCCTGTCGATGGTCGACGGTGTTGTCCTGCTGGTGGATGCCGCCGAAGGCCCGATGCCGCAGACCAAATTCGTGACCTCCAAGGCGCTGGCCCTGGGTCTGCGCCCCATCGTGGTGCTGAACAAGGTGGACAAGCCCGACGCCGAGCCTGACCGCGCGCTGGACGAATGTTTCGACCTCTTTGCCTCGCTGGATGCGACCGAGGATCAGCTCGACTTCCCGCATATGTATGCCTCGGGCCGCAATGGCTGGGCCGACGCCGAACTGGACGGTCCCCGCAAGGATCTGCACGCGCTGTTCAATCTGATCGTGAACCACGTGCCCGAGCCTGCCCAGATCAAGCGTCAGGGCGAAGATTTCCGCATGCTGGCCACCACCCTAGGCTCTGACCCCTTCGTCGGGCGCCTGCTGACCGGCCGCGTCGAATCCGGCACCTTGAAGGTGGGCGCCACCGTGCAGGCGCTGACCCGCGTGGGCCAGAAGATCGAACAATTCCGCGTCACCCGCATCCAGGCCTTCCGTGGCCTGGCCCAGCAGGACATCGACGAAGCCCAGGCGGGCGACATCGTTTCCATCGCGGGCATGGCCAAGGCCACCGTGGCCGATACCATCTGTGCCCTCGCCGTGGATGAGCCGCTGGATGCCCAGCCCATCGATCCGCCGACCATCACCGTGACCTTCGGCATCAACGACAGCCCGCTGGCAGGCCGTGACGGCAAGAAGGTGCAGTCGCGCGTGATCCGTGACCGGTTGATGAAAGAGGCCGAAAGCAACGTCGCCATCAAGATCGCCGACACTCCCGGCGGTGAGGCCTTCGAGGTCTCGGGCCGTGGCGAACTACAGATGGGCGTGTTGATCGAGAACATGCGCCGCGAAGGGTTCGAGCTGTCGATCTCCCGCCCGCAGGTGATCATGCGCGAAGAAGACGGCCAGAAGATGGAGCCCATCGAGGAAGCCACCATCGATGTGGATGACGAATACTCTGGCGCCGTGATCGAGAAACTGACCGGTGCCCGCAAGGGTGAGCTGGTCGAGATGAAACCGGCCGGTGCCGGCAAGACCCGGATCATAGCCCATGTGCCCTCGCGCGGGCTCATCGGCTATCACGGCGAATTCCTGACCGACACCCGCGGTACCGGCGTGCTGAACCGCGTCTTCCACGGCTGGGCGCCGCACAAGGGTCCGATCCCGGGCCGCCGCGCCGGTGTTCTGATCTCGATGGAGAACGGCCAATCCGTGGCCTACGCCCTGTGGAACCTCGAAGATCGCGGCAAGATGTTCATCGGCGCCCAGGTCGATGTCTATACCGGCATGATCATCGGTGAGCATTCCCGCGACAACGACCTGGAAGTGAACCCGCTGAAGGGCAAGAAGCTGACCAACGTGCGTGCCTCCGGCACCGACGAAGCCGTGCGCCTAACCACGCCGGTGACGCTGTCGCTGGAAGAAGCCATCGCCTATATCAACGACGACGAGCTGGTGGAAGTGACGCCGAACTCGATCCGCCTGCGCAAGCGCTACCTCGACCCGCACGAGCGCAAGCGGATGTCGAAGGCCAATGGCTGATCCTGACAGATCATCACATTCACGAGGCCGCCCCCTGGGGCGGCCTTTTTCTATTGCCCATCCATGTTAGGGTCTCCTTCAAACGAAAGGAGACACGGCATGCGCAAGATCCAGGTCCAGGGCGTTCATCACATCACGCTGACCGGTGCCGACAGGCAGACATCCATCGATTTCTGGGAAGGGCTTTTGGGCATGCCCTTTGTGTTTGACCAGCCTAATCTGGACAACCCGGACGAAGGCCACCTTTACTTCGATCCGGGCGACGGGCGGCTGATCACCGTCTTCACCAATGAGACCCGCATCCCCGACCGGCGCCGCACGCCCACAGAACCCGGCTGCGTGCATCACCTGGCCTTCAACGTCAGCAAGGCGACCTTTTCCCAGATCGAAAACCGCCTGACGGAACGTGGGATCGGTCATTCCGGCAACAAGGACCGGGGCTTCATGGATTCGATTTATTTCAAGGATCCGATGGGGCTGCTGATCGAGCTGGCCTGCTACAAGTTCGAACCGCCCGTGGGCTGCACCCATGCGGATGTGATGATCGAAGCCCACAAACTGCGCGTCGCGCGCGGCGACTACAACATCCAGGAGGTCCATCTGGCGGACGCGATCGAGCTGCTGGTGGAGCGGCGTCAAAACAGCCTGTCGGAAGACAGAAGCCCCCGCAACCCATACTGATCAAAAGAAAAAGAGCGCGAGGCTGCCCCCGCGCTCTTTTATCTGCATCTTGTGACCGGCGCGTTACTCGGAGGTCTCAACCACCATCAGCTCGCGCTCGGAGGCGCCACGGGCGTGATCCAGCGCCTCCTGGTATTCAGGGCTGTTGTAGCAGTCCACGGCAGCCTCAACGCTGGGGAATTTCGCGACCACGTTGCGCGGGCGTTCCTTGCCTTCCAGCTGCACGAACTTGCCGCCACGGGCGATGAACTCGCCGCCGTGTTTGGCGATCGCAGGCCCCGCCAGTTCAGCGTATTTGCCATAGGCCTCCGCATCGGTGACCGTGACGTGAGCAATCCAGAGTGCGCCCATGATTATCCCTCCAACAGTTTTTCTGCCGCCGCGATGGCCGCTTCGGCCCCGGCGAAATCCTTGCCACCGCCCTGCGCCATGTCGGGACGGCCTCCACCACCCTTGCCACCCACGGCTGGCACTGCAGCCTTCAACACGTCCACAGCAGAGATCTGACCGGTCAGATCATCGGTAACACCAGCCGCCACAGCCACCTTGCCATCATCGTTGGCAATCAGCAGGATCACGCCCGAGCCCAGTTTCTGCTTATGTGCATCGATCAACCCGCGCAGGTCCTTGCCGGAAACACCTTCCAGCGCCTGGCCCAGGAAGGTCTTGCCGCCGATTTCCTTGGTTTCGACGCCGCCCGCAGCACCGCCCCCCATGGCAACCTGCTGTTTCAACTGCGAGATTTCATTCTGCAGCGTCTTGCGCTCATCCATCAGCGCCTTGATGCGATCCATCACATCGACAGGCTGCGCCTTCAGCATGGCGGCAACCTCGGCCATGCGCCCGGCCTCGGCCTCAAGGTATTCAGAGGCCGCGGCGCCCGTCAGCGCCTCGATCCGGCGCACACCGGCCGAGGACGCGCTGTCGCCAAGGATCACGAAGGTGCCGATATCGCCGGTCTGCTTCACATGCGTGCCACCGCAGAGCTCGATCGAGTAAGTTTCCTTGTCGTGGCCCTTGCCGGTTGCGGCGCGGCCCATGGAGACCACACGGACCTCATCGCCATACTTCTCACCGAACAGCGCCTGGGCACCAAGGGCACGAGCATCGTCCGGAGTCATGATCCGGGTCTCGACCGGCGTGTTCTGGCGGATGAAGGCATTCACATCGGCGGAGACCTTCGTGAGTTCCTCGGTGCTCAGTGCCTTGCCGTGGCTGAAGTCGAACCGCAGGCGATCTTCGGCATTGAGCGACCCGCGCTGCGCCACGTGATCGCCAAGTGCTTCGCGCAGGGCCTCGTGCAAGAGGTGCGTGGCCGAGTGGTTGGCACGGATGGCGCTGCGGCGGGAATGATCCACCTCCAGCTGGGCCGGCGCATTCACCGTCACGATGCCGTCAACAACTTCGGCAAAGTGGATGAAGACATCGGCAGCCTTCTTGGTATCGGTAACGCGCAGGCGCCCGCCTTCGACACGGATTTCGCCGCTGTCGCCGACCTGGCCACCGGATTCGGCGTAGAACGGGGTCTGGTTCAGAACCACTTGAACCGTGTCCCCCTTGCCCGCCTCGCGCACGATGGCCCCATCCTTGACGATGGCAACGATCTGGCCTTCGGCGCTCTCAGTTTCATAGCCCAGGAACTCGCTCGTGCCATGCTCATCGGCGATATCGAACCACAGAGTGCTGTCGGCGCTTTCGCCCGAGCCGGACCAAGCCGCGCGTGCCTTGGCCTTTTGCTCTGCCATGGCGGCATCAAAGCCGTCGGTGTCCACCTCGCGGCCCTTTTCGCGCAGGGCGTCCTGGGTCAGATCCAACGGGAAGCCGTAGGTGTCATAGAGTTTGAAAGCTGCGGCCCCTGGCAGAGCTGCACCCTCGTCCAGATCCGCCAGTTCCTCATCCAGCAGCTTGAGGCCGCGATCCAGGGTCTGCTTGAAGCGGTTTTCTTCCAGGTGCAGCGTTTCCTGGATCAGCGCCTGCGCGCGGCCAAGTTCGGGATAGGCCGCGCCCATCTGCTGGACCAGCGCGGGCACCAGCTGGTGCATCACCGGATCCTTGGCCCCCAGAAGATGCGCATGGCGCATGGCGCGGCGCATGATGCGGCGCAGCACGTAGCCACGGCCGTCATTTGAGGGCATCACGCCATCGGCAATCAGGAAGGAGGTGGAGCGCAGATGGTCGGCGATCACCCGGTGATGGACGTTCTGATCGCCGTAGGGATCGACGTTGGTCACATCCGCCGAGGCCTCGATCAGCGCCTTGAAGAGATCCGTATCGTAGTTGTCATGGCTGCCCTGCAAGAGCGCACCGATCCGTTCCAGCCCCATGCCGGTGTCGATGGACTGCATGTCCAGCGCCTTCATCGAACCGTCCTCGAACTGCTCGTTCTGCATGAAGACGACGTTCCATATCTCGATGAAGCGGTCGCCATCCTCATCGGCGCTGCCCGGAGGGCCACCCCAGATGTGATCGCCGTGATCATAGAAAATCTCGGTGCAGGGGCCGCAGGGGCCAGTCGGCCCCATCTGCCAGAAGTTGTCGGAGGTATCGATGCGGATGATCCGATCCTCGGGCACGCCGACCTTCTTCCAGATCTCGAATGCCTCGTCATCGGTGTGATAGACAGTGGTCAGAAGACGGCTCTTGTCGATGCCGAATTCCTTGGTGATCAGCTCCCAGGCAAAGGGGATCGCCTCGGTCTTGAAGTAATCGCCAAAGGAGAAGTTCCCCAGCATTTCAAAGAAGGTATGGTGGCGCGCGGTATAACCAACATTGTCGAGGTCATTGTGCTTGCCGCCGGCCCGCACGCATTTCTGCGCTGTGGTGGCGCGTTTGTAGTCGCGGTGCTCCAGCCCGGTGAAGAGGTTCTTGAACTGAACCATGCCTGAGTTGGTGAACATCAGGGTGGGATCGTTGCGCGGCACCAGCGGGCTGGAGGACACGATCTCGTGGCCCTGCTTGGCAAAGTAGTTCAGGAATGTGGATCGGATGTCGTTCAGCGTCGCCATATGCGGGATCCCTTTTCGGGCTTTGTCAGGGTTTCAGGCAGGTTTAGCCCCCCGCGCGGGCACTGTCCACTGCCCAGAAAGCGAAAAAGGGTGCGGCCAATCCCGCACCCTTTTGCTGTCACTCACGATCCTGGTTGAAGCGCTTTACGCCTCCAGGATGTCGTCGTCGGCAGCGCCGTCAGGGCGATCGAAGTCCAAACCATGCGCAGCGCGGATCTTGTCTTCGATGTCATAGGCGATTTCGGAATGCTCACGCAGGAACTGCTTGGCGTTTTCACGCCCCTGCCCGATCCGCTCATCCCCGTAGGAGAACCAAGCGCCGGACTTGTTCACCACCCCGGCCGCAACGCCCAGGTCCAGCAATTCCCCCATCTTGGAGATGCCTTCACCATACATGATGTCGAATTCCACCTGTTTGAAGGGCGGCGCCACCTTGTTCTTCACCACTTTGACGCGGGTGGCGTTACCGACCACCTCGTCCCGGTCCTTGATCGAGCCGATGCGGCGAATGTCCAGGCGCACGGAGGAATAGAATTTCAGCGCGTTGCCGCCGGTTGTGGTTTCCGGAGAGCCGAACATCACGCCGATCTTCATGCGAATCTGGTTGATGAAGATCACCATGCATTTGGAGCGGCTGATCGATCCGGTGAGCTTGCGCATGGCCTGGCTCATCAGGCGGGCCTGCACGCCGACGCTGGAATCGCCCATGTCGCCTTCGAGTTCGGATTTCGGCGTCAGCGCCGCAACCGAATCCACGATCACCATATTGACCGCGCCCGAACGCACCAGAGTATCGGTGATTTCCAGCGCCTGTTCGCCCGTGTCGGGCTGCGAAATCAGCAATTCGTCAAGATCGACGCCCAGCTTGGCCGCATATTGCGGATCCAGCGCATGTTCGGCGTCCACAAAGGCGCAGACCCCGCCCTTTTTCTGTTGTTCTGCAACACAGTGCAGCGTCAGCGTGGTCTTACCCGAACTTTCCGGACCGTAGATTTCGATGATACGGCCCATGGGCAGACCACCGATACCAAGGGCGATATCCAGCCCCAATGACCCGGTCGAACTCGCCTCGATCTCCTGGATGGCATTGCCGTCCCCCAGTTTCATGATCGACCCCTTGCCGAACTGCCGCTCAATCTGGGCCAGCGCGCTGTCCAGCGCCTTCTGCTTGTCACCGCTCACTTTGTTTTTCATGGTCAAAAGATCCGCCATAGTCCCTTGTCACCTTCTATGTGTCATACCCTTGGGGTCGCGGCAATCACTTGCTTTGTTCGCCTCTTGTTCTTTATGGGGGCAAAACGAGAACACTTCAACCAGAATATTCCACAATGCGCCATTTACAACCGAGGCGAGCACTGCTACGACTCGTCTTTAGGGTGTTTTCGCAAGGGTGGATACGCGTTGCTGGTGTTTCACGACGAAAGATTGGTTCTTCTGTCGGTTCCCAAGACCGGAACCACCGCCTATCAGGCTGCTTTGCGGGACCGGGCCGATATCGTAGTTGCGGATCCGCCTGAGTTGAAACACGCCACGGTTATTCGCTATTCACGCTGGTTTCGTCCCATGTTCGAACGGGTCTGTGGCACGGAAATGGAGCTGATGGCAGTGGTCCGTGAACCGATCAGCTGGCTTGGCAGTTGGTACAGGTTTCGCCAGCGCCCCTTCATGGATGGCAAGCCGAACTCAACCAAGGGCATTTCCTTTGACGATTTTGTAGGCAGCTATTGCACCGGGAAACCGGCAGCCTTTGCCGATGTTGGCAGCCAGGCAAAATTCCTTGAGCCGCGGACCAACGGCAGCGCCGTGACGCATCTGTTCCGCTATGAAGATCAACCTGCCATCCAGGACTTTCTGGAGGACCGGCTGGGGATGAAGCTGGAGTTGGAAATCCTGAACGCCAGCCCCCCGATGGAGCTGACTCTCACTCCCAGGACAGAACGCATCCTGCGACGCAAACATGCGGCGGACTTTGACCTGCACGCAAGTATCGGCCACCAAGCAGAAATGCCTCTTCTCAGGTCTGCCGGAGGCCGGGGATAGGCGCCGCCCCTTTTCGGCTGCATCATGGATTTGACTAGCCGGATCCAAAGAAAATCGGCCTGATGATCTGTGTTGCTGCCGCATCAGTGCTGCCCCATCCCAAAAACGGTAGGGGAGAATGGCCGCACGTCCGGCAGGTCTGGCGGGAGCCAAATCCCAGTTTCTGTTATGTCTTGGCGTACTTCGGATGGAACCGCTCACAGAAACCCATTCTATGCGACGCGTATAAACTCCGGGATATATCAACGGCCTGGAAACCCTGGCGAAGGAGCAATGGGCTCGTCGCCTAGTGCAGTTGCGCATGAACCGTTTCGGTCAGCTGGCTGAGCGAGAAGGGCTTGGGCAGGAAGACAGAGTTCGGCACATCCGGTTCGGAATCGCCAAAGGCCCCCTCCGCATAGCCCGAGACAAAGACCACGCGCGTATCGGGGCGATCCTTCAGGGCTTCACGCACCCAGCTTGGCCCATCCATGCCCGGCATCACCACATCGGTCACGAAGACATCCACCGTCAGGCCGGGATCCTCAAGCGTGCGCAGGGCATCTTCGGCGGATTCCGCCTCCAGCACCGTGTAGCCGCGCATCCGCAAGGCCCGCGAGGCGAAGGCCCGCACCGGCGCCTCGTCCTCCACCAGCAGGACCACGCCCTCGCCGTGTTGTGCCGCGGGGGCGTCCTCTTTCTGCGGGACGACTGCGGGCGCTTCCACGGCCTCCTGCTTGTGCACCGGGAAATAGAGCGTGAAGCGTGTCCCCTGCCCCTTGACCGAGTCGATGAAGATAAAGCCACCGGTCTGTTTGATGATGCCATAGGCGGTCGACAGGCCAAGACCGGTGCCTTCGCCGGTGCGCTTGGTGGTGTAGAAGGGTTCAAATACCTTCTGGATCTTGTCCGGATCGATACCGACACCTTCGTCGGACACCTTGATCGTCACCCAGTCACCTGCCGGAACCGTGGCCCGGTCGCGTTCCAGCGGCGCATCCAGCGTCACCGCCTCGGTCTCCACCCGGATTTCACCACCATTGGGCATGGCATCGCGGGCGTTCACCACCAGGTTCATCAAGACCTGCTCAAGCTGCCGCTTATCGGCCCGGATCGAGCGCATCACCGGATCATGGCTCAGCGTCAGCGTCACCTTTTCGCCCACCAGGCGGTTCAGCAGATGGGTCAGGTCCGACAGGGTATCGCGGACATCCAGGATCTCGGGCTGCAGCGTCTGCTTGCGGGAAAACGCCAGAAGCTGGCTGACCAAGGAGGCCGCGCGATTGGCATTCTCATGAATCTGGATCAGATCGCCATAGTCCTGATCGCCTTGATCGTGGCGCAGCAGCAGCAGATCGCAGTGGCCGGAAATCGCCGTCAGCAGGTTGTTGAAGTCATGGGCGACCCCACCTGCCAGCTGGCCAATCGCCTGCATCTTCTGGCTTTGCACGAATTGCGCTTCCAGCGTCTTCAATTCGGTCGCGTCATTGAGGACGGCAATCAGAACCGGCGTGCCCTCTTCGAAGGTACGGGTCAGCGTCACCTGCACGAAGACCTCCTTGTCGCGGCGCGACAGGCGCAGGAATTCGGATTTGTTCGAGGCAAGACCGTCCGCCGTATCGCGCAGCCAATCGGCCATGGGGCGCCCCAGCCCTTCCATCAGCTGGCCCAGTTTTAGATTGTCGCGCGTCTCCACCCCCAGAAGCCGCACCGCCATCTTGTTGAGCGACAGGATATCACCCGAGGGCGCCACCTTGAGGAAGGGGACCGGCATCTCCTCCAGCCCGGGGGCGCCACCGCCCAGACCGGCGGGATCCACCTCCATCAGGTAGAGTTCGCTGCGCCCCTGCGTGCTGTTGCGCTCGCTCACGACCACCTCGACCGGGCCGCTCTGGGTCACGATCGTATTGATCTGACCGGGATTGATGGGCAGCGTATTGAACAGCCGTTCGGTGGATTTCACCCGCTCGCCGATCAGTTTGCGGGCCGCTTCGTTCATGAACAACACCGCGCCCGAACGCCCCACGGTGATCATCGGAATGGGCACCGCCTCGGAGGCACGCCCGCCGCCTGCACGCTCGGCGATATCCTCGATCCGCCACAGGAAGCTGCCACCCTGCATCTGATGCACCGCAAGGCGCACGTGACCGCGTCGCGTCACGATGTCTTCGCGGGCAGCGCCCAGCTTGGCGGCCTGGCTTTGCAGACGGAACAGGACCGCGGTGGGATTGGCCAGGACCGAGCGCAGGGTGCCGCCCAGCGTTTCCTGCTTGCCTTCCTGGAACCGTTTCAGGGCGGCTTCGTTGCAGGCATGAATGCGGCCCTCGTCATCGGCCACAAAGGTTGGTGTTGCGTCCTTTTCGATAAAGCCGGTCAGAAGATCCGCCGCCATGGCGCGCGCGTTGAGCCGCATGCGCGTCTGAAACACCATCAACAGCGCCACCGCCACCAGGGTCAGCGCCACCGCCAAAAGCCCACGCGCCACCCAATCAGGTATGGTCAGCACCCAAGGCGCCAGCAACAGCCCCATCGCCAGCACCACCACCAGAGCCAAGCGTTTTGTTTCCGGGGAAGAGACCCGCAATGAAGGGACGGAGGAAGTGGGGCGACCTGTCATTGCGGCTCCGTGAAAAAGACAAGATGCCGCCTATACGCGGCCATCAAGGTTAAGGCCACGTTAACAGCCTCGTGACCCTCATTGCAGCGATACTTATCAATCCGGCTTTGTTCGCGTCAACAGAGCTGCATAAAACCCGTCGGTTCCGTCCTGAACCTGCCAGGATCGCTCTTGCAGCACCTGCCAGCCCGGAGTACGTGCCAGGAAGGCGTCCACCTGGTCACGGTTCTCTTCCTTCAGCATCGAACAGGTCGCATAGGCAAGCATCCGTCCCGGAGCAACCAGGGCGGCCGCCTCATCCAGAATGCCGGCCTGCAGGCCACGGATCTCGTCCAGCCGCTCTGGCGTCAGGCGCCACTTCCCTTCCGGGGCGCGGCGCCAGGAGCCGGATCCCGAACAGGGCGCATCGCATAGCACCAGATCGAATGGCGCCATGGCGGCAATCCTGCCGCTGGTCACGCAGTCGATCCGCGCCCCTGCCCGGTCGGCGCGCGCCGGAATATCCTTCATCCGCCCCGGATCCACGTCATGGGCCACCAGCCGGATCTGCGCCCTTGCCGCCATGGCGAGGCTTTTGCCGCCGCCGCCCGCGCAATAATCCAGCACGGACATGCCGTCCTGCAGAGGCAATAGATCGACCACCGCCTGGCTGGCCGCATCCTGCAGTTCGACCACACCGTTTTGATAGGCTGCGGCATTGCGCAGCTTGCGCGCACCCTCTGTCACCTGCAGCGCAGTGGGGGACGCCCCATGCGGCTGCGCCACAATCCCCTCTGCCGCAAGGGCGGCAATGGCCTCTTTGACCGAGGATTTGCGCAGGTTAACCCGCAGATGCACAGGCGCCCTTTGACGCAGGGCCCGTGCCGCCGCCTCGGCGTGCTCCCCAAGGCTGGCGCTGAAGGAGGGCCAAAGCCAATCGGGGATGTCCAAGGCTTCTGCCGGGGAGCCAAAGGGCTGCGGCTCTTGCCGTTCCTGATCGCTCAGCGGCCCTGGGGCATGGCCTTGGCCGGTGAACATCGTGTCAGGGTCAATCCCCGCCTCGCGCAATGCCCCCAGGATCAAGCCACGCCCGGAATGCGCCCCGCCCAGCACAGCATGAGAGCGCATGGAGCGCAGCGCAGAAAACACGTGATCGCGAACCGCTGCCCGATCCTTGGACCCGGCAAAGCGGCTGCGTCGCCCCCAGCCGGTCAGCGCCTTTTCCGCAGGCGTGCCTTCGATCACCTGATCCAGGATCTCGATCGCGGCCTGCAGGCGGGCGGCAGGGGTCATGCCCCTGCCCCGATGCGGAGCGGCTCAGCCATAGTGATCACCCGATCCGGTAGTTCGGGCTTTCGCGGGTGATCTGCACGTCGTGCACATGGCTTTCCTTCAGGCCCGCGCCGGTGATCTTCACGAATTGACAGTTGTGGCGCATGTGCTCCACCGTGGCGCAGCCGGTATAGCCCATGGCCGCGCGCAGACCGCCGACCAGCTGGTGGATCACGGCACTGGCAGACCCCTTATAGGGCACCTGGCCTTCGATGCCTTCGGGCACCAGCTTGTCGCTGGCGGCATCCTTTTGGAAATAGCGGTCGGCAGAACCACGCGCCATGGCGCCAAGGCTGCCCATGCCGCGATAGGATTTGAACGACCGGCCCTGATAGAGGATCACTTCGCCCGGGCTTTCATCGGTGCCCGCGATCATCGAGCCGACCATGGCGCAGGAGGCGCCGGCGGCAATCGCCTTGGCGAAATCGCCCGAGAACTTGATGCCACCATCGGCAATCACCGGGGTGTCACCGGCAGCGCCAGCGCAATCCATGATCGCGGTCAGCTGCGGCACGCCGACACCGGCCACCATGCGGGTCGTACAGATCGAGCCCGGCCCGATCCCGACCTTGACCGCATCGGCGCCCGCGTCAATCAGGGCACGGGTGGCTTCGGCGGTGGCCACATTGCCGGCAATCACCTGCACCTGGTTGGACAGCGCCTTGATCCGCTTCACCGCTTCGATCACCCCGGCCGAGTGACCATGGGCGGTATCGACGACGACGACATCCACGCCCGCGTCAATCAGCGCCTCGGAACGTTCGAAACCGGAGTCGCCCACGGAGCTGGCCGCCGCAACCCGAAGACGTCCCAGATCGTCCTTGCAGGCGGTGGGGTTCAGAACCGCCTGTTCGGTGTCTTTCAGGGTCAGAAGACCGGTCAGCTTGCCGTCCTTGTCGGTGATCAGCAGCTTTTCGATCCGGCGCGATTTCATCAGCGATTTCGCCTCTTCGCGGTCGGCGGGCTCTTGCAGGATCGCCAGCTTCTCCGAGGTCATCATCACCGAGACCGGCGTCTTGTCATCGCTGGCAAATCGCATGTCGCGGTTGGTCACGATACCAACCACCCGGCCGTTGTTGTCCACCACCGGAAAGCCGGTGACGCTGTAGCGTTCCTGCAAAGCCTTGGCATCGGCCAGGGTCTGATCGGCGGTCAGGGTGATCGGGTTGTAGACGATCCCGCTTTCAAAGCGCTTCACCCGGCGCACCTGGCGGGCCTGCTCGGCCGCATCAAGGTTCTTGTGAATAACGCCCATGCCACCGGCCTGGGCCATGGCAATCGCCATGCGATCCTCGGTCACCGTATCCATCGCCGAGCTGAGCAGCGGGATGTTCAGTGAGATCGAGCGCGTCACGCGCGTGCGCGTATCCGCCGTGCTGGGCAGCACTTCGGACGCCCCCGGAACCAGAAGAACATCATCAAAAGTGAGAGCCTCACGAATCTGCATTTGTCATCCCCATGCAAAACCCCGTTTGGCGGTGACCCTATGGCACAGAAGCGCAGGATGGAAAAGAGGCCGCGACAATTATTCCTGCCCCCGCTTGCGGCGTGCTGCCGACTGCCAGCGGAAAACTCGGGGCTAGTGGTTCAAAACAACCACAATATCTTTGCACCATGCCGGTGCCGGATCGTGAAATGACGCGACCTGCCTGTCCTGCGGCGCAAAACGCCCTATGCTGCGCATCACAAGCATACCCCAAAAAGGCACAGGCATGGCTGACGATCCTCTTGTTGTGTTTACCCCCTCCGGCAAACGGGGGCGGTTCCCGGTCGGCACCCCGGTTCTGACCGCCGCGCGGCAGCTGGGGGTCGATCTTGATTCCGTCTGCGGCGGCCGCGGCATTTGTTCGAAATGCCAGATCACGCCGTCTTATGGCGAATTCTCCAAATTCGGCATCACGGTTGCAGACGACGCCCTCAGCGCCTGGAACAAGGTGGAACAACGCTACAAGGACAAGCGCGGGCTGATCGACGGGCGCCGCCTTGGCTGCCAGGCCCAGATCGAGGGCGATGTGGTCATCGATGTGCCGCCCGAAAGCCAGGTTCACCGCCAGGTGGTGCGCAAACGGGCCGAGGCGCGCGATATCGTCATGAACCCGTCGACCCGCCTGTTCTATGTCGAGGTGGAAGAGCCCGACATGCACAAACCCTCGGGCGATCTGGAGCGCCTGACAGAGGCGCTGCGGGTACAGTGGGAGCTCGAAGGCGTGCAATGCGACCTGCACATCCTGCAACAGATGCAGCCGATCCTGCGCAAAGGCGCCTGGAAGGTCACCGTCGCCGTGCATCTTGGCGATGCCACCACCCCGCCCCTCATCATGCAGATCTGGCCCGGCCTTTACGAAGGTGCGCTCTATGGGCTGGCTGTGGACCTTGGCTCCACTACCATCGCAGCCCATCTGTGCGATCTGAAAACCGGAGAGGTCGTCGCCTCCTCTGGTATCATGAACCCGCAGATCCGCTTTGGCGAAGACCTGATGAGCCGTGTGAGCTACGCCATGATGAACAAGGGCGGCGATCAGGAGATGACCCGCGCAGTGCGCGAAGGGATGCGGCAGCTGTTCACCCAGATCGCCGAAGAGGCCGAGACCACGACCGATCTGATCGTAGATGCGGTCTTTGTCTGCAACCCGGTGATGCATCACCTGTTCCTTGGCATCGACCCGTTCGAGCTGGGCCAGGCGCCCTTTGCGCTGGCCACCTCCAACGCCCTGTCCCTGCGCGCCAGCGAGCTGGAGCTGAACCTCCATCCGGCAGCACGGGTCTACCTTTTGCCCTGTATCGCGGGCCATGTGGGCGCCGATGCCGCCGCCGTCGCCCTGTCCGAGGCCCCCGACAAATCCGAAGACCTGGTGCTGGTGGTCGATGTGGGCACCAATGCGGAAATCCTCTTGGGCAACAAGGAGAAGGTACTGGCCTGTTCCTCCCCAACCGGACCCGCGTTTGAGGGCGCGCAGATTTCCAGCGGCCAGCGCGCGGCGCCCGGCGCCATCGAGCGGGTCGAAATAGATCCCGAAACCAAGGAGCCGCGGTTTCGGGTGATCGGATCGGACCTGTGGTCGGATGAGCCAGGCTTTGCCGAGGCGATCGCCACCACCGGGATCACCGGCATCTGCGGCTCGGGCATTATCGAGGCGATTGCCGAGATGCGCCTTGCGGGTGTGCTGGATGCCTCGGGGCTGATCGGCTCGGCCGCGCAGACCGGATCCAGCCGCTGCATTCAGGATGGGCGTACCAATGCCTATGTTCTGTGGGATGGCTCCGCCGATGGCGGACCCACCATTACCGTCACCAACCCGGACATTCGCGCCATCCAGATGGCCAAGGCGGCGCTCTATTCCGGTGCACGGCTGCTGATGGACAAGTTCGGCGTCGATACAGTGGACCGGGTGGTTCTGGCCGGCGCCTTTGGCGCGCATATCTCCGCCAAACACGCGATGGTGCTGGGCATGATCCCCGACTGCCCGCTGGAGAAAGTCACCAGTGCCGGCAATGCCGCGGGCACCGGCGCACGAATTGCCCTTTTGAACACCAAAGCCCGGCGCGAGATCGAAGAGACCGTGCGCCGGATCGAAAAGGTGGAAACCGCGGTCGAGCCGAGGTTCCAGGAGCATTTCGTCAATGCCTCTGCCATTCCGAATTCGGCGGAGCCTTTCCCGATCCTCGAAAGCATCGTCACCCTGCCCCAGGTCAATTTCAACACCGGCGGCGGCGATGGCGCCGCAGACGGCGGTCGCAGGCGCAGACGCAAGCGGGGCTGATCGCCCACCTCAACCAAAGATTGCGACACCCTCGCCTTCTCAGCTAGGCTTCCCATAGTTTTTATTGGGAAGCCTATTCATGTCACGCAAACTGATTATCTGCCTCGATGGCACCGGCAATGAAGTCGAAAAGAATGAAAGCAACATTCTGCGGCTTTATAAGTGTCTGAAACACGATGAAAATCAGCTGATCTACTATGAGCCCGGCGTCGGCACCCTGTCGACCCGCCCCTTTGCCCGGACCCTGTTTGCCAAAACCCGCCTGGTGATGGGGCTTGCCTTTGGCCTTGGCCTTCATGCCAACGTGCTGCACGCCTACGCCTTCCTGTGCGAGAATTACCGCGAAGGCGACAAGCTCTATTTCTTCGGCTATTCCCGCGGCGCCTATACGGCGCGGGTGCTGGCCGGGTTCATCAATGACTTCGGCCTTGTCGCCCCGCATGAGCTGCATCTGATCGGCCCCGTGTTCAAGGCCTGGCGCAAACTGCGCCAGGACGGCCCGCGCGCACAATTCGCTCCCCTGCGCATTTCCGAGCAGTTTTTCCATATCCGCCGTGCGCCCATCCGTTTCCTGGGGCTGTGGGATACGGTCAGTTCGATGATCCGTTTCAAGATCGGCGGCGGCAGCCTGATCGAGTTTGGCACCCATTCCAGTGTCGATGAGAACCCCTCGGTCGAGGCGGTGCGCCATGTGCTGTCCATTGACGAGACCCGCCGTTTCTTTCGCCACCAGCCCTGGACGGAGGGGCAGCTCTACTACGGAAACCGGTTCAAAACCCGCAAGGAACCGCCCCCGCAGGACATCAAACAGGTCTGGTTTCCGGGCACCCATACAGACATGGCCGGCAGCGTTCCCGAGGCAGAGGCAGGCCTGTCGAAACTGACGATGGAATGGATGCGGACCGAGCTGGACGGATTGGGCGTCGACAGCCTGGTCTTTCGCCAAACCTTCTACGACCGCTATGTGCGCGGCGTCGAGGACAAGGTCACCGAGCGCATGAAACTCGAGATTTCCAAACCAAGTGCCACGGCGAAGCTGCATAGCCAAATGCAGCTCAGAAAGGGCTGGCCGATCCTCGAGATATTTCCCGGCCTCACCTCTCGCAGCACCTGGCCCGACCAGAAAGGCTGGCTTGGCTATTACATCCCTTTGGGCCAGTACCGGCACATTCCCGAAGATGCGGTGATCGATCCATCCTTCCATGAACGCCGCAGCGATCCCGCGCTGCGATACGATCCGCCGAACCTGACGGGCCGAGACAGCCCTGAGCCGCCGGAAACAGGGCCGTAATCGTGGAATGACCCGACCCGATGATTTCTTCGGGCAGATTATCTGCCAGGATCACATTGCTCTGAGGTCACATCCCCGTCCGTTTGGCACGGTACGCAGGTTTTGCCAGCCGGAAAGGTTGGTCTTCCGGGCTCTTGGCGCCGCGATGCAGGGCGTCAAAGCAGGGCTTCGCGGGACCTCCCTGTGCCAATGCACTGGGTTTCCGCGCTGATTGAGCAGTCGTCGTGGTCGGCTCTGCTAGCCGATTTTGTACCGCGCCCCTCCCAAAGACTTACCTGATTGTAGGATCCGCATGTTAGGCTGGTCGCTGGTTTTTATGGAGTAGTGTTATGACCCATGTTCTGATTGTTGATGATGAGCCGCTTCTGCGGGAGGAACTCCAGGAGGCGCTTGAGCTTGAGGATATGGAGGTATCCGTCGCAGGGTCGGTCGCCGGCGCGCTGAAACACTGCGCGCAAACGGCCTTTGATGTCGTTGTCACCGACCTCAAGATGCCAAATGCCGGCGGCCTTGAGTTGTTGCGTCAGCTCAGCCAGGACAAGTACAAGGCCGCCATGTTCGTCGTCAGCGGCCACGGCGCAGAATCGTCGCGCGAAGAGGCCATGTCCCTGGGGGCGCTTGCCTGTTTCGCCAAGCCGATCGACCCCGACGACTTGATCGAAGCCATCAACGACGCCGTTTGAGGCCTGCCGTAGGTATGGCGCGCCACCCATCCGTGCTTTCCGCCTATCCTTTCGGTTATATTAAATAATTTCATAGGGATAGGAACTCAGAAACAGCATTGTGTGCAATTGCATACCTGGCTCACAGTGAGACGGAAACGTTAACTTGGATGGAGTTGTAGATGACTTTGAGTACACAATACGAAACCACTGCCGGCCTCACTGTTCTTGTTGTGGATGATGACAAGGACGCATTGGAAGAGCTGCAGGATATTGTCGATCTCGAAGGCTGGAGTGCAATCATTGCGGATAGCGTCGACATGGCGCTGGAAGTGTTGGAGTGGTATCCTCACATTTCCGTTGTGGTGACGGACGTTCACTTCGTCGATCCCTCGGGCGACACCTCCAACGGCTTTCAGCTGATGTCGCGGGCCAAGGCCCGGTTCCCGGAACGCGAGTTGAGCTTCGTCGTCCTGAGCGGCGATCCCTCGGCGCAGAAGTCTACGGCGCAGACAGGTGCGGTAGACTTTCTGTCCAAACCGCTGGACCCCGATCAACTGATCGCAGCGGTGCGTATCGGGGCTGAAAAAGCCGGCACCAAATCCGCCCCCCCGGCCTGGGCGGAAACCGGCGAGGATCTGCTCAAGAAGGTGCAGCGCATCACCCGGGAAGTGCACGCCGCCAATGTCCAGTCTACCGGAGATGTCGCATGAAGGTGCTTTTTGCCTCGATTGCCGCCCTTTCCATGGCCCTCACCACCCCGGCACAGGCCGGGGAGGTACCCGGAGGAAACGAAGTCACCTTTGGCATCGTGCCACAGCAGTCGGCCAGCCGCCTGGCCCGGATGTGGGGGCCCTTTCTGGAGGAGTTGAGCCAGCAAACCGGCACCACCTTCCGCTTTCGCACCACGAAGGACATCCCGACATTCGAGGCCTGCCTGGCTGCGGGAGCCTTTGACTACGCCTATATGAACCCGATGCACTATGCGATCTTTTCAAGCGAAGCCTCCTATCGTGCAATCGCCCACCAGGAAGGCAAGCGGCTGAAAGGCGTGATGGTCGCGCGGGTGGATTCCGAATTTTCCGAAATCGCCAGCCTGGATGGTCAGAACATCGCCTTCCCGTCGCCCGGTGCCTTTGGGGCCAGCATTCTCAACCGCGCGTCATTGCAGCGGGTCAACGTGAGCTACACGCCGTCCTATGTCAAATCCCATGACAGCGTATACCGGGCCGTGGCCGCGGGGCTCATGGCGGCAGGCGGCGGTGTGACCCGGACCTGGAACGCGCTCGATCCCGATGTGCGCGCCCAGCTCCAGATCATTCACGAAACCGAAGGGTTCACACCGCATGCCATCGCCGTCCACGAGGGCATCGATCCGGCGCAGATCGACAAGGTGCAAGCGGCCCTTCTGAGCATGCCTGCCTCGCACCCGGATCTGGTCAAGGGCATCGGCATGAAGGGGTTTGTCGCGGCAGCAGATTCCGATTGGGATGACGTCCGGGCTCTGGGCATGGACAGAGAGGAGACGGGTATCAAGCATGAAGGAGATATCGCATGTCCTTCCGGCTGAAAACCATCTTCGGAATTGCCCTGATCGAACTCACGGTCATGGCGGTTCTCATCGGGATCAACCAATTCGCCCTTGGCGGGTCTGCGGCAACGCAGCTGTACCAGCGGGCAGAGGCCACAACCCGTGTCTTTGCCAATACCGTGGCCGACGCGGTGATCGCGACCGACCTGGCAACCCTGGATGCCACCATCGACACAGCCGTCTCCAGCGAGGATCTGACCTATCTGCGCGTCAGGAGCCTGTCGGGCATGGTGCTGTCACAAGGCGGTGCCGAGGAGGCACTTGAAGCGCCCTTTGTTCGCGACGCGAGCTTTGACGATGCCCGCAGCGACCACGTGATCGATATCGATCTGCCCATCCAGGTCGCGGGTACCAAATTCGGAACCATCGAGCTTGGCCTGTCGACCCTGGCCGTTGAAAAGGAACTGGCGCAGGCCCTCTACTGGAACATCCTGATCGCGGTGATCGGCATGTCCTTGGTTGCGGTCTTCGGCTTTGGCCTGGGCACGATCCTCACTCGGCAATTGCGCTGGCTGCGCCAGGGCGCCCTGGACGTTGCCCGCGGCAATCTGGACAGCCAGATCGAGGTCAAGGGGCGGGACGAGTTGGCCGATACGGCCAAGTGCTTCAATTACATGGCTCAGACCCTGTCTCGCGACCGCCGGATCCTGCAGGATCAGCAGGACGAACTCTTGGCCAAACGCGCGCGCGTGGAGGTTCTGGTCGGATGCCTGCGCGACATTTCCCAGCATGGCGAAACCATCGAGGTGCCCGACACCGACCGGCCGGATGAAATCGGGGATATGGCGCGCGCAACGGTCGTGTTCCAGAATGCGATGCAGGCGATCGAACAGGCCCGGCGCGAACAACAGCAGCTGATCTCTGCCTTCGACCAGGTTGAAGAACAGGTCGCCATTTTCGGAGAAGACGGGCAGGTCATGTTCCTGAATGCAGCCTTCCGTTCCTTCAACAAAGACATCCTTGCGGCCTTGCCCGATGATTTTACCCTGCGCAGCTTTCTGGAAACCGGGCTGGAGCAGTCGGCCTTCCCCGGCGTCGAGGAGCCCGCAAAATGGGTGGAGGAGCAAATCGGCCGCACCCATGGTGTGCCGCGTGAGATCCGCCGCGATCCGGACCGGATCCTTCTGACCGTGCAATCCTATGTCAAGGGAATCGGCATCGTGATTTCGGCCCAGGACATTACCGACTTACGGCATTCGGAACATCAACTGATCCATGCCTCCAAATTGGCAACCCTGGGTGAAATGGCCACCGGTGTTGCACATGAGCTGAACCAGCCGCTTGGTGTGATCCGCATGGCCTCCACGACCTGCGTCAAACGTATCGACAAGGACAAGGCGGATCTTGAGTATCTGCGCGGCAAACTGGTTCGCATCGGAGAGCAGACCGCCCGGGCCTCGCAGATCATCAACCACATGCGGATTTTCGGCCGCAAGGCAGAGGGCGTCAGCCATCCCTTCGACCTGCGCGACAGCCTGCAGGAAATGTCGGCCCTGGCCCGCACGCAATTGCACACCCTTGATATCTCGCTGAAGCTGAACCTGCCCGAGACATCGGCAATCGTTCTTGGAGAAAAGGTCATTTTTGAGCAGGTTCTTCTCAACCTGATCAGCAACGCGCGCGATGCCATCGAAGCCAGCGAGGCGGGCAAGGGTGAGATCTCGATCACCGCAGACTTTGCCACCGATCAAGGCCATGTGATCGAGGTCCGCGACACCGGCGGCGGCATTCCCGAAGATATCCTGGACAAGCTGTTTGAACCCTTCTTCACCACCAAGGGGCCCGGCAAGGGCACTGGACTGGGGCTTTCGATCAGCTTTGGCACGATCCGCGACATGTCCGGCATGATCTCTGCCACCAACGAAGACGGCGGTGCCTGTTTCAGAATTACCCTGCCAGACGCCGGGGAAGAGCTGCAAACGGTCGATTTGCCCGCCGCCTGAGGTCCGGCACGGCGACAGAACGCGCTCCGGATCATGGTCGCACAGAATGTCTCTGCGCGCCTCAAGATGAACTGGGCTTTCCACAATACCCCCGGTCCGGCCAAGAAACCTGGCAAAGCTTTCAGTCCTTCTGCGCTATCCAAAGGGGACTGCGCCCTCTCGGCAGAGGCACCCGATTTTGCATAGGTGAGGCTGGGCGCGGGCCTAAGCGACGGCACCCGCAAATAGCAAAAGGCCGGGGGTAATCCCGGCCTTTCACTGTCCTTCTTCTCACCTCAATCAGGCGCGGCGGCGGCGGCCTCCGGCGCGGCCACCTCGGCCACGGCCCTCTTCACCGGCTTTCGCAGGCGCCTTGTTGGCAGCGATCCAGGCGCCACCGTGGGGGTCGTTGTTGGTCAGAAGGTTGGCGGCACGGATTGCCTCCATCTCCTTGCCCGCACGCGGCTGGGTGGAGCCGAGGCCGAACAGGGTGACGAAGGTCTCGTCATCGATACCTTCAGGCAGGATGATGCCGGCGGCAGTCACCTGTTCCTTCTTCTCGGCGATCGCCTTCTGCGTCACCGGCAGGGCCACCGGGTTCATGATGGCCGAGGTCATGCCCGCCCCCATCGCCATCGGCAGGAAGGCGTTGTTGATGCCATGGCGGTTGGGCAGACCGAAGGAGATATTGGAGGCCCCGCAGGTGGTGTTCACCCCCAGTTCCTCGCGCAGGCGGCGCACCAGGGCAAAGACCTGCAAGCCGGCGGTTGCCATGGCGCCGATCGGCATCACCAGCGGATCCACCACGATGTCATGGGCGGGAATGCCGAAATCGGCGGCGCGTTCGACGATCTTCTTGGCCACGGCAAACCGCACATCGGGGTCTTCGGAAATCCCGGTGTCATCGTTGGAGATCGCCACGACCGGAACGTTGTATTTCTTCACCAGCGGCAGCACCAGTTCCAGCCGCTCTTCCTCGCCGGTGACGGAGTTCAGCAGGGGCCGCCCCTCAGCCGCCTCAAGACCTGCCTCCAGCGCGCCGGGCACCGATGAGTCGATGCACAGCGGCACATCGACCAGCCCCTGCACCAGTTCGACAATCTTGCTCATCAGCGGCGGTTCGGTCTCGTTGGGGTTGGGGTTCGAGTTGTAGACGACGCCCGCATTGATATCGAGGATATCGGCCCCGGCCGCGACCTGCGCCAGGGCGTCCTTTTCCACGGTGGAGAAATCGCCCGCTTCCAGCTCGGCCGCCAGTTTCTTGCGCCCCGTGGGGTTGATCCGCTCGCCGATCACGCAGAACGGCTCATCAAATCCCAGGACAGCGGTTTTTGTTTTTGATTCAACGACAGTACGGGTCATGTCTTATCCTTGGGAGTTGACCGGCCGCGCCGCGGCGCCGCCATTGTTGATGGCCCAGGTGGCATTGGTCTTGATGCCGCCCAGCGGGAAGAAGTGCACATTGGTGATGTTGAAATCGGGATTGGCGGCCTTGTGCGCGGCCAGCTCTGCGATCACATCGGTGGGCTCGTAGGGCAAGAGCAGCTTGGAGACATCCATCGCCCGTTTCTGCAGCACCTTCAGCGAGGGGCCGACACCGCAGGCAATGGCGAATTTGATCAGGGTCTGCAGCTTGGCGGGGCCCGCGATACCGATATGGATCGGCAGATCGACGCCCGCCTCTTTCAGCCCGTCGGCCCAGGCGATGATCGGCTTTGCGTCAAAGGCAAACTGGGTGGCCAGCGCCATCTTGGCATCGGTGCGCTCGGCGAACTTCTGCTTCCACAGAAGCGCCTCCATCACGTTCTTCACGGATCCGTCAGGGTCGATATCCTTGTTGCCCTCGGGGTGGCCCGCCACATGCAGGTTGGTGAAACCTGCCTTGTCGAAAAGACCCGTTTCCAGCAGTTGCATCGAGCTGTCGAAGGCGCCGTGCGGCTCTGCCACGCCACCGGCCAGCAGCAGCGCCTGTTTCACATCCGCCTCGCCCTGGTAGCGCGCGATCCAGTCGGCCAGCGTGGCCTCATCCTTGATGATGCGGGCCGGAAAATGGGGCATCACCGGGTAGCCTTCGGCATGGAGCCGCTTGGCGGTTTCCACCATGTCCGCGATCGGGGTGCCTTCGATATGGGCGATGTAAACGCGGGTGCCCGCAGGCAGAAGATCGCGAAAATCCTCGACCTTGGCAGCGGTGCGCGGCATCACCTCGATCGAATAGCCCTCAAGGAAGGCCTGCACATGCGGCATGACCGGCTGCGGGCTGTCGGCCTCGCGTTTCCTGAAATTCAACAAAGCCATTGCGGCCTCCCATAGTGCTGTCAGGCTCATGCCCATCCATCATTGGCAATCAGGGCCTTCAGCCGGTCCTGATCGTACTCCTGCTCCAGACGTGTCGCCTCGGCCTCTGCGACCTCCTGCGGCTCGCCCTCCACCGCATAAGCCTCTGCCTTGCGCCATTCTGCCAGGTAGGCGTCGGCGTCCTTGGCGTTGACCTTCATCGCGGCACGGTCGATGGCCTGTTCGAAGCGTTCTTCCAACTGGCGCTTGGCCCCACGGCGCCCCTTGCCGACGATGACCTGCGCCGGAATATCGCGC
Organism: Phaeobacter sp. PT47_59; assembly: GCF_028890025.1. Lineage (NCBI taxonomy): Bacteria > Pseudomonadati > Pseudomonadota > Alphaproteobacteria > Rhodobacterales > Roseobacteraceae > Phaeobacter > Phaeobacter sp. PT47_59. The sequence goes on from NZ_JARCJL010000001.1 coordinate 74,202, forward strand.
CAGTAGACGATGGTTACATCCGGCATGTCGGCTCCTTCCTTTTCGCCTGTTCAACTGTGTTTCTAGATCGCCATCAGAAAACGCGGGCGCCGAATTTCGACAACACTTGGGGTGTGAGCGACGTTTTGACACGACTTGCCCGGATTGTGCGCCCGGCATGACCGCACCCGCCTCCGTGACACCGTTTCTTTGTGCCCTGCCGGGTTTTTCCCCGCAGCAGTCACATGCCTGTGCAATAGCCGGGCTCCGGCGCATGAATACCGGTTGGGCTTTGTGATCACAGGCGCCACTCCCCTTGCGTCTTTGGGGCGGCGGACATATTCTAATTGCAACACGATAATCGGAGGGCGTGAATCATGGCGCCCAGGCGTTCCAAAGGTGCGGGCGCGTTTCCCAAGGTGGTCGAAACCCCTGTACCAGCCCGTCCGGATCCGGATGCGCTTTATGCTGCGCTGGATCTTGGCACTAACAGTTGCCGCATGCTGATTGCCCAGCCCAAGGGCAGCGGTTTTCATGTGGTGGACAGCTTTTCCAAGTCGGTTCAACTGGGAACCGGGCTTGAACGCACCGGGCGCCTGTCCCGGTCGTCGATGGCGCGCACCATCCAGGCGCTGAGGATCTGTCAGCAAAAGCTCAAACGCAACAAGGTGCGCCGGATGCGGCTGGTCACCACCGAGGCCTGCCGCCGCGCCAAGAACGCGCGCGAGTTCATCCGCCAGGTGAAACGCGAAACGGGCCTTACCCTTGAAATCATCCAGCCCGAGGAAGAAGCGCGGCTTGCGGTGATTTCCTGTGCGCCGCTGGTCTCCACCAAGACCGAGCAGCTCTTGGTCGTGGATATTGGCGGCGGCTCCACCGAATTGGTCTGGATCGATATCTCCTCGGTTCCGCGCCGCGACCGACCCGCCGCCATCATGCGGCTTCACGCGGGGTTCCACGCTGCCGAAAGCCCCTTTCCCGCGGCCAAGGTGGTGGATTGGATTTCGGTACCCCTGGGCGTTGCGACCCTGCGCGATCAGTTCAATGATGTTGAGGATGACGCCGCCCGCTTTGCCCTGATGAGCTGGTATTTCGAGGAACATCTGGCCGATTTCGCCCCCTATAAGGACGAGCAGGCCCGCGAGGGGTTCCAGATCGTCGGCACCTCCGGCACCGTGACCACCGTGGCGGCCTCGCATCTGGGGCTGAAGCGCTATGACCGCACCAAGGTGGACGGGCTGCGGATGACCAGCGATCAGATCGACAAGGTGATCCGCGGCTATCTGGAGCTCGGACCACAGGGGCGGCGCAGCGATCCCCGTATCGGCGAAGACCGGCAGGCCCTGATCATGTCCGGCTCTGCCATCCTGCAGGCGCTCTTGCGCTGCTGGCCCACCGATCGGCTGTCGGTGGCGGACCGTGGCCTGCGCGAAGGGCTGCTATATGCACAGATGAGCGCGGATGGCGTGCTGGAAGACGGGCCGTTCTGAGCGCACGGGCATTTGAGTTTCCCGTTTCGATCTGGCATGGAGCCCGCAGACGGCGCCCGCACTGACAAAGATGGTAGGTAACATGGCTAAGACCCCTTCAGGAAAATCCCCCACCGGCAAGAACACCTCGGGCCGGGGTCAGCGCGACCTGAAGGTGAAGGTCAAGACCGCACGCGGGCGCAAGCTGTCCTCCACCCGCTGGCTGCAGCGGCAGCTCAATGACCCTTATGTGAAACGCGCCCAGGCCGAAGGCTATCGCGGGCGCGCCGCCTACAAGATCATGGAGCTCGACGACAAGTTCCGCTTCCTGGTGCCGGGTGCCCGGGTTGTGGATCTGGGCTGTGCGCCGGGCGGCTGGGCGCAGGTTGCCGTGAAACGCATCAATGCACTGGGCGAAAAGCAGGGCAAGGCGGTGGGCCGCATCATCGGCGTTGACCTGCAAGAGGTTGAACCGCTGGCGGGGGCCGAGTTCCACCAGCTCGATTTCATGGATGAAGGCGCCGACGATCAGGTCAAGGAATGGCTTGGCGGCATGGCCGATGTGGTGATGTCGGACATGGCGGCGGCCAGTTCCGGCCACAAGCAGACCGATCACCTGAAGATCATGGCCCTGTGTGAAGCGGCGGCCTATTTCGCCTTTGATGTGCTGGAACAGGGCGGCACCTTCGTGGCCAAGGTGCTGGCGGGCGGCGCCGAGGGCGATCTGCAGAAGCTCTTGAAGCAGAAGTTCACCAAGGTCGCCAATGTCAAACCGCCCTCCTCACGGTCGGACAGTTCCGAGAAATTCGTGATCGCAACCGGCTATCGGGGCTGATCGGCGTAGGATTGCCCCAATGACGCGGTTGCACCTTACGCAGCAGGCTTGTGGGACGCATCCAAAGACATCAGCGCCACTTCCCGCCACAGGCTGGTGTCGAGCCGCTCACCGTCACACTGGCGCGAGATGATCACGCCGCGCGATGCAGCCCTTTGTGCACCGACGGGCGCCGCGAACAGTTTGAACAGAGCTTTCAGCATCCCATGTCTCCTCTCACGTCTTGAGTTGAGACAGGGGTATGCGGCCAATGCGCCCGGCCAATGACCAAATTATGGCACCGCCGCCTTATTGTTTCGAAATGCGAAACAAAGGGACGTCACGCATCAGTCAACATAGCCATGCACTTCCGCCTCGACGCCCTCGGTGCCCGGTTTTGCCATCAAGGCATGATTGAACTCCGCCCCCAGAATCAGGATGGCGGCATTGACATAGAGAAAGATCATCGCGGCCATCGCCCCGGCCAGCCCTGCATAGGTGGCCGAATACTGGGCAAAGGATCCCACATAGATGGCAAAGCCGACCCCCGCCGCCCACCAGAGCACCAAGGTCAGCAGCGCACCGGGCAGGATTTGCGCCAGCCGGTGGCGCTGCCCCGGCAGCACGACATGGCACAGCAGCACCGCCACCAGCGGCACCAGCAGCAACAGAACGCCATGCAGCCCCTGATCCCAGCCCCGGCCAACAGCCGGAACCGGCAACAGATCCGCCACATAGCGCAGATAGAGCGGCAGGATCACCTCGAACAGCGCGGTCGCCAACACCCCTGCCCCGCCCAGAATCACCAGGCCAAGGCAGATCAGCCGCGCCTGCCAATAGGGGCGCGGATCGGTGTCCCCATAGGCATTGACCAGGGCAACCCGCACCGCATCCACCCCATTGGAGGCAAAGTAGAGCGTCAACAGCCCCCCGAGGGTGGCCAGCCCCGTGCTGGAACTGTCCAGCACCGCGTATAGCTCCCGCAGGATCGGGCCAGAGACCTCTTCAGGCCAGCTCCCAAAGACCGGATCGAGCAGATCCCCGATCGAGACATCCTGCCCCAGAACCGACGCCAGCGCCCCGGACAGTGCCACAGTGAACAGCACGAAGGGAAACAGCGCCAGCATCATCGACATGGCGATATGGCTGCTCATCACCCAACCGTTCTTGCGGTTGAAAGATGACAGCGCCGCAAGGACGGCCGAGAACACGGTCGCGGGAATGGCAAGATGTTTCATGTCTGCAGGCTTTCACAGCTGCCACCGGATGACCAGTGTCGCAAGGGCACGGCACCCCGTTCTATTCGCCACCGCGCCGCTTTCGTCACGACACTTGCGGCGGGACAGTCCGGTTTATCTGGCATGCGCGGCCCTGGGCCGCCATACTCCGGCCTGCAGGAAGGTGATTGAGGAACTTGAACGTTGACATTCTGGGTCATTGTCAGCACCGCTGCCCTCGTTTCGATGTGGGGGCTGGCAGCCCTGGCCGCGCTCAATGCGGCCCGCACCGCCCGCACGCCGCAGGGTGCCATCGGCTGGGTGGTCTTCTTGCTGTCCTCGCCGCCGCTGGCCCTGCCCGCCTATCTGCTGTTCGGCCACCACCGGTTCGAGAAATACCGTACCGCCTGGCAATCCGCCCAGGATGAGGTACAGAGCCTGCAGAGCATGGCCGACCTGCGCAGCCCGGGACCTGTCGCGACCCCGATTGCAACCGCCCCGTTCCAAGCGGTCTCCGGCTTTCAAGTCTGCGGCGGCAATGGTTTTGAACTGCTGGCCGATGGCGAAACCGCCTTTGAGGAGATGTTTCGCACCATCGACGCGGCGCGGGACTACCTGCTGATCCAGTTCTATATCGTGCGCGACGATACCCTTGGCCAACGCTTGAAACAGCATCTGATCGCGGCCGCCGAGCGCGGCGTCGCAGTTTGGTTCCTGGCCGATCCAATCGGCAGCCACCGGCTGAGCAGATCCTATCTGGCCGATCTTGAGCAGGCCGGTGTCAATCTGATGGATCGCAGCAGCCAGCGCAGCGCCAAATACCGGATCACCCTCAACTTTCGCAATCACCGCAAGACCCTGGTGGCCGACGGGCGCATTGCCTTTACCGGCGGCTTGAACGTGGGCGATGAATACCTCGGCCTCAGCAAGACCTTCGGTCCCTGGCGCGACACCCATGTCAAGCTGACCGGTCCCGTGGTGCAGCAATTGCAGCTCACCTATGCGCAGGATTGGCACTGGCTGACGGAGGAGCCGATCCTTGACCTGCTGACCTGGCAGCCAGAGATGTCACCCGAAGACCGCGCCGCGCTGATCGTGCCCACCGGCCCCGGCGACACCACCGAGACCGGGTCGATGATGTTCTTCTCCGCCATTGCCGCAGCACGGCAAAGGGTCTGGATTGCCTCCCCCTATTTCGTGCCAGACTTTGACGTAATCGCCGCGCTGAAACATGCGGCACTGCGGGGTATCGATGTGCGCATCCTGGTGCCCGAGGGGGTAGACCACTACCTTCCCTGGCTGGCGTCCTTCGCCTATTTCGACGATCTGCGCCGTGTCGGGGTAAAGGTGCTGCACTACACGGATGGGTTCATGCATCAAAAGGTCTTCGTGATCGATGAAACCCTGGCTGCCGTCGGCACCACCAATATGGACAACCGGTCCTTCCGGCTGAACTTCGAAACCATGGCCCTGTTCTTTGATCAGGATGCCGCCCGGCGTGTGGCCGCGATGCTGGAGAATGACTTTGCCAAGTCCCGGCCACTTGAACGCGCCCTGGCGGAGCAGCCCTGGCCCCTGCGCCTGTTTGCGCCTGTCGCCCGGCTGCTGGCCCCGGTCCTTTAGAAATCGCACCTGGATCAAAGGGAACTGATCCTCCCCCCTGTTCCTTGACGCCCGCCCCGCTACATGGGGAAATACAATGCACAGTGCAGAATAAGACGAGCAGCCCCGGGTATGGTCCTCAAAATCTCCGACGTCACAAAATCCTATACCAGCGGCGCCACTGAAATGCCGATCCTGCGCGGTGTCTCGCTGGAGTTGGAAGCCGGGACAAGCCTTGCCCTGACCGGCGACAGCGGATCTGGCAAAAGCACGCTCTTGCATCTCGCCGCTGCACTGGAGGACTTCGACAGCGGCGAGATCAGCGTTTCGGGCACTCTCCTGTCCGGGCTGGATGAGGCAGGCCGCGCGGCGCTGCGGCGTCGCCAGGTCTCTCTTGTGTTTCAGCAGTTCAATCTCATTCCTTCGCTCAGCGTCGGCAGCAATCTGAGCCTGCATGCGCGCCTTGGCCAATGCCGTGACCGCACCTGGGAGCAGCAGCTGGTTGACCGGCTGGGCCTTGCGACCCTGCTGGACCACTTTCCCGAACAGCTGTCGGGCGGGCAGCAACAGCGCGTCGCCATCGGTCGCGCCATGGCCCTGCGCCCTGCCCTGCTGCTGGCGGATGAGCCCACCGGCAACCTGGATGAAACCTCCAGCGAGGCGGTTCTGGGCCTGATGCTGGACCTGCTGCGCGACAGCCGGACCGCCCTTTTCATGGTGACCCATTCGCGCGCCATCGCTGACCGGCTGGATCGCCAGATGCGGTTGAGCAACGGGCTGGTAGCATGATCTGGGCGGCCTTTTCGGCGCTCCTGTCCCATTGGCGGCGCCATCCCTTCCAGCTCTTGGCGATTGTCGCGGGGCTGGCGCTGTCCACCGGCCTGTGGTCTGCGGTTCAGGCAATCAACGCCGAGGCCCGCGCCTCCTATGCCCGCGCGGCCGCGCAACTGGGCCAGGCCCAGGCGGATCATCTGGTGGCCGAGGATGGCGACATCCCGCTGCAAACCTATGTTGCCCTGCGCCGCGCCGGGTGGCAGGTGGCGCCGGTTGTCGAAGGCCGTCTGCGCCTGGGCGCACAGTGGCTTGACCTGATGGGAATCGACCTTCTGAACCCGCCGCCGCTGCCCCTGTTTCTGGACGATCAAGAGCGCCCTGCTGCAGAGGCCCCGGGCGATATTGCCCAATCGCTGCTGCCCCCCGGCCAGATCTTCCTGCATCCGGAAATGGCCGCGGACATCGGACAACCCGCCAATGGCCCGGGGATCATCGCCTCTGCCGCAGTTCCGCGCGGGGTGGCCATTGCCGACATCGCCCTGGCCAGCCGCCTGCTGCAGCGACCCAACGGGCTGAGCCGGCTGATCCTGCTGTCGCCTGAGGCAAAGGACCTGCCGCCTATCGACCGCATCGCCCCGGGATTGCGCCGGATCGCCGCCAGGGAGGCCGCCGGGGCGACCGAGCGGCTGACAGACAGTTTCCACCTCAACCTCACGGCCTTTGGCTTGCTCTCCTTTGCGGTGGGGCTCTTCATCGTCCAGGGCAGCGTCGGGCTGGCGTTGGAACAACGGCGAGGGCTGTTTCGTACCCTGCGCAGCCTTGGAGTGCCGCTGTCGACACTGGTGGCGCTGCTGGCCGCCGAACTGGTGCTGATCGCCCTCTGCGCCGCCATGCTGGGGCTGGTCCTTGGCTATGCCGTGGCGGCTGCACTGCTGCCGGATGTGAGCGCCACCCTGTCCGGTCTCTATGGCGCCTCGGTCGAGGGCAGCCTCACCCTGCGCCCGGGCTGGATCCTGTCGGGGCTGATCATGGCGCTGGCAGGCACCCTCGTGGCCGGAGCACGGGCGATCCACAGGCTATGGCGGTTGCCCATCCTGCGCGCCCCCGCCACCGGCGCCCGCGGGCAGCAGGCCCGGCGCGGATTTCACCTCGCGGCGCTTGCGGGTCTGGGGTTGCTCGTGGCGGCGGCCGCCACGCTCGCCTTGTTCGAGGGGCTGCTGGCGGGTTTCGCCTTTCTCGGCGGGTTGATGCTGGGGGTGGCCCTGCTGCTGCCCATGCTGCTCTCAACGATGCTGACACTCGGCGCAAAGACCGCGCGCGGCGCGGTCAGCGAATGGCTCTGGGCAGACACCCGTGCGCAATTGCCCGGCCTGTCACTGGCGCTGATGGCCCTGCTGCTGGCGCTGGCGGCCAATGTCGGCGTCGGCACCATGGTCTCAAGCTTCCGCCTGACCTTCACCGGCTGGCTGGATCAGCGGCTCGCGGCAGAGATCTATGTGACCGTTGACAGTGACGACACAGGTGCCGCCTTCAGCCGCTGGATTGCCGCGCAGCCCGGCGCACGGGCGCTGCCGATCCGCTGGCACGAACTGCGCCATCGCAACGCGCCCCTGCGCATCTACGGGATCCTGGACGATGCCACCTACCGGCGGCACTGGCCGCTGCTGGAGGCAATGCCCGGCGTCTGGGACCGTGTCGCCGATGGCTCCGGTGTTTTGATCAATGAACAGCTGGCCCGCCGCCATGGCTATGAGCCTGGCGACATCCTGATCCTGTCCCCCGCGTGGCAGATGACGGTTGCGGGAATCTACTCTGATTACGGCAATCCAAACGGTCAGGCGATTGTCGCGATGCCGATGCTTCTTGCCCAGGTTCCGCCCCCGCCGAACCGCCAGTTCGGGATACGGACACCCGCGGACGAGACCGAGACACTCATGCTGCGCATGCGGGATGAATTCGGCCTGCCCCGCGACAGTATCGCCGATCAGGCAAGTATCAAGGCGCGCTCCCTTGCCGTTTTTGAACGCACCTTCGTGGTGACCGAGGCGCTCAATGTTCTGACCCTGGGCGTTGCCGGTTTTGCCATGCTGACCAGCCTACTGACCCTTTGGGGGCAGCGCCTGCCCCATCTTGCACCGGTCTGGGCGATGGGCGTGACCCGGGCGCGGCTGGCGCGGCTCGATATCCTGCGCAGCCTGCTTCTGGCCGGTCTGACCGCCTGCCTTGCCTTGCCGCTGGGGCTGGCGCTGGCCTGGACCCTGCTTGCGGTGATCAATGTCGAGGCCTTTGGCTGGAAGTTACCGATGTTCCTGTTCCCGCTGGACTGGCTACGCCTGTTCCTGCTGGCGCTATTGGCCGCAGCACTGGCCGCCCTGATCCCAGCCCGCAGGCTTGCACGACTGTCGCCCTCCGACCTGCTGAAAGTCTTTGCCAATGAGAAATAGTCTCTCCCTTCTGCATCTGCTCCGGGCCGGTCTGACAGCGCTCCTGCTTGCGCCGGTGCCCGCGCTGGCCCAGGGGTTTGCGGGGCTTGGCACCGATGCGGCCGGGTTTGCGGTTCCTGAACACGGCACGGTACTCACGTTTCCGCGCGATCACGGGCCACATCCCGAATACCGCATCGAATGGTGGTATCTGACGGCCAACCTCAAGGGCGAGGACGGGCGGGACTATGGGATCCAATGGACCCTGTTTCGCTCTGCCCTTGCGCCGGAGGAGAGACCCGGCTGGGACAGCCCGCAGATCTGGATGGGTCACGCCGCCCTGACGACGGAAGAGGCGCATTATCATTCGGAACGGCTGGCGCGTGGCGGCATCGGTCAGGCCGGGGTCACAGCCGATCCCTTTGCCGCCTGGATCGATGACTGGCAGATGCAGGCGCTAGGCGATGGCATCGACAGGCTGGACCTTTCCGCCAATGGTCCGGAGTTTTCCTATCGGCTGCACTTGCAGGCCAAAGGACCGCTGGTTCTGCATGGGGAGGATGGCTACTCGGTGAAATCCGCCAGCGGTCAGGCCAGTTATTACTATTCCCAGCCCCGCTACCAGGTGGAGGGTACGGTGAACCTGCCATCCGGCCCGGTTCAGGTCACCGGACAGGCCTGGCTCGATCGCGAATGGTCCAGCCAGCCGCTGGAGGCCGATCAAACCGGATGGGACTGGTTTTCCCTGTCCTTTGACACCGGCGACAAACTGATGGGGTTCATCTTGCGCGGGGGCACAGGCGATTTCACCTCCGGCACCTGGATCGATCCGGCTGGCACGGCGACGCCGCTGCCCCCCGGCACCTTTGCGGCCACGCCTTTGGCGTTCAGCAAGGTGGCGGGCCGCTCCATTCCCACCCGCTGGCAGGTTTCACTGCCGGAGCGGGGGCTCACTGCCACCGTCGAGGCGCTGAACCCGCAAGCCTGGATGGGCACGTCCTTCCCCTATTGGGAGGGGCCGGTACGGATCAGCGGCAGTCATCATGGCCTGGGGTATCTGGAAATGACCGGCTACGCGCCCGAATGATCCCGAAAATGAAACAGAGGCGCCCGCAAAAGGCGCCTCTGTGATTTGACATTGGCCGATGCCATTGCGCCGCTAGCGCACGACGAAGACCGAACACTCCGAATGGCGGATCACTCGCGCCGCATTGGGGCCAAGGAGGTAATCCTTGAGATCCGGCTTGTGGGCGCCGATCACGATCAGGTCGCTTCCCGCCTTCTCCGCCACATTCAGGATCTCCTGATAGGCGGTGCCGGTGGCGACCACATGACGGACCTTTTCGTTGCGCTCCGCCCCCAGCACCTCTTCGCAGAGCTGACGGAGATGGGCGGATGTGTCTCGCACCGCCTTGTCGTGATGGTGCTCTTCGAAAAAGCCCGAGACCCAGCTTTCGCCGAAATCCGGCAGGACGTTCACCACATCAAGCTGCGCATCGTCCAGTTCGGCCAGACGCGCGGCCTGTTCCAGAACCTTGCGGTCCAGCGCCGCATCGCCCAGTTCAAGCGCACAGAGAACGGATTTGCTCATGCCGGTACTCCTTCCTTGCTGGCCCGGCCCCGCTGCATCAAGGCCACCAGGGCCAGAAGCAGCAGCGCGGGGATAAAGATCAACTCCTTGGGCATCTGATCCTGCGGCGCCTGGATCGCGGTCACCTGCACCGGATCGTCACCGTAGAAGTCGAAACTGCCCAGGGTCTCTTCTGCCGGGGTGCCGAACCCTGGCGCGTCCAGCTTCATCAGCCCGTCTTCGGGGATCAGCACCAGACCGATGCCTTCGGCCATGGCAAGGCCATCACCCGACCCATCCGACGGGATCACCAGCGTGGTGGACGCCGCACCGCCGGTGTCGAAATCCGGGCCTTCGATGCGCAAACGGATATCCTGCCCTTCGTGCGATGCAGACAGCGCCTCGACCAGTTCGCTCGGCGGCACCGCGGCAAAGGGCGGCATGATCCGGTTCATGAAGAAGTCAGGACGGAACAGGGCAAAGGCCACCAGAACCAACAGCACGCTTTCATAGATACGGCTGCGGGTCAGGAAATACCCCATGGTTCCGGCGGTGAAAACCAGGATCGCAATGGTCGCGGAGATGGCCACCAATATGCCTTGTGCCCAGGTCACATCGATCAGAAGCAGGTCTGTGTTGAAGATGAACACAAACGGCAGCGCCACGGTGCGCAAAGAGTAGAAGAAGGCAACAAACCCGGTGCGGATCGCATCGCCGCCAGACACGGCCGCTGCGGCAAAGCTGGCAAGGCCCACGGGCGGCGTCACATCGGCCATGATGCCAAAGTAGAACACGAAGAGGTGTACCGCGATCAAGGGAACGATCAGCCCCGATTGGGCGCCAAGTTCCACCACGACCCCGGCCATCAGCGAGCTGACCACGATGTAGTTCGCCGTGGTCGGCAGCCCCATGCCAAGGACCAGCGACAAGAGGCCGACCATGATCAGCATCAGGATCAGGTTGCCGCCCGACAGGAACTCCACCAGTTCGGACATCACCTGACCAACGCCGGTCAGCGTCACGGTGCCGACGATCACGCCCGCCGTGGCGGTCGCCAGAGCGATACCGATCATGTTGCGCGCACCGTCAATCATCCCGTGCCACAGATCGCTGACGCCCTCCATGAAGTTGAGCGCAAGGTTTGCCTGGCCGCGGAACAGCGCCTTGAGCGGTTTCTGCGTCAGCAGGATCACGAACAAGAGCGCCGTCGCCCAGAAGGCCGAGAGACCCGGCGATTTCTGTTCGATCATCAGGAAGTAGACCAGCACGATGATCGGCAAGAGGTAATGCAGGCCCGCCTTGTAGATCTTGCCCACATCCGGCAGGTCCACGGTTTCCGCGTTGGGATCGTCCGGCACCAAGTCCTCGACCCCGGCGGCGAGTTTCAGCAGCACGACATAGGCTGCAACCACCAAGAGCGACAGGGTAATGCCGGATGCCTCGGGCATCAACGACACGATCCAGCCGACCGGGTATTGCACCCCGTAGCAGAGCGCCGCAAAGCCCGCGAAGAAGGCGGCCATGCCGCCGATGGTGCGGCCCATGGAAACGACCCGGTTGCCCAGGGTCGGCATGTTCCGCTTTACCGCCTCAAGGTGCACGATATAGACCAGCGCGACATATGAGATGGCGGCCGGCAGGAAGGCATGGGTGATGACCTCCACGTAGGAAATGCCCACATATTCCACCATCAAGAAGGCCGCAGCCCCCATCACCGGCGGCATGATCTGCCCGTTGACAGACGAGGCAACCTCGACCGATCCGGCCTGTTCATTGGTAAAGCCCACCCGTTTCATCAACGGGATGGTGAAGGTGCCGGTCGTTACAACGTTGGCAATGGAAGAGCCCGAGATCAGACCCGTCGCGGCAGAGCCGACGACGGCCGCCTTGGCCGGACCACCGCGCAGGTGTCCCAGGGCGCCGAAGGCCATCTTGATGAAGTAGTTGCCGGCCCCGGCCTTATCCAGCAGGGCGCCGAACAGCACGAAGAGGAAGACGAACTTGGTCGAAACCCCCAGCGCGATGCCAAAGACGCCCTCGGAGGTGATCCACATATGGCTCATCGCCTTTTTCAGGCTGGCGCCCTTCCAGCGAATGACCTCGGGCACCACCTCGGAAGAGCCGAAGAACACGTAAAGCAGGAAGATCGTCGCGATGATCGCCATGGCCGGGCCAAGCGCGCGGCGCGCGGCCTCGAACAGCAGCACCAGACCGGCCAGTGCGAACCACTTGTCCATGTCGTCGGCAAGCCCGCCGGAATCGACGATTTTCTGATAGAAGATATAGCCATAAAGCGCGATCCCCGTGCCCACCACCGCATAGATCCAATCCTGGATCGGGATGTACCCGCGCGGGCTGGTCTTCAGCGCCGGATAGGCGGCGTAGGCCAGGAAAATGGCAAAGGCCAGATGGATCTGGCGGGAATTGTTCACAACGCTGCCCGGCAGGATGACGTTGGACAATGGTGAGGCCAGAATGACCTGAAAGACCGACCATGTTACCGCAACGATGGCAAGGAACAGCCCCACAGACCCAATCGGGTTGCGCGCGCCCGCATCCGAGGATGCAACCAGTTCCTGCAGTTCTTCTTCGGTAAGCGGTCGATTTCCTTGCGCATCGGATGTCATGGATAATCTCCCCTGCGGAGGCCCTGATGCAGGCTCCGCCTATTGTGATTGGCGCCCTTGCAGATGAAATACCCTGAAGGCGCGAAAGAGGGGCAAACGCGCTGCCCCTCCCGATCGCAAAGGGCGGATCTTATTCGATCCAGCCTTTTTCGCGGTAGTATTTCGCCGCACCGTCATGCAGCGGGGCCGACAGGCCGTCCGCAATCATCTCTTCCGGCTTCAGGTTGGCAAAGGCCGGGTGCAGTTTCTTGAAGGCATCGAAGTTTTCAAACACCGACTTCACAACCGCATAGACCGCATCTTCGGAGACATCGGTGGAGGAGACGAAGGTCGCGCCTACACCAAAGGTCTGGGTGTCTGCATCCGAACCGCGATACATGCCGCCGGGGATGGTGGCGGTACGGTAGAAGGCATTGTCCGCAACCAGTTTTTCAACCGCGGGGCCATCCACGGTGACCAGGACCGAGTCACAGGCGGTGGTGGCTTCCTGGATCGAACCGGAGGGGTGGCCCACGGTATAGACCATCGCGTCGATCTGGTTGTCACAGAGCGCCGCGGACTGTTCCGCCGCCTTCAGCTCGGTGGCGAGGGCAAAGTCTTCCATGCCCCAGCCCTTGGCCGCCATCAGCACTTCCATGGTGCCGCGCTGGCCGGAACCGGGGTTGCCGATGTTGACGCGCTTGCCCTTCAGGTCATCGAAGTTGGTCACGCCTGCATCGGCGCGTGCAACCACGGTAAAGGGTTCCGGGTGGACGGAGAACACCGCGCGCAGCCCTTCGAAGGGGCCTTTTTCCTCGAATTTGGAGGTGCCGTGATAGGCATGGTACTGCCAGTCCGACTGGGCCACGCCGAACTGCAGCTCGCCTTCGCGGATGGTGTTGATGTTATAGACAGACCCACCGGTGGATTCGACGGCGCACTTGAAGCCGTGCTCCTTGCGGTCCTTGTTGACCAGACGGCAGATCGCGCCACCGGTCGGATAGTAAACGCCTGTCACACCGCCGGTCCCGATGGTGATGAACTCCTGGGCGTAAGCTGCTGGCGCCATAAAGGCCGCAGCCACAAATGCGCCGACGGAAAGCTTTGCGTGTTTCATGATGTCGTTTCTCCCATTGTCTTCCGTATGGTCTTCCGTTTGACTCCGCACTGCTTGGCGCAGTACTCGGCTCTCTTTTCAATCCGGAACCGTTGCAACCGATCCTGATCGGCGCCGCTATGGGCGCAACCAAAAGACCCGTTTGCGCGAGACACTGCCCAGCCTTTCAGTTGACCGCTTTACCTGTCAACTCTGCCTTTTCGGGAAAGGGTTGAAATCACCGCATTCCCGCATATCTGACGCTTGAAGCCTTATTTTCCCCGCGTGAAACCGATTGGCCCGGATTCGCGAAACTGTGGCAGAATGTCGCAGTTGATTGCAAGCCCCATTCGTAACCCGGCCCCGACTTGCCGTCCGCACTTACCCGCGGACCGCGTCCCGGCATCACGGCCCGGCGCAAGGACAGCGGGCGTTCCGACAGGCCTGCGATCCAGCCCCAGCGCCGCTGTGGCGAGCGCGCAAATACGGCACAAAATCGTAACATCTCAGCCTTTGAATGCGTGACAATCCCCGGTTTCAGGCGATACTTGGCAAACCGGGTGTTCCTCCCGCCCCGGCCCGCATTCAGCCCAAGGATCCTGACGCTATGATCCGTCTCAGTGACATCGTCAAAAACGGCCCCGAGATATCCGATTTCTGGGCGCTGGAGCGCTGTGTCTCGATGGCTGCGCGAACGCTGCCGCCGGCGCGCGCCTCGTCTCTCGCCGCAGGAGAACCTGCCTCACAGCAGGGCGGGTCAATTCTGATGGGCGATACCGAGGTCGCCTTCCTGAACTGCGATATCGTGCCGGAATTCCGCGACACCCCGCGCAAGTGGCAAATCATCCTGATTGCAGCATTCGAGCGTGGGCAGCGGGCCAGGGCCAGCCTGTCTTAGCCACAATATTGCAGGCGGCAAAGCCGCCCTCCCCATGGATTGAATGGCCCGCGTCACTACACTCAGGCGCGATGGACCCAATTGCTGTGCTTCAAAGCTCCGCCTCTCTTGCAGGCGTGCTGCTTTTCCGCGACAACTTGCGGGGTAGAACCGCAATTGGAGTGAAACGCAGGTGAAGGTCGACGGCACCCCATATCGGTCCCTGTGGTGGGACAAGACGCAAGGCGCATTGCAGATCATCGATCAGCGTTGGCTGCCGCATGATTTCCGCATTCAACAGCTCGACACGCTGGCAGAATACTGCGAGGCGATCACCGGCATGCATGTGCGCGGCGCACCATTGATCGGTGCGACAGCCGCCTATGGCATGGCCCTTGCAGCACGGCTGGATCCGAGCGACACGGCCTTGGACCAGGCCTGGGAGCGCCTGCATGCCACCCGCCCGACCGCCATCAACCTGCGCTGGGCGCTGGACCGCTGCCGTGCGGCTCTGCTTGCCTTGCCAGAGGCCGCGCGCGCTGATGCTGCCCTGCAACTGGCCCATGACATCGCCGATGAGGATGTGGAAATCAACCGCAGCATCGGCCTTCATGGCTTTGAAATCATTAAAGAGATTGCATCACGCAAACCTGCGGGAGAACCGGTACGCCTGCTGACCCATTGCAATGCCGGATGGATCGCCACGGTGGATTGGGGCACCGCCACCAGCCCGATGTATCACGCCCATGATGCGGGCATTCCGATCCATGTCTGGGTCGATGAAACCCGCCCCCGCAACCAGGGGGCCCTGACCGCCTGGGAGTTGGGCAGCCACGGAATCCCCCACAGCTATATCACCGACAACGCCGGTGGCCACCTGATGCAGCATGGTGAGGTCGACATGGTCATCGTCGGCACCGACCGGACCACCCGCAGCGGCGATGTCTGCAACAAGATCGGTACCTACCTCAAGGCGCTGGCGGCAAAGGACAACGGGGTCCCCTTCTACGTCGCGCTGCCCTCGCCCACCATCGACTGGACCGTGTCCGATGGCGTGGCCGAGATCCCGATCGAAGAACGTGCGGTCCAGGAGGTCAGCCATGTGCAAGGCACCCTGCCCGAGGGCGGCATCGGCACGGTTCAGGTGACCCCCAAGGGCTGCCCCGTGGGCAACCCGGCCTTCGATGTGACCCCCAGCCGCCTGGTCACCGGATTGATCACCGAACGCGGGGTCTGCGAGGCCAGCGAGGCGGGACTTGCCGCGCTGTTTCCGGACTTGGCCAGCCCGACGGGCGCCGCATGACGAAGCCCCCCTATGCAGATCGCCCTGCCCTGCGTCAGGCCATCATCGACGCTTGCCTGTCGATGGAGCGCCAGCAGATCAACCAGGGCACCTCGGGCAATATCTCGGTCCGCGTGGGTGATGCCATGCTGATCACCCCTTCGGGGGTCGATTACGCCAAGATGACGCCTCAGATGATCGTCTCGATGCCTCTGGATGGCAGCGCGCCGGAGGCGGGCCAGATGAGACCCTCGTCCGAGTGGCGCTTTCACCGCGACATCCTGCGGAGCAAGCCAAAGGTGAACGCCGTGGTACATGCGCATCCGGTCCATTGTACCGCCCTTGCCATGAACCGGACAGAGATCCCGGCCTGCCACTATATGGTAGCGGCCTTTGGTGGCGATACGGTGCCAGTAGCGGAGTATGCCCTGTTTGGCACCTCAGAACTCTCCGATACCGTATTGGAGTCCCTCCATAATCGCGCGGCCTGCCTGATGGCGAACCATGGCGCCGTGGTGATCGGCGATACGCTGGAGCGCGCCCTGTGGCGCATGGTGGAACTGGAAACCCTCGCCAAGGGATATATCACCAGCCTGTCCATCGGCCAGCCGCATATTCTGACCGATGCAGACATGGCCGAGGTGAAGGCCGCCTTTGCGGATTACGGGCTGAGGGATGTCTAATCCTTGACCACGCCTGCCCGCTGCGGTCGATTTTGTCTGGACATTTGCCGTCGTCGGCTCAAGGCTATCGGTTATTGAATCCAATATATCCGAACCAGACGCCACAGGTAATTCATGAAGACGCCCCTCGTTTTTGACGGCCACAACGACCTTTTGCTGCGCATTCACAGTGGCAACGTGCCCTTCGGACAGGATGGTTTCCAAGGCGACGGTGGCCATCAGATTGACCTGGCAAAGGCCAAGGCAGGCGGATTTGGCGGCGGTTTCTTCGCGATCTATGTGCCGAATGAAACGTCATCCATGGATGACGAAGAGATGAACAAGCCCGCCTACGACCTGCCCCTGCCAGAGCCGGTGAACTGGGCCGAGGCCGCCCGGGTGGCCATGTCCCAGGCGGCGATCCTGATCCGGCTGGAACGTGAAGGCGCGCTGCGCATCTGCCGGACCACCGCCGAGATCCGCGCCGCGATGGAGGCCGGGATCCTGGCCGCGGTCATGCACATGGAGGGCGCCGAGGCCATCG
The DNA here is from genome assembly GCF_028890025.1 of Phaeobacter sp. PT47_59. Taxonomy (NCBI): domain Bacteria; kingdom Pseudomonadati; phylum Pseudomonadota; class Alphaproteobacteria; order Rhodobacterales; family Roseobacteraceae; genus Phaeobacter; species Phaeobacter sp. PT47_59. Next base: position 91,117 of record NZ_JARCJL010000001.1, read on the forward strand.
ACCCGGAATTCAACACGCTGGATGTGCTTTACGAGGCCGGCTTGCGCTCTCTGGGGCCGGTGTGGAGCAGGCCAACCATCTATGGCCACGGGGTGCCGTTCCGCTTCCCCTCCACCGGCGACACGGGCGACGGCCTGACCGCGGATGGCATCCGTTTGATCAAGAAATGCAACGACTTGCGGATCCTTGTTGATCTGTCCCACCTTAATGAGGCCGGGTTCTGGGATGTGGCGAAACACAGCGACGCGCCGCTGGTTGCCACCCATTCCAATGCCCACACCCTCAGCACTCATAGCCGCAATCTGACCGACCGGCAGCTGCACGCCATCCGCGACAGCGACGGCATGGTCGGCCTCAACTTTGCAGTGGCCTTCCTGCGTGCAGACGGGCGGATGGATGATGACACGCCTATTGACCGGATGATCGAACATCTGGACTATCTGATGGAGCACTTGGGGGAAGACCGGGTTGGATTGGGCTCCGATTTTGACGGCGCCGCTGTTCCAGCCGAGATCCGCACCGTGGCCGGCCTGCCTGCATTGCGCGCAGCCATGGCGGCGCGCGGCTATGGTGCGGAGCTGATTACGAAACTCTGTCACGGCAACTGGCTGCGCGTTCTGGATCAAACCTGGGGCACTGCCAGCGCCTGATCGGGCGCCGCAAGGCACACTCATAACTTTAACAACAGGGAGTACTACCATGACTATTATGACTCGTCTTATGGGATCGGCCGCTTTGGGGCTGGCGCTGGGGCTGACCACCCTGCCCGCCATGGCAGCAACCCCGGACAACATGCTGGTGATTGCCAACCGCATCGATGACATCACCACCCTGGACCCGGCACAAAGCTTTGAATTTGCAGGCTCCGACGTGCTGCGCAATGTCTATGGCAAGCTGGTGAATTTCGACCCCAGGAACCTGGAGGCTGGCTATCAGCCCGATCTGGCCGAAAGCTGGAGCGTCTCGGAAGATGGCCGCACCATCACCTTCACCATGCGCGACGGCGTTACATTCGCCTCCGGCAACCCGGTCCGGGCCGAGGACGTGGCCTTTTCGCTGAAGCGCGTCGTGCTGTTGAACAAGACGCCCTCCTTCATCATCACCCAGTTCGGTTTCACCCCTGAAAACATCGACGAGACCATCAAGGTCGAGGGCAACACGGTATCAATCACCACGGACAAACGCTATGCCACCTCCTTCGTGCTGAACTGCCTGACCGCCACCATCGGCGGCATCGTCGATGAAAAGACCGTGATGGCCAATGAGGTGGACGGAGATCTGGGCAACACCTGGCTGGCGACCAATTCCGCAGGCTCCGGCCCCTACACGCTGACCAGCTGGAAGCCGAAGGAAAGCGTCACCCTGACCGCCAACCCGAATTTCTATGGCGACAAGCCCGCGATGCAGCGGGTGATCGTGCGCCACGTTCAGGAAAGCGCCACCCAGCGCCTGATGCTGGAGCGCGGCGATATCGACGTGGCCCGTGACCTGAACCCCTCCGACGTGGAAGGGGTGCGCGCCGCCGAGGGCGTCAAGATCCTGGAAGAGATGCGCGGTCGCCTGATGTATATCGCGATGAACCAGAAGCACCCGCAGCTGTCCAAGCCGCAGGTCCGTCAGGCGTTGAAATACCTGATCGACTACGAGGGCATGGAAAACAGCTTCCTCAAGGGCGCCTATGTGGCCCATCAGAACTTCCTGCCCAAGACCTACCTGGGTGCGGTCAACGAAAACCCCTTCTCGCTCAATATCGACAAGGCCAAGGCGCTGCTGGCCGAAGCGGGTGTTGACGGCATGGAGCTGACGGTTGGCGTGCGCGAGGCGCAGGAACGGCTGGAGATTGGCCAATCGCTGCAGAACACCTTTGCCCAAGCGGGGATCAAGCTGAACCTCGAAGTCGGAACCGGCAAGCAGGTTCTGGGCAAGTACCGCGCGCGCGAGCTGGACATCTACCTGGGCGCCTGGGGGCCGGATTATCCCGATCCGCACACCAATGCGGGCACCTTTGCCTTCAACCCCGACAACTCGGATGCGGCCAATGCCACCGGACTTCTGGCCTGGCGCAACGCCTGGGATACCGATGGGCTGACCGACAAGACCCTGGCGGCCGTGGTTGAAGGCGACACCGCGAAACGCGCCGACATGTACCACCAGATCCAGGCCGAGTTCCGCGACAAGTCGCCTTTCGCGGTGATGTTCCAGAAGGTGGAACAGGCCGGTGTTGCGGATAATGTCGAGGGCCTCAGCCTGGGCGGCGCCATCACGGCCGTGTCCTACTGGACCGTGACCAAGTAAATGAGCACCTCCAATGCTTTCGTGAAGAGGCAGCCGCGGCTGCCTCTTCCACCGTGGCTGCGCGGGCTGGTCGTCACGCTCTTGTCGATTTCCGTGACCATGCTGGGGCTGTTGTTCGTCACCTTCGTGATCGGACGGGTGATGCCGATTGACCCGGTTCTGGCCGTTGTGGGCGAGCGGGCCACCGAAGACCAGTACAACGCTGTGTTTCTGGAACTCGGCCTCGACAAGCCGCTGATCATACAGTTTTTCTACTACGTCTGGGACGTGGTGCGCGGTGATTTCGGCACCTCGCTTCTGACCGCGCGGCCCGTGGCCGATGACATTGCGCGCGTCTTTCCGGCGACCTTTGAGCTCGCCACCATCGGGATCCTCTTTGGCTGCCTTCTGGGCGTGCCGCTGGGTGTCATCGCAGCCGTGCGCCGGGGCAGCTGGATCGACCAGATCGCCCGCGTGGTGGCGCTGGTGGGCTATTCCATGCCGATCTTCTGGCTGGGCCTGATGGGTCTGTTGTTGTTCTACGGCATCCTTGGCTGGGTTGGCGGCCCCGGACGGCAGGGGATCTTCTATGAGGATATGATCCCCAGCGTGACCGGCATGATCCTTCTGGATTCCGCCATCGCCGGGGATTCGGGCGCCTTCTGGGATGCCTTTTCCCATATCGTGCTGCCCGCCTCGATCCTGGGGTACTACAGCCTGGCCTATATCAGCCGCATGACGCGCTCCTTCATGCTGGAGCAGCTGTCGGCGGAATATGTCACCACCGCTCGCGTCAAGGGGATGAGCGAATGGGCCGTCATCTGGCGTCATGCCTTCCGCAATATCCGGGTGCAGTTGATCACCGTGATTGCGCTGAGCTACGCAAACCTGCTCGAAGGCTCGGTGCTGACCGAGATCATCTTCTCCTGGCCCGGGATCGGCAGCTATATCACCACGGCGCTGCTGTCGGCGGATATGAACGCGGTTCTGGGTGGAACCGTTGTCGTTGGGCTGGTCTTCATCTGCCTCAACGTCTTTTCCGACCTTCTTTATAAAATCTTCGATCCGAGGTCCAAATGAGCCAAGACACCGGAACGCTGCGCGACTGGCTCCTGTCAGAAACGCCCACTTCGCGCAGGCAGGCTCGCTGGGCCGCCGCCTACAAGGGCTGGCTGACTTTGCGCGCCAATCACATGGCCATGGCGGGGCTGGCAATCATCGTGCTGCTGATCGCGCTGGCCCTTTTTGCGCCCTGGATCGCGCCGCATGATCCATTTGTGCAGGACCTTGGGAACCGCCTGCAACCCCTTGGATCCGAAGGACATATCCTTGGCACCGATTCCTTGGGTCGCGATATTCTCAGCCGCCTGATCTGGGGCGCGCGGATCACCCTTTATATCGTTGCCCTGGTGGCCCTGATCGCGCCCATTGCGGGCCTGCTGGTGGGCACCGTATCGGGCTACGCCGGGGGCTGGGTCGATGTGATCCTGATGCGGATCACCGATATCTTCCTCGCCTTTCCCCGCCTGGTGCTGGCGCTGGCCTTTGTCGCGGCCCTTGGGGCCGGGATCGAGAACGCGGTGCTGGCGATCAGCCTCACTGCATGGCCGCCCTACGCGCGCATGGCGCGGGCGGAAACGCTGACGATCCGTTCCTCGGATTACATCAGCGCCATCCGCCTGCAGGGCGCAGGCCCCTTGCGGATCATCGTGAAACACATCTGGCCCCTGTGCATATCCTCGCTGATCGTGCGGGTGACCCTGGATATGGCCGGGATCATCCTGGCGGCAGCGGGCCTTGGCTTCCTTGGCCTTGGCGCCCAGCCCCCGAGCCCGGAATGGGGCGCGATGATTTCCGAAGGGCGCCGGTTCATCCTGGATCACTGGTGGGTCGCCACCATGCCCGGCCTTGCCATTTTCACCGTCTCGCTTGCCTTCAACCTGCTTGGTGACGGCTTGCGCGACGTGCTTGACCCGAAGGACAGCCCGCAATGACGCCGCTATTGGACATCAAGAACCTCTGGGTCAAATTCCCCACCCGCACCGGCGTTGTCGAGGCCGTGCGCGGTATCTCCTTTTCCCTGGGGCGCGAACGGCTGGGCATCGTCGGTGAAAGCGGCTCGGGTAAATCCATGACAGGCCGCGCCATCCTGCGGCTGATCCGGCCACCGGGGATCATCGAGGCCGATCACATTTCACTACATGATCAGGATCTTCTGAGCCTGAGCGAAGCCAAGATGCGCGCCATTCGCGGGCAGAAGATCTCGATGGTGATGCAGGATCCGAAATTCTCGTTGAACCCGGTGATGACGATTGGCGCGCAGCTGATCGAGGCCCACCGCCTGCATTCGAAATCCTCCCGCGCCGAGGCCCGCACCAAGGCGATCGAGATGCTGGAGGCCGTGTCGATCCGTGACCCCGAGCGGGTGATGAAGGCCTACCCGCATGAAATGTCCGGTGGCATGGGACAGCGCATCATGATCGCGATGATGCTGATCCCGAACCCGGAGATCCTGATCGCGGACGAACCCACCTCGGCGCTGGATGTCTCGGTCCAGGGGCAGGTCCTGTCGATCATGGACCGGCTGGTCAAGGAACGCGGCATGGGGCTGATCTTCATCAGCCACGACCTGAATCTCGTGTCGCAATTCTGCGACCGGGTTCTGATCATGTATGCCGGGCGCATTGTCGAGGTCTGCGATGCCGACAAGCTGCACCAGGCGCAGCACCCCTATACCCGCGGGCTGCTTGGCTCCCTGCCGCGCTTTGATACACCGCGCGCACGGCTGGACGTGTTGCAACGCGATCCGGCCTGGCGCGAGGCCCCCAGCGTGGAAGCCCGCCCATGACCCAGCCCATGACCCCGGCTTTGCAGATCGACGGGCTGAACGTCTATTTCGGCGCCCCTCACGAGAGTTTTCATGCAGTAAAGAACGCCTCCTTTACCGTTGAAAAGGGAGCGAGTTTTGGCCTGGTCGGCGAAAGCGGGTCGGGAAAATCAACCATCCTGAAGGCGTTGACCGGATTGGCGCCCCAGTGGGAGGGCACCATGCGTGTTGCCGGGCAACAGCTGGGCGCCAAGCGCGATCGCCGGTTTTACCGATCCGTTCAGATGGTGTTCCAGGACCCCTATGCCTCGCTGCATCCGCGCCAATCGGTGGATCAGGTCCTGTCGGAAACGCTCTACTTGCACGGCGCCTCCAACATCGACGACCGGGTCAACCGGCTGCTGGAGGATGTGGGGCTTGGATCGGCCTTCCGGTTCCGCTATCCGCATCAGCTGTCGGGCGGCCAACGCCAGCGGGTGGCCATCGCCCGCGCCCTGGCGCCCGAGCCGGAAATCCTGTTGCTGGATGAGCCGACCTCGGCATTGGACGTTTCGGTTCAGGCGGAAATCCTGAACCTTTTGAGCGATCTGCGCGCCGAACATCACCTGACCTATGTGATGGTGTCCCACGATCTGGCCGTTGTCGCCCATATGTGTGATCAGGCGGCGGTGATGCAGAATGGTGAGATCGTCGAGATCCTCAGCATCGATGCCATGCGCAACGGCGATGCGCGCTCTGACTACACGCGCCAGCTGCTCGCGGCTTCGGCCAACCGGGTGGCGTGACCGCAGGATGGCGGGCGTGATCGAACACCTGCCCGCTGAGGGACTGCTCACCGGGAAGCCCAAGCGCCTGTTCATGCTGGATTTTGGTCTCTTTCGGGTGCACTCGAACGGGCGCAAGATCGGGATCTGCGGCTTCCTGGTTCAAACAGACGCGGGCGAGAACGTGCTGATCGATTCCGGCTTTCCCGCCAAATACGCTGCGGATCCGGAACAGGCCACCGCAGAGGATCGCCTGCATACCTTCGGAGAGGTTCTGACCTGCACGCCCCAGAACCTGCCGCAGGCCCAGTTGGCACGTGCTGGCGTGACGGGGGATGACATCGACTATTTCGTGCTCACCCATACGCATATCGATCATATCGGCGGCCTCTTTGATTTCCCGCAGGCCCAGATCATTCTTGCAAAACCCGAAAGAGATCTGCCACGCCCGCTATACTGGAGCGAGGTTCGACCCTGGGATTGGCCAGACCGCCGCTACCTGACCCTGGAAAGCGACAGTGCGATCGGTCCCGGGTTTGACCTGCTCATGGCCCCCGGCCACACGCCGGGCCAGATTGCAGTTCTGCTGGATCTGCCCCAAACCGGCTCCGTTTTGTTGACCTCGGATGCCATTTCCCGCCCCGATGAAATCGCCGAAGGATTCGACAGCGCCCCGGATCCGATTGCTGCCCAGGCCAGCGCCCGGCGCATATTGGAGCTTGCCCGCGGTCGAGACGCCATGGTCATCTACGGTCATTGCCCGGCACAGTGGCCGCAGTTGAAAAAGGCTCCTCAGTTCTACGACTAAGCGCTGCTGGCGAGCACGTATATCAGTGCCTGCGGTGCTGAAAAATTGGACGGTGCTCCTCAATTTGCCTGCCCGATTTGCAGGATGGGATTGGCCCCACAAAGCCTCGCATGTTTGACTGCAGGACATGACACAGCCGACCCAGTCCTTTCACCGCGCCCTGACCGCGCGTATCGCACGGATCTATCCCGACATCGACGCCGAAGCCTTTGCGCGCGCGATCAACCAGGCCTTCTGGCCCGATCCCGGCAAAAGACGCAAGCGCGGGCGAACACCCGGGAACCGGATGTGGAGCGAAGAGGACGCGCTGGTCATCACCTACGGCAACTCCCTGGTGGATGGGCAGCACAAACCCCTGGACCTGCTCAATGATTTCCTGCGCCGCTATTGCAAGGGCTGGCTGAACGCCGTCCATATCCTGCCCTTTTTTCCCTTCACCTCGGACGATGGCTTTGCGGTTTCCGATTTCTGCAGCGTCAATCCGCAATTGGGCGATTGGACCGACATCAACCGGATCGCGGATGAGTTCACCCTGATGTCGGACCTGGTCCTGAACCATGTCTCCAGCCAGGGCGCCTGGTTCAACGCCTACCGACAGGGGCAAGCGCCCTATGACAGGTTCTTTTTCGAAGCCAGCCCCGAGGATGATCTGAGCGCCGTGGTGCGCCCGCGCACGACGCCCTTGTTGCAACAGGTCGAAACCGCGATGGGGGAACGCCATGTCTGGTGCACCTTTTCGCATGACCAGATCGATCTCGACTTCCGCAACCCCGAGGTTCTGCTGGAATTCCTGCGCATCATCCGGCTGCATCTGGACAATGGGGTGCGGATGATCCGGCTCGATGCGGTCGCCTTTATCTGGAAGGAGGTCGGCACCCCCTCGATCCACCTGCGCCAGACCCATGAGATCATCAAGCTGATGCGCATGCTGTGCGACAATACGGCGGAAAAGGTGGTGCTGATCACCGAGACCAATGTGCCCAAGACCGAAAACCTCAGCTATTTCGGCGCCCGGGACGAGGCGCATATGATCTACAACTTCCCGCTGCCACCCCTGATCCTGCATGCCATGCTATCGGGTGAGGCGCGCCATCTGGTGGAATGGCAAAAGGCGATGCCCCCCGCCCCCCTGGGCTGTGCCTATTTCAACTTTACCGCCAGCCATGACGGGATCGGCATGCGCCCTGCCGAAGGGCTACTGAGCGCCGAGGAACAGCAGCGCATGATCGGCACCGTGCGCCAATCGGGCGGGCTGGTCTCGATGCGCGCCATGCCCGGCGGCGGCGAATCCCCCTATGAGCTGAACACCACCTTCTACGAGGCCCTGACCGAAACCTTCGACGGGCCGGATGCCTATCACTTTGAGCGCTTCATCTGCTCCCAATCCATCGTGATGGCGCTGGAAGGCATTCCCGCCTTCTACATCCATTCCCTGCTGGCGACCCCGAACGATCATGCCTCAGTCAAGAAGCGCGGCATGAACCGGGCCATCAACCGCCACCGCTGGGACTATGGCGACCTGCGCATGCTGCTGGAGGATGAGGACAGCCTGCAGGCCCGCGTCCTGGCAACCCTGAGACACCGGCTGGAGCTGCGCAAGAAACAGAGCGCCTTTCACCCCAACGCCACGCAGTTCACCCTCAATTCAGGCGATGCGCGGGTCTTTGCCCTGTGGCGGCAAAGCCTGGATCGCAGCCAGTCGATCTTTGCCCTGCATAACGTCAGCAAGGAGACGGTCGCGCTGCCCTCCCATCACCTGAACCTGATCGAGGAAGACTCCTGGGTGGATATCCTGTCAGGTGATCACGTGGCGATGATGGATGGCACCATCACCCTTGCGCCCTATCAGTGCCGCTGGATCACCAACCTGCACTGATACCTACAAGTCACTGATATTCATCGATATCAGCGGCTGCGGCCGCCTGCATGTCACGCAGGAAGGAAGGATCAGCCGCATGCACCCGGCTCCAGGTGGGGATGAAGGGAGTTTCATGCGGGTTATCGAGAAAGAACTGCCCCGCCCGCATGATATTCTCGGCAAAAAGCTCGATCGAGCGTTCCTCGCTGTGCCGATCGATGCTGAGCCCGTTCATCTTGGCATCGGCGTAATAGGCTTCAAGCAGATCCAGCGCACTGCGGTAATAGGTGGCCTTGAGCGTGCGGAAGATATTGGTGGTGAATACGGTGCCATCGGCGGCCAGCTTGCGGAAGATCGCCTTGCAGATATCCACCGACATCCGGTTCAGGCCTGCCTGCGCATCCTCGGGGCTGAGGTCCTGATGCTTGTGATCGTAGGAATCCGCGATCTCCACCTGGCAGACCGCCTTGGGCGCAAGGTTGCGCCAGGCCTCGGACAAGACGCCAATCTCCAAACCCCAATCAGACGGGATCCTGAGATCCGGCAGAATGCTGGTCCGCATGGCGAATTCCCCCGACAGCGGATAGCGAAAGCTGCGCAGGTAATCGATGTAATCACGATCCCCGATCACCCGTTTCAGCGCGATCAACAAAGGGCTGACCAACAGCCGCGTCACCCGCCCATTCAGCCGGTCCTGCCCGACCCGCGCGTAAAACCCCTTGGCCACCTGATAGGGAAAGCTGGGATTGGCCACCGGATAGACCAGCCGTGCCAATAGCTCGTTGGTGTAGGTCAGGATATCGCAGTCATGGATCGCCATCACCGCGCTGTCTTCGCAGCTCATCAGATAGCCGATGGAGGACCAGACATTCTTGCCCTTGCCCTGTTCACTGGGGGCAAGCCCCATCTCTTCCAGCCGGGCGCCAAGCGCCTTCATCCGCGGGCTGTCATTCCAGATCACCACATGGTTCTGGTTCAAATCCTTGAAGAAGGCTTGCGCATGGCGAAACTGCGCCTCATCGGCGCGATCAAGGCCGACAACGATACGGTGAAGGTAGCGCACCTTGGCAAGTTCCGAGACGATTTTCGGCATCGCCTCGGTTTCCAGTTCCGAGTAGAGACACGGCAGGATCAGGGAGATTTTTCGCGACTGGGCAAATGTTTCCAGCTCGTAGTTCATTTCATCCAAAGACCGGGTGCGCAGGTTATGCAGCGTCGTGATGTTCCCGTTCTGATGAAAATCTACCATGCCTGCCTCTCATCTGCGCAAATTCAGCCTGTCTAGCAGCTCCATCATGGCCCGGTTCCAACCCGAAGGCCCAGCCTCTATCGTGCGCAGGACACGGCCCCCTGCCTCATTTTTCAGCACCGGCAGGGATTTGCTATATTTATTGGCAATGATGACACCGAAATCGGCCTTCTCCAGCATTTCAACGTCATTGGGCGCATCGCCCAGGGCAACCGTGTGGCGCGGGCGATAGCGGGTGATGATCTCTTCCATCCGGTCTGCCTTGGTCCCACCAAAGGACAAGGTCAGAAACCGCCCGCCATAGCGGGCCGTGATACCCACCTCACCAAGCGCCGCTTGAAACCGCTGCCGCTCTGCCTCCGATCCACTCCAGAGCCCAGGTTCGGAAAACATGCGTTGCGCCGCCCGCGCGGCCTGCTCTGACGACAGACCGGTAGCGTCGACAATCTCTTCCACCGCCATATCCCCGAAGCCGCGAAACTGCTGACGCAAATCTGCGGGGATCTGGTCCAATGCCTCCCTCAGACGTTCATACTGGGGCGGCGTCTCTTCCCCCAAGATACCGGCGCCGTTCTCGACAATCGCCGGATACGCAGACAGCCCCATTTCCCGTTGCAGAACAGCGATTTCCGCTGCGGTCTTGCTGCTGGCTAGAACCACCGGCGCGCCGATTTCGGCCAGACGCGTCAAGGCAGGCACAGCCGCCTGCCAAGAATAGCTGTCATGATCCAGCAGGGTTCCATCCAGGTCGGAAAAAACCACAAGAGGCGGGGTCTCAGGCTTGGCGGTCAATGGGACGACGTCTTTCCCGCCACCGCGCCGACCAGCGGAGCGATGATGCGGGTTGCAACCGGGATCAGGATCATGCCCAGGGCCACCCCAAACACGCCATCCATCCCCGCCTTGGCCAGCCATTCGACAAAGCCGGTCCAGGCGTCCGGCACCGCATGGCCGATGGCATAGGCCCAGTCATGGATGTGATGACCCAGCCAGCCAAATCCCAGCTCCTCCATCCCGTGAATGACGATAGATCCGCCTACCCACAGCATCGCGGCAGTGCCCACGATGGTCAGCAGTTTCATGAAACCCGGCATCGCATGGACCAATCCACGCCCCAGCGCACGGGTCAGCCCCAGCCGCGCGTTTTGCGCCAGGTAGAGCCCGACATCATCCGCCTTCACAATCAGCGCGACCGATCCATAGACCGCCACGGTAATCCCCAGGCCGACCGTAGCCAGGGTCGCCGCCTCCATCCAGATATTGCTGTCCGGGATCGCCGCCAGGGCGATGGTCATGATCTCTGCCGACAGGATGAAATCGGTCTTGATCGCACCGGCCGCCTTTTGCTCTTCCAGATGGGCCGGATCGCCCGGCTCATCCTCGGGGAAGACGTGGCTTGTATCATGGGGCACCAGGGCATGGTAGATCTTCTCGGCGCCCTCGAAACACAGGTAGGCGCCCCCCAGCATCAGGAGCGGCGAAATCAGCCAGGGCGCAAAGTTCGCCAGCAACAACCCGATGGGCAGCAGGATCAAAAGCTTGTTCTTGATCGAGCCCTTGGTGATCTTCCAGATGATCGGCAGTTCCCGTTCGGCGGCAAAGCCGTGCACATATTTGGGGGTGACCGCCGCATCATCGATCACCGCCCCCGCCGCCTTGGCCCCGGCCTTGGCCGCCTGGGCCGCAACATCATCGACAGACGCCGCCGCCACCTTGGCAATGCCTGCCACATCATCCAGCAATGCCAGTAAACCGCTCATCGGGATTCCTCATTGTTACACACCGATTTGACCGCAGCCTAACCGATCCGGTCCCACAGGCAAGGTGAACCAGTCACCAATGCGGCAGCGCGGCAATGAGAAGCCATCGTTATCGCCACCAGCGCAAAACCGTTACCGCCACCGGTAAGGTTTTGCGCTAACACGCTGTCATTTCGCCCTTTTTGCCCCTTTAGGGATTTAACGAACCCGTCTATATCCGGCGCAAGTTTTGCTCGCCAGGAGAGATACCAATGACCATCAAAGTCGGGATCAACGGTTTTGGCCGTATCGGACGCTGCACCCTTTCGCACATCGCGGCATCCGGCCGTGACGATATCGAAGTGATCAAGGTGAACGCCACCGGCCCGCTGGAAACCGCAGCGCATCTGATCAAATACGACTCGGTGCATGGCCGCTTCCCCGGCGAGGTGACCATCGGCGACGGCACCATGAATCTCGGCCGTGGCGACATGAAGATGTTCTCCACCTACGACATGGGTGAGCTGGACTGGGAGGGCTGCGATGTCGTCCTGGAATGCACCGGCAAGTTCAACGACGGCGAAAAGGCCAAGGCGCACCTGGAGCGCGGCGCGGGCAAGGTCCTGCTGTCGGCCCCCGGCAAGAACGTCGACAAGACCATCGTCTTTGGCGTCAACGACGACCAGCTGACCGCCGCGGATCGCATGGTGTCGAACGGCTCCTGCACCACCAACTGCCTGGCGCCCATCGCCAAGGTCCTGGACGAAGGTGTCGGCATCGAAAGCGGCATCATGACCACGATCCACGCCTATACCGGTGACCAGCCGACCCTGGACCGCCGCCACAAGGATCTCTACCGCGCCCGCGCGGCCGCCATGTCGATGATCCCCACCTCCACCGGCGCCGCCAAGGCCCTGGGTGAGGTTCTGCCGAACCTCAAGGGCCGTCTTGATGGCTCTGCCATCCGCGTCCCCACCCCCAATGTCTCGGCCGTGGATCTCACCTTCCGCGCCGCCAAGGAGGTGACCGCAGAGGAAATCAACGCGCTGGTCGCCGAGGCCTCCAAAGGCCGCATGGCGGGCGTTCTGGGCTATGAGCCTGCCCCGCTGGTTTCCACCGACTTCAACCACTCCAGCGAAAGCTCGATCTTCGCACCGGACCAGACCCGCGTGGTCGAGGGCCGCATGGTGCGCGTGCTGTGCTGGTACGACAACGAATGGGGCTTCTCGGTGCGCATGGCCGATGTCGCCACCGCGATGGGCCGCCTCACCTGAGGCACGCCTCCTAAATCGTGACAAGCCTTGAGGTTTTGCGCCCGCTCAGGTTATCTGGGCGGGCGTTTTTCTAGGAACAGATCAGAGATGACAAACCAAATCGCCATCGTGCTGGGACTGATCCTGATTGCCGCTGTTTCAGTGGACATCACCCTCTTTGGCGACACCCATCTGGTCTTCCTTGGCAAAAAGCTGTTCGAGCTGATCCACTGGGTCGCCTTCTGGCGCTAGTTCGGCCTGGCAGCACCAATGGCACGCTTGCCGTGCTGATACAGCAAAGCCGGGCACAGGGCCCGGCTTTTCCGCTTAACAACCGTCCGATTAACAGCCGATGGTTTGGCCTCACTTTCCGAGCCGCTTGCGCAGCTCTTCATTGACCAGGGGGGTTACGAATTTCGACACATCCCCATCCAGCCGCGCGATTTCCTTCACCAGCTTGGAGGCAATCGCCTGATGCCGCGCCTCGGCCATCAGAAAGACGGTTTCAACCGAGCTGTCCAGCGCCCGGTTCATGCCCACCATCTGGAATTCATACTCAAAATCCGCAACCGCGCGCAGACCGCGCACGATGATCTGCGCACCCACATCACGGGCGCAGTCGATCAGCAGGTTCTCGAACGGGTGCGCGACGATTTCCGTGCCTGTCTGCTCGGACAGCTTGGCGCATTCCGCCTCGATCATGGCAACGCGCTCTTCCAGGGAGAACAGCGGTCCCTTGTCACGGTTGATAGCAACGCCAATCACCAGCTTGTCCACCAGCGCGCTTGCGCGACGGATAATGTCGATATGACCCAAAGTGATTGGGTCGAATGTGCCTGGGTACAAGCCTACACGCATGGGGCCCCTCCTGCCGCCTCAGAACTCGGGCGCACGCAAACATATTTGCGCCGCCCAAGGCAAGAGGGGGAAAATACGGAAAGCCCCGTTCCGGCGCGTCAAATGCGCCCGCCCCGGATTTCGCGGCGGGCCTTCGGGGTCAATGCCCCATGATCATGCCTTCCAGGGCATCCTTTTCCATGGCGACCTCGGCCAGCTTGGCCTTGACCACATCACCAAGGGAGATCAGCCCGACCATCTTGCCCTCTTCGATCACCGGCATGTGCCGAAAGCGCCCGTCGGTCATCTGCTGCAGGACCTCTTCCACATTGGAATGGCTGGTGCAGGTGACAAGTTTGCTGGTCATGTAGTCCTTGACCTGGCAGCTCAGGCAGCCGGATCCGCTTTTGCCCAGCTCCCGCACGATATCGCGCTCTGACAGGATCCCCAGCGCGGTCTCATCGTCCGAAGAGACCACAACCGTGCCGATCCCCTTCTCTGCCAACAGCTTGGCCGCATCCGCTACCGGCGCATCCGGAGAGATGGTGACCACCCCAGCCTTTGCCTTGGATTTCAATATCGATTGAACCAGCATGAACCCTCCAACTTGTAATTTTATTGCGTAATTTCCAGCGTTGCCGCAATAGAGATGCAAGTCAAGAAAATGTCCGGTGCTGAACAGGTTGATTGCTGCGATTGACGGAGCCGATCTGCCCGGAGCCGCGCTGTCAAGTCAGGGCCGTCAGGTCAGGGCCTCCAGACGGGCCACCTCTTCGCGGATCCCCTTTGACAGGGCTTCGGCAAACCGGTTCAACCGTTCGCTGCGCTGGTCCCCCTGGTGACGCACCAGGTAGAAACTGCGCTTGAGGCTGATCTTGTCGGTCAGGACCTTGCGCAGCACCCGGTGCGCGGGCAGCGAGAAATCATGCGCAACGCACAGCGCGGTGCCTTCGGCGGCGAGTTTGATCTGTACCGAAACCGAATTGGAGGCCAACGCCACCCGTTCGATCCCCAGGTCGCTGAGATAATCCAATTCGCGGTCAAAGATCATGTCCGGGATATAGCCGATCATCCGGTGGCCCTTCAGATCCTCCAGCGCCTCCAGCGGCGGGTGATTGCGCAGATAATGGCGCGACCCCACCAGGTGCAATTTGTAGTCGGTGATCTTCTGCACCAGAAGCTGACCGGCCGTGGGCGCACTGACGGTGACCGCCATGTCGGCTTCGCGGCGCGACAGGTTGATCACCCGCGGCAGGGCGACGATCTGGATATCAAGGTCGGGATTTTCCTCGCCGATCGCAGCGCAGACCTGCGGCAGGATGTAATTGGCGCTGCCGTCCGGGGCACCGATGCGGATCTGCCCCGACAGGGTATCGCTGGGGCCGCTCAGCGCTTCCTGGCCTGCCCGCATGGCCTGTTCGGCGGCTTCGGCATGGGCGAGCAGCCGGTCGCCTGAGGCCGATAAGGCATAGCCCTGCGGCGATTTCACAAAAAGCGGCGTATCCAGCGCTGCCTCGAACCTCGCAATGCGGCGTCCCACCGTGGCCGGATCCATCTTCAAAACCCGCCCGGCGCCGGACAGGCTCGCCTCCCGCGCCACCGCCAGAAAGACTTTCATATCATCCCATTGCGGGTCCATGCCGGGTTCCTCCTCGACTATCTTTACCGTTCACCGGGATCTGATTAGGGATCACCGATGGCCGGACTTGCGTTCCTGCAAAGCCTCTTTGAAATCTTTCCCCTTTTCCAGTGTTTTTTGCAAGCCTAGGATGCCGCCGAACTCTATTGGGAGGACTCCGATGCAAGAACTCACTCATTATATCAACGGCGAACACGTCAAAGGCACATCCGGCCGCTTTGCCGATGTCTTCAACCCGGCAACCGGCGAAGTGCAGGCCAAGGTGCCGCTCGCGTCCAAGGAAGAAATGGACCAGGCCGTTGCCATCGCAGCGCAGGTGCAGCCCGCCTGGGCCGCGGTCAACCCGCAGCGCCGCGCCCGCGTGCTGATGAAGTTCGTCGACCTTCTGAACCGCGACATGGACAAGCTGGCCGAGGCCCTGAGCCGCGAGCACGGCAAGACCCTGCCCGACGCCGCCGGTGACGTGCAGCGTGGCCTGGAAGTGGTTGAATACTGCATCGGCGCGCCGCAGATGCTGAAGGGTGAGTTCACCGACAGCGCCGGCCCCGGCATCGACATGTACTCCATGCGTCAGGCCCTGGGCGTGACCGCGGGCATCACCCCGTTCAACTTCCCGGCCATGATCCCGATGTGGATGTTCGCGCCCGCCATCGCCTGCGGCAACGCCTTCATCCTGAAGCCGTCCGAGCGTGACCCCTCTGTGCCGCTGATGCTGGCCGAACTGATGGAAGAAGCCGGTTTGCCCAAGGGCATCCTGCAGGTCGTCAACGGCGACAAGGAAGCGGTGGACGCGATCCTCTACAACGACACCATCCAGTCGGTTGGCTTCGTGGGCTCCACCCCGATCGCCGAATACATCTACGGCACCGGCTGTTCGCAGGGTAAGCGCGTTCAGTGCTTCGGCGGCGCCAAGAACCACATGATCATCATGCCCGACGCGGACCTGGACCAGGCCGCAGACGCGCTGATCGGTGCAGGCTACGGCGCGGCAGGCGAACGCTGCATGGCGATCTCGGTCGCGGTTCCGGTGGGTGAAGAAACCGCCGACCGCCTGATCGAAAAGCTGGTGCCGCGCATCGAAAAGCTGAAGGTCGGACCCTATACCGCAGGCAACGATGTGGATTACGGCCCGGTGGTGACCGCCGCCGCCAAGGAAAACATCCTGCGCCTGGTGGAAACCGGTGTGGAGCAAGGTGCGAAACTGGTCGTCGACGGCCGGAACTTCAACCTGCAAGGCTATGAAGACGGCTTCTTTGTCGGCCCGCATCTGTTCGACAACGTGACCACCGACATGGATATCTACAAGAAAGAGATCTTTGGTCCGGTCCTGTCCACCGTGCGTGCAAAAACCTATGAAGAGGCCCTCGGCTATGCCATGGACCACGAATATGGCAACGGCACCGCGATCTTCACCCGCGATGGCGACACCGCACGCGATTTCGCCAACCGGATCAACATCGGCATGATCGGCATCAACGTGCCGATCCCGGTACCGCTGGCCTATCACACCTTTGGCGGCTGGAAGAAATCCGCATTCGGCGACCTGAACCAGCACGGTCCCGATGCGTTCAAGTTCTACACCCGCACCAAGACCATCACCTCGCGCTGGCCCTCGGGCATCCGCGAAGGTGGCGAGTTCAACTTCAAGCCGATGGACTAAGGTCCACTCAGCTCATGACAGTGAAAGCCCCGGCCATGCGCCGGGGCTTTTGCTTTTTTGCCAGGAGGCCCATCCGGGGGCTTGCAACGCCGCCGATCTGTAAACACATCTGCGTGAGAGGGCCCGAAATCGTGCAAAGCGCTCTGGCCAAATTCACACAACCGAATATGTTGCGGAAAACAATGAGCAGACCCACCCACACTACAGGAGGCCCCATGGCACCCCGGATCACACGTCGCGCAACTCTGCTTGGCCTGGCAGGTACATTGGCCAGCCCCGCGATCTTGCGGGCGCAATCGACAGATGCCTTTCCGACCGATGAGGCGCCGATCCGCGACACCGAAGCCGTGAAGCGAAATATCTCGGCCTTTGCCCAGCAGAGCTGGCAGGATCATTTCGAAGAGCTGGGCGTCGGTTGCCTGCTTGCCGATGTGACCTCGCGCGCGGTGCACTACTGGGGGGGCGACGGGGAGACCTACCGGCTGTTCCCCTCCTCTGTTCCGATGAGCGAAGATCTGACCAAACGCGGCTACACGGAAGTGGTGCGCAAGGCCAAGAACCCAAGATGGACGCCGACGCCGAACATGCGCGAACGCGACCCGAGCCTGCCTGCCTTCATGAATGGCGGACCCGGCAACCCCCTGGGCACCCGCGCCATGTATCTGACCTGGCCCGCCTATCTGGTGCATGGCACCCATGACACCCGCAAGATCGGTCGCCAAAGCTCGTCCGGCTGTATCGGGCTATATAACCAGCACGTCGAGGAACTCTACGAGATGGTTCAGATCGGCACACAGGTGCGCATCCTCTAGACCGTCTTCCCCGGTTTCCGTCGGCTTATTCCGCCGCTCAGGCTGTCTCGGGCAAGCTCATTCTTGCAGAATGAATTTGCACGGGCGCAGCTTGCCTGCGGGACCCTCTCCCTGTAGAAATTAACAAGCGTTCAATTCAGGAAACCTTAGGGAGGAAACCGCCGTGGATTTCGCTTTGACAGAAGAGCAAACCGCCATTTTCGATATGGCCTATGGTTTCGGGCAGGACAATATCGCCCCCTTTGCCCGCCAGTGGGAGGCAGAAGGCACCATCCCCAAGGATCTGTGGCCCAAGGTGGGTGAGCTGGGTTTCGGCGGTCTCTATGTCAGCGAAGACGGCGGCGGTTCGGGCCTGACCCGGCTGGATGCAACGCTGGTGTTCGAAGCCCTGTCGATGGCCTGCCCCTCGGTTGCGGCCTTCCTGTCGATCCACAACATGTGCGCCAAAATGCTGGACACCTTTGCCAGCGATGAGTTGAAGGCGCGGGTGATGCCCGACGTTCTGACATTGAACACGGTGCTGTCCTACTGCCTGACCGAACCGGGATCCGGCTCGGATGCGGCGGCGCTGAAGACCCGCGCCGAGCGTAGCAATGAAGGCTACACCCTCAATGGCACCAAGGCCTTCATCTCGGGCGGCGGCTATTCGGATGCCTATGTCTGCATGGTGCGCACCGGAGAGGATGGCCCCAAGGGGATTTCCACCGTCTATGTCGAGGATGGCACCGCGGGCCTGTCCTTTGGCGGGCTTGAAGACAAGATGGGCTGGAAAAGCCAGCCCACCGCGCAGGTGCAATTCGACGATTGCAAGATCCCCGCGAACAACCTGGTCGGTGAAGAGGGCCAGGGCTTCAAATACGCCATGATGGGCCTGGACGGCGGCCGTTTGAACATCGCCTCCTGCTCGCTGGGCGCGGCGCAGACCGCGCTGAACATGACCCTGCAATACATGAGCGAGCGCAAGGCCTTCGGCAAATCCATCGACCAGTTCCAGGGCCTCCAGTTCCGCCTTGCGGATATGGAGATCGAACTGCAAGCCGCGCGTACCTTCCTGCGCCAGGCCGCCTGGAAGCTGGATCAGGGCGCGCCGGATGCCACCAAATTCTGCGCCATGGCCAAGAAGTTCGTGACCGAGGCCGGATCGAAAGTGGTCGATCAGTGCCTGCAGCTGCATGGCGGCTACGGCTACCTGGCGGATTACGGCATCGAGAAACTGGTCCGCGACCTGCGGGTGCACCAGATCCTGGAAGGCACCAACGAGATCATGCGCGTGATCGTTGCCCGCCACATGCTGTCTGAAAACCGCTGAGGCCCCAGATGAGCGATATCGACATTCGCGTGACCGGCTCAGCTGGCCGGATCACGCTGACCCGTGAAAAGGCGCTCAACGCCCTGTCCTATGACATGTGCATGGCGATTGATGCCGCGCTGAAAGACTGGGCCCAGGACGATGCCGTTAAACTGGTGGTGATCGACGCCGCAGGCGACAAGGCCTTCTGCGCGGGCGGTGACATTGCCGAGCTTTACGCCACCGGCAAGGCGGGCGATTACGGCTATGGTCGCACCTTCTGGCGGGACGAATACCGTCTGAATGCGCGCATTTTCGAATATCCGAAACCCGTGGTCAGCTTCCTGCAGGGCTTCACCATGGGCGGCGGCGTCGGCATCGGCTGTCACGGCACTCACCGGGTTGTCTGCGAAAGCAGCCAGATCTCCATGCCCGAAGCCGGGATCGGCCTGATCCCCGATGTGGGCGGGACCCTAATCCTGGCACTGGCCCCCGGTCGCTTGGGCGAATACCTGGGCCTGACCGCCGGTCGGATGAAGGCGGCAGACGCCATCTATGCGGGGTTCGCCGATCACTACATCCCGAAAGAGAAATGGGGTGGGCTGATCGCAGCGCTGGAGCAGGACGGCAATCCCGACATCCTAGCAGAGGCCGCAGAAACCGCCCCCGAGGGCACGCTGGAACCCATGCAGAGCGATATCGACCGGCTGTTTTCCGGTGAGACTCTCGGCGATATCCTGACCGACCTGAACATGGCGCAGTCGGAGTTTTCCAAGGGCGCGCAAAAGGCCCTTCTGCGTAATTCGCCGCTCTCCATGGCCTGTACGGCGGAAATCCTGCACCGGTTGCGCGGCGCCACGCTCAGCATCCAGCGGGCGCTGGATCTGGAATATCGTTTCACCTACCGGTCGATGGAAAAGGGCGACTTCCTGGAAGGGATCCGCGCCCAGATCATTGACAAGGACCGCCAGCCCAAGTGGCAATATGCGGATCGTATCGTGCCCGCCGTGGCCGTCAGCCAGATGCTGATGCCGCTCGGCGCGGATACACTGACATTTGAGGAGGAGTAACCCCATGAAGATCGGATTTATCGGCCTTGGCAACATGGGTGGCCCGATGGCCGCCAACCTGGCCGCCGCAGGTCATGACGTGACCGGCTTTGACATGGCGAAGGTCACTGTCGAGGGCGTCACCCTGGCGGCCTCTGGCGCCGAGGCCGCTGCGGGTGCCGATGTGGTCATCACCATGCTGCCCAACGGACAGATCCTGCGCGCCGTCGCGGATGAGATCATCCCGGCGATGCAAGCGGGCGCGGCTTTCGTGGATTGCTCCACCGTCGATGTGGATTCGGCCCGCGCGGTTGCCGAGAAAGCCTCTGCCGCTGGCCTGTTGCCGGTGGATGCGCCGGTTTCGGGTGGTATCGGCGGGGCCGCGGGCGGCACGCTCACCTTCATGGCGGGCGGCTCTGCCGAGGCGTTCGAGAAGGCCAAGCCGCTGTTTGACATCATGGGCCAGAAGGCCGTGCATTGCGGTGATGCGGGTGCGGGGCAAGCGGCCAAGATCTGCAACAACATGATCCTTGGCGTCACCATGATCGCCACCTGCGAGGCCTTTGCCCTTGCCGACAAGCTGGGCCTGGACCGGCAGAAGATGTTCGATGTGGTCTCCACCTCCTCGGGCTATAGCTGGACCATGAACGCCTATTGCCCGGCGCCGGGTGTCGGCCCGCAATCGCCCGCCGACAACGATTACAAGCCCGGCTTCGCAGCCGAGCTGATGCTGAAGGATCTGCGCCTGTCGCAACAGGCCGCAGGCAGCGCCGATGCCGACACCCCGATGGGACAACTGGCCGAGGCGCTCTACACTCAGTTCGTCGAGAACGAAGACGGCATGGGCATGGATTTCTCTGCCATGCTGCCGCGTTTCGAGAAACGCAGCCGCGACTGAGCCTCAGCTACACCAAGACCGATCAGACAATGGGGGCGGGCCAAATGGCGCCGCCCCTTTTCCTTGACCCATATCATGTTTTCCCAGCCAGCCAGACGCTAGCCTGCCGCCATAACGAGGAAAGGAATTACCATGTTTGCAAACAACGTTGGGGGTCTGGACAAGATCCTGCGGATCGTCGTCGGAGCGCTACTCATCGTCGGCGCGCTGATGGGCTACGGCTGGTGGATGTGGATCGGCGTGGTGCCGCTGGCAACCGGCCTTCTGGGCACCTGCCCGCTCTATTCGATCCTGGGCTTCAACACCTGCCCTATGAAGAAGTAAGGAAGGCCCCCACTGTATCAATGGGGGCCAGTCCGCCTACTCAGTTTACCTACTCCGCCGCGACCTTCTGCGCCTCAAGCATCGGCTTGAGGTAGCGCCCGGTGTGGCTGCGGGGTTCTTTCGCGACGTCCTCGGGCGTGCCGGTCGCGACGATCTCGCCCCCGCCATCGCCGCCTTCGGGGCCGATGTCGATGATCCAGTCGGCGGTCTTGATCACATCGAGGTTATGCTCGATCACCACCACGGAATTGCCCTGCTCCACCAACTCGTGCAGCACCTCCAAGAGCTTCTTCACATCCTCGAAATGCAGGCCGGTGGTGGGTTCATCGAGGATATAGAGCGTGCGCCCGGTGGAGCGTTTCGACAGTTCCTTCGACAGCTTCACCCGCTGTGCCTCACCGCCCGAGAGGGTCGTGGCCTGCTGGCCCACCTTGATATAGCCAAGGCCCACCCGCATCAGCGCATCCATCTTGTCGCGGATTGACGGCACGGCGGCAAAGAAGCCCTGCGCCTCTTCCACTGTCATATCAAGCACATCGGCGATGCTCTTGCCCTTGAAAGTGACTTCCAGCGTTTCGCGGTTGTACCGCTTGCCCTTGCAGGTCTCACATTCCACGTAGACATCCGGCAGGAAGTGCATCTCGATCTTGATGACGCCATCGCCCTGGCAGGCCTCGCAGCGCCCGCCCTTGACGTTGAAGGAGAACCGCCCTGGTTTGTAGCCGCGCGTCTTGGCCTCGGGCAGGCCTGCGAACCAATCGCGGATCGGGGTAAAGGCGCCGGTATAGGTCGCGGGGTTCGACCGCGGCGTGCGCCCGATGGGGCGCTGGTCGATGTCGATCACCTTGTCCAGATGCTCCAGCCCCTTGATGGTCTCACAAGGTGCCGGTGTCTGGCGCGCACCGTTGAGGCGCATGGACGCCGTCTTGAACAGGGTCTCAATCGTCAGGGTCGATTTGCCGCCGCCCGACACGCCGGTGACGCAGACGAATTTGCCCAAGGGGAATTCCGCGGTCACATCCTTCAGGTTGTTGCCGGTCGCCTTGACGACCTTGATCTTCTTCTTGTTGCCCTTGCGCCGGGTGGCGGGAATTTCGATCTGGCGCGTGCCTGACAGATACTGCCCGGTGATCGAGGCCGGATCGGCAGCGATATGCTCTGGCGTGCCGTGGCTGACCACCTGGCCACCATGCACCCCCGCGCCGGGGCCGATATCGAAAACGTAATCGGACTGGCGGATCATATCCTCGTCATGTTCCACCACGATCACCGTATTGCCCTGATCGCGCAGGTTCTTCAGCGTGGTGATCAGCCGGTCGTTGTCGCGTTGGTGCAGGCCGATCGAGGGCTCGTCCAGCACGTATAGCACGCCGGTCAGCCCCGAGCCGATCTGGCTGGCCAGCCGGATCCGCTGGCTTTCGCCACCCGAAAGGGTGCCCGAATTGCGGCTGAGGGTCAGGTACTCAAGCCCCACATTGTTGAGGAACCCCAAACGTTCGCGGATTTCCTTGACGATGGCGCGAGCGATTTCCTGTTTCTGGACGCTCAGGTGGTTCGGCACATCCTCGATCCAGGCGAGCGCCTCGCGGATGGACTTCTGCACCACCTGCCCCACGTGAATATCGGAAATCCGGACCGCCAGCGCCTCTTCCCGCAGGCGGAAGCCGCCGCAGGCCCCGCAGGGACGGTTGTTCTGGTAGCGTTCGAATTCCTCGCGAATCCAGTTGCTGTCGGTCTCGCGGTAACGCCGCTCCATGTTGGGAATGACGCCTTCAAAGACACGAGTCACATTGTAGACCCGCCCGCCTTCATCATAGCGGAAGGCGATTTCCTCGTCGCCCGAACCATATAGGAAGACCTGCTTCACATGGGCAGGCAGATCCTTCCACGGCGTGTTCTTGTCGAACTCGTAATGGTTGGCAATGGCTTCGATGGTCTGCAGGAAATAGGGCGACTTGCCCTTGCGCCAGGGCGCCAGCGCCCCGTCATAGACCTTGAGGCTCTGGTCCGGAACCACCAGCCGTTCGTCAAAGAACAGCTCCATTCCCAACCCGTCACATTCCGGGCAGGCCCCGAAGGGCGCGTTGAAGGAGAACAGCCGCGGCTCGATCTCGGGGATGGTGAAGCCGCTGACAGGACAGGCGAAATTCTCCGAGAAGGTGATGCGTTCGGGATCGCCTTCGCGCGGGGCGGTTTCAAGGATCGCAATGCCATCCGCCAGATCCAGCGCGGTGCGCAGACTGTCTGCCAGCCGGGTTTCCAGCCCTTCACGGACCACGATCCGGTCCACCACCACGTCAATGTCATGGCGGAACTTCTTGTCCAGCGTCGGCGGCTCGTCCAGCTCGTAGAATTCACCATCCACCTTGACCCGCTGGAAGCCCTGCTTCCTCAGTTCGAGGAATTCCTTTTTGTACTCCCCCTTGCGGTCGCGCACGATGGGGGCCAGCAGGTAGCCCCGGGTGCCCTCCTCCAGCGCCATGATACGGTCAACCATGTCCTGCACCTGCTGCGCCTCGATCGGCAGGCCGGTTGCTGGACTATAGGGTGTGCCCGCGCGCGCAAACAGTAGGCGCAGGTAGTCGTAGATCTCGGTCACCGTGCCGACGGTCGAACGCGGGTTCTTCGAGGTGGTCTTCTGCTCGATCGAGATCGCAGGGCTGAGGCCGCTGATGTGATCCACATCGGGCTTTTCCATCATGTCGAGGAACTGGCGCGCATAGGCGCTCAAGGACTCCACATAGCGGCGCTGCCCTTCGGCATAGATGGTGTCAAAGGCCAGCGAGGATTTGCCCGAGCCCGAAAGACCGGTGATCACCACCAGTTCATCGCGCGGAATATCCACGTCGATGCTTTTCAGGTTGTGTTCGCGCGCGCCGCGCACCTCGATGGTCTTCAGCTCAGCCATGAAAGCCCCCAATACCCGCATCCGGCCTGGACGCCGGTGCTTGCCCCTAGAGATAGGCAAAGCTGGCCGAGTCTCCAACCCAAAATCAAGAACGTTCAGCGAACATCTGATTTTCTGCGCTGAGCGGCCAACAGGCCATGCACAACGCAGCCAGAGGCAAAGACAATCGCCGCCACCAGCAGCATGGCGTTATAGCCGCCCGCGCCCAGGACCCAGACCATCAGCGGCGTCCCGATGGTATTGCCCAGGTTGCCCGCCATGGCCATGGCGCCATTGGAAGCCGCCTGATCGGCGGCGCGGGTATTGAGCTGCGCGACCGAGGCAAAGCTTGGCCCCTGCACCAACCCCAGCGCCCCCGCCAGCGCCAGGCAACCCAGCGGCGCGCCCGGCTCCAGCCACAGCCAGAGCAGCGACAGGGCACTCAAGGCAAATCCAACCTGCACCAGGGTCACGGCGCTGAAACGGCGCAGCAGAACCACGCCAAGGGTCATGGAGACCGCGATGGAGGTGAGCGGCATCGCCCCCATCACAAAACCCCGCCAGGCCGGATCCAGATAGGGGGGCAGAACGGTCAGGATTGCGACGAAGCAGATGGTGTAGAACAGCCAGCCCGCCGCCGGGGCCACCAGCCAGGGGGAGCGGAAGATCTCCAGATGCAGGCGGGGCATGGCAGAGAGTTTCGGCATCGGCTGGCGCTCTGGCACCGGCACCGCGTGCAAGGCCCGGGCCAGGACCAGCGCCAGCCCAGCCATGATCACAGCATGGGCGCCAAACAGCGCCTGAACGCCCCAGGCTCGCGCCAGCGGCACGCCAAGCCAGGACAACAGCGCGTATGACACCGCAAAAAAGGTGCTCCACAGGGTCAGCGCAGCGCCACGATGGCGGTTCGCGCTGAGCTGCGCAATCAAGGTCGGGGCAGCCACCACAACGCCCAGATGCGACAGGCCTTCGATCACGCGGGTCGCCAGAAAGATGCCGAATGGCAGATCCAGCACCTGCAGTGCCGACATCAGCGCCCCACCTGCGAGGCAGACCACCAGTGTCCGGCGAAATCCGAAGGCCGAAACCACCATACCCGCGATGACGCCCAGAAGGATGCCAAGGAAGCCGACCAGCGACACGGTGAACCCGATGGCGCTGCCTGTGCCCGAAAACAGCGCTGACATCTGGTCGAAGACCACGCTGACCTTGCCGTATTGCGCGGCAGCCCCCAGGCCCGCGCCCCAGATCAGCAGGATCAGCCCCCAGCGAGTGTGTTCGCGCGTCGCCATAGCGGTTTCCCAATACTCAGTTCAATCAAACCGCGCCAAAGACGGTATCGGCCCGTTGCCAGAACGGAATGGCACGTCCAGCGGAAACAGAAAAGGCCCAAGGCCCTGCAGGCCTCGGGCGTTCAGCACCCCATGCGGATGGGGCTAGAAGTGAATGGTGCGATCAAAGGCGTTCAAGACGCTTTCGTGCATCATCTCGCTGAGGGTCGGATGCGGGAAGACCGTGTTCATCAGATCCTCTTCGGTGGTTTCCAGCTGGCGCCCCACCACATAGCCCTGGATCAGCTCGGTCACCTCGGCGCCGATCATATGCGCGCCCAAAAGCTCTCCGGTCTTGGCGTCAAAGATCGTCTTGATCATGCCTTCAGGTTCACCCAGGGCGATGGCCTTGCCATTGCCGACAAAGGGGAAGCGACCAACCTTGATCTCATATCCCAGCTCCTTGGCCTTGGCCTCGGTATAGCCGACGCTTGCGACCTGAGGATGGCAATAGGTGCAGCCTGCGATGCTTTCGGGTTTCACCGGATGCGCATGCTGACCTGCGATCAGTTCCGCCACCATGACGCCCTCATGGCTGGCCTTATGGGCAAGCCAGGGCGCGCCCGCGATATCGCCGATGGCATAAAGCCCCTCGACGCCGGTACGGCAGAAGGCATCGGTAACCACATGGGTTCGGTCAATCTGGACGCCAAGCGCCTCCAGCCCCAGACCTTCGACATTGCCGACGATCCCCACGGCCGAGATCACCGTGTCGAATTCCATCTTCTCGACCTTGCCGCCGGTTTCGATATGGGCGGTGACCTTGCCCTTTGCACGATCCAGCTGCTTCACCATGGATTTCTCCATGATTTTCATGCCCTGCTTTTCAAAGGCTTTCTTCGCCATGCCGGAAATCTCGGCATCCTCGACCGGCAGCACCCGGTCCATCACCTCAACCACGGTGGTATCGGCGCCCAGCGTGTTGAAGAAGCTAGCAAATTCGATTCCGATGGCGCCGGATCCGATGACCAGCAATTTCTTCGGCATCCGCGGTGCCGTCAGCGCATGGCGATAGGTCCAGACCAGATCGCCGTCCGCCTCAAGCCCCGGCAGTTCACGCGCACGGGCGCCGGTGGCCAGGATGATGTTCTTGGCGGTCAGTTCCTCTGTGCCCTTGTCGGTCTTCACGGTGACCTTGCCCTTGGCGGGGATCGTCGCCTCGCCCATGATCACGGTGACCTTGTTCTTCTTCAGAAGATGCGCCACGCCCGAGGACAGCTGCTTGGCCACCCCGCGCGAACGTTTGACCACTGCATCCAGATCATAGCCGATGCCATCCGCCTTGAGACCAAACTCCTTGGCGCGATGCATCAGGTGGAATACTTCGGACGAGCGCAGCATCGCCTTGGTCGGGATACAACCCCAGTTGAGGCAGATGCCACCGAGATTTTCGCGCTCGATCACGGCGGTCTTCAGGCCCAGTTGTGCAGCGCGGATTGCGGCCACATAGCCACCGGGGCCTGCGCCAATTACGATCACGTCAAAACTCTGTGCGGCCATGGTATCCCTCACCCAGCTCGATCAAAACTAGTTTACCGTTAAACTAGTTTGCGGGACACCGCAATCTCGCTTTCGTTAAACCTGCGATGAACATTTCGGGAGCAGGGCCTTCGGAAGGGCGGGCAGATCAGCCCGCCGCCTGCAGCATGCGCACGGTTTCGCCGTAGCCGCCGCCTGCGACATAGGCCCGTTCCGGAGAGGTGCTGTGCCGCATCAGCGCCGCGTTGCGATAGGGGAAGCGGCCAAACTTGCGGATCACGTCGCGATGCGCCCGGGCATGCAGCAGGTTCGAGTCGCCCCGTTCAGGCATCCGCTCCTTCAGCAGGCGCACGCAACGCTCCTGATCACAAAGGTTTTCCGAATGCATCAGCGGCAGGTAGAAGAACTGCCGCGCGGGTTCGTCGATCTTCAGGTCCCATTTACGGTGAACGGCATTCTTGGCCGCCGCAAGGGCAATGCCGTCAGAGGCAAAGGCCTGCCCAGAGCCACGGAACATGTTGCGCGGGAACTGATCGGTCAGGATGATATAGGCCAGCGTGCCGCTGGGATAGGTCAGCCAAAGCGAGAACCGCCCCTCGCAGGCCGCCTCCCAGGTGGTTTGGAACTTGCTCCGGATGGTCTCATCCAGGGTTTCATCCTGCAGGTACCATCCTTTTTCTCCGACCTCGTCCAGCCAGAATTCCAGGATCTCTTCGGGGCCTACCATCTTGCCTACTCCACTTACATGACCATAGGGCAAGTTCAGCGGAATTAGCCGTGGCATTTCAAGTCACCACAGCGTCACGTTTTGCAACAGGACCGACAATTGGTGAAATATTGCTCACGAATTCCGAAGGTTAGCGCAATCATCCATGCTCTTGCGCGGCTTCTTGCTCTTCCAATTCGGTCTCGATCACATATTCCTGCGCAAATTCTACCGCAACCGGCGACCC
Organism: Phaeobacter sp. PT47_59; assembly: GCF_028890025.1. Taxonomy (NCBI): domain Bacteria; kingdom Pseudomonadati; phylum Pseudomonadota; class Alphaproteobacteria; order Rhodobacterales; family Roseobacteraceae; genus Phaeobacter; species Phaeobacter sp. PT47_59. The sequence goes on from NZ_JARCJL010000001.1 coordinate 119,046, forward strand.
GGTCGGCGCCATCGGCGCGAAGGAGCCTGATTCATCCGCGGCAATGGAGGCACGCTGCGTCATCCGGTAGGCCGCATAGGCTGCCAGGGCAAAGGTCAGCACCGCCATGATCAGGAAGAAGCCCGGCGGGCCAAAGACGTTCTCCCCCATCAACCAGCCGGTGATCAGCGGTCCGGTGATGGCGCCCAGGCCGTTGATGAAGACCAGCCCGCCCGAGGCCGCAGCCATGTCGTCGTAGTCGAGGTAATCATTGGTATGGGCGATCAGCAGCGAATAGAGCGGGTTGGTCATACCGCCGATCAGGAAGGCCGCCGCCAACAGGAATACAAAGTTCCCGCCCAGGGCCATGCCCAAAACCGCCGCTGCGCCGCTGAAGGCCGCAGCAAACAGGATCACGACACGGCGATCGACGCGGTCCGAGATCCAGCCCAGCGGATATTGCAGCACCAATGCGCCAACGTAAAAGGTGGCGACAAACAGTGAAATCTGCGGCAGCGGCAGCCCGGCGGATGCGGCGTAGACCGCGCTCATCCCGAACTGCGCCGAAAAGACCCCCCCCAGCAGGAACATGCCGACGCAGCCCAGCGGAGAGGCCTGCATCAGCTCGCGCAGGCTCATCGGTTTCGTGGTGTCAAAGGCCGGTGTCGGCGAAATCGACAACAGGATCGGCGCAAAGGAAACAGAAACCACCACCGAGGCGATCACGAATGTCTCGTAGCCCGACGGGTTGCCCACCAGCATCAGCGCCTGGGCCGAGACGATCCCCAGCATCTGCACCAGCATGTAAAGCGACAGCGCCTTGCCCCGGTTGGCATTGTCGGCGGCATTGTTCAGCCAGCTTTCCGCGGTGACATACACGCCGGAAAAGCAAAAGCCGATCAGGACGCGCCCAGCCATCCAGGCAAAGGGGTTGGTGATCGCAGGATAAAGAATCATCACCGCCGAGATCAGCGAAGCCAGTGCCGCAAAGACCCGCACATGGCCGACCCGCCGGATCATCTCGGGCGCCATGCGCGATCCGCCAAGGAAGCCAACGAAATAGGCCGACATCACAAAGGACATCTCAAGCGTGGAAAACCCTTCCAAATCGCCGCGCACGCCCAGGATGGTGCCCTGAAGACCGTTGCCGATCATCAGCATCCCCATGCCCAACAGCAGCGCCCATGCGCTCGACAGCACCTGCCACATTGCTCGTATTCCTTTCCAGCCGCGCGCCACCCTGTCCACCCGGACAGAAGGAACGCCGCGCCATGCATTCCTGTGCCCCTTAGCCTCGCATTGAAACCGGGGAAAGGGCAATCTTGCAAGGCACGACCATGGCGCACAGTTTCATGGCCCGGCACCGGTGTTTCAGTGCCCGCCCGCTGCAGCTCCTTTCGACACCCTGCCGCGGCAGGCAGGTCAGGTCTGATCCGCCGCCGCCGTAGGGGGGATCAAAAGCGACGCATCGCCATAGGAAAAGAAGCGATAGCGGTTCTCGACCGCATGGGAATAGATCTCTCGGATAGTCTGCTGCCCCATCAGGGCCGAGACCAGCATCATCAGGGTCGACCGCGGCAGGTGGAAGTTGGTCATCAGCGCATCGGCCACGTGAAAGGTGAAACCGGGGTAGATGAAGATGTCTGTCTCTCCCTCCCAAGGGGCGATCTCACCGCTGCGGGCGGCGCTTTCGATCAGCCGCAGGGCGGTTGTCCCCACCGGGATGACCCGTCCCCCCGCCGCCTTGGTCGCAGAGATTTCGGCGGCGGCCTCGGGGCTGACGCAGCCCCATTCCGCGTGCATCTTGTGGGTGGTCACATCCTCGACCTTGACCGGCAGAAAGGTGCCAGCCCCCACGTGCAGGGTCACATAGGTGAAGCTGACGCCCTTTGCCGCCAGGGCTTTCAGCAGCGGCTCGTCGAAATGCAGCGATGCGGTCGGCGCCGCCACGGCACCGGAATTCTTGGCCCAGACGGTCTGATAGTCGGTCTTGTCCTGGTCATCCGCTGCGCGTTTGGCCGCGATATAAGGTGGCAGGGGCATGGCGCCCGCCTCTGACAGCGCCGCCTCGAAGGCATCGCCCTCTAGGTTGAAACGCAGCGCGCCCTGCCCGTCCGTCACTGCATCCAGAACCGCCTCGAACCCTTCGGCAAAACGGATCGTCTCGCCGATCTTCACCTTTTTCAGAGGTTTCAACAGCGCGGTCCAGGTGCCATCCGCACCCGGTTCCAGCAAGGTGACCTCGATCCGGGCGGCGGTCTGCCCCTGGGCACCGCTGCGATGGCGCAGGCCCGACAGGCGCGCCGGGATCACCCTGGTATCGTTCAGGACCAGCCGGTCACCGGGCTGCAGCCAGTCCGGCAGGTCATAGACATGGGCATCGGTGATCTCTGCCCCCTGTGCCACCAGCAAACGCGCCGCACTGCGGGGGCTTGCGGGACGGGTTGCAATCAGATCCTCGGGCAGGTCGAAATCAAAGTCGCTCAGTTTCATGGCGGCCATATAGGGGCTTTGCCTTCGCTTTACCACGGAAATTGTCAGCGTTCGCCCCCCTGGGCGGAGGCGGGCGCAGTCGGCTTCTTTTCCGGCGCCAGGGGGCCGCTGGTGGGCGGCGCGGCCGCCGGTTCCTGCCCCGGCACCTGCGGTGCGCGACCGCGGAACAGCTCTCTTAATATGCCCGGAGCCAGACCCGACAACGGGTTAACCTGCACCTTCGGATCATCCGAGCTGCCGCGCAACCGGAAGGCAAACCCGATCAATCCCTCGCCCTTGCGGGTCAGCACGCTGCCAATGGCATTGACCATGTAGATCGGCGAGATCACCCCGCGCATATCCAGCTCCGAGGTGTTCAGATCGTAGTTCCCATCCATGGAGAGGCCGATCGAGGGGCCGACCGCGCTGCTTTCATGAACAATCAGATGGGTGGCGCCGAGCCGGAAGCTGGCCTCCACCTCTGAGAACAAAATACCCTGTCCGGAGAGTTCGTTGACCAGGCCCACCAGGCTCAGCGCATTGACAAGGGCCGCCATCGAGGGCGCATCCTTGACGCGGGTGTTCTGCACGGTCATGCGCCCGTCGTATTCGCCGGGCCGGGCGGCGGGCACCAGGGTCATGTCGAATGTCCCGCCCTGCCCGTGCCGCAACACGCCGGCGGCACGAAAGATCCCCCCTGCGTCCTCCGATTTGATCCGCGTTGCCGTGCCGCCCTGTTCCGGCAGCACGATCCCGGTCAGCGGCGTCTGCCCGTTCAGCCGCGCCGCAAATTCGCCGCGAAACCCGCCACGGGTGACAAAGGCGCCGTTGAAGCCATTGAGCGCGATACTGTCGGTCACCTGGAGCCGCTCCAGAGCCAGCGTGATCGGCCCCGAAGCGCCGCTGTCAGCGGAACCGGTGCTGCCGCTGGAACTGGTGAAGGGGGCGCGGCGCATGTCGATCATGCCGCCCTCGATCCGGATGGCGGGGGCGGCAGTGCCGCGCCCGACAATGGCGACGGGAGCCCGCAGCCAGTCGCCAAGGGAGACCGCGCTGAACAGCGCCCGGTCCAGGCTGCCGTCCTCGCGGGTGGTCACGGTGCCTTCGGCCTTCAGCCCCGCCGCCTCAAGGCGCAGACGGTCCACCGAAGGCTCACTGCGCAGCGTCACGATCATATCCAGCAGGCCGCTGCTGGCTTCCGGCTTGCGCCAACTCAAGGACGGGATCTGCAGGCCGATGCCCTCCAGCGCCGAGGTCAGGCTCAACTCGGGCGGCGCCCCCGGTGTCAGGCGCAGGTCGTACCGGGCCTGCCCCTCCCCAAAGACCGAGCCGCGCGGCAGGCCGATGTTGAAAGCCTCCAACACCGCTTCCGAGAGGGTGACTTCGCCATTCACATAGCTGGTTGTATCGGCATCGCGGCCAATCTCCTGCCGCCAGGTCGCCTGCAGCGGGATACCGGACAGGGTGCCGTCGCCCGAGAGGGTGACATGGCCCTGATCGCCGCTCAGCTGCAAGCGATCCGCTGCAACCTCCTGCCCCGGCACCAGCACCGCGCTGTGCACATCCCTGACTTCCCCTGTGTAGTGATAAAGGATCTCCTCCGGTGTCACCCCCTGGCGCAGGGGCAAGGACAGGGTCCCGGTGACATGGGCCTGCCCCTCTGCCAGGGTCACCGGCAGGCCTGCCTTGGACATCACCGCAAGCGGCGGCCGATTCAGCAGCGACAGGCCTGCCGTCACCGACCCGGAGGCCTGCACCCGAACAATCCCCGGTGCGCCACCTTTGACCGAGGTATCCGGGATGATGAAGGAGGTGCCGGTGACATCGACCGCACCGCCGTCCTCGGCCATGACGGTTCCCGCGCTTGCCGTGACCACCAGCCGCGTACCATGCAGGCTGAACTGGCCCGCGGCCTCCTGCACGGGCGGCATGTGTTTCTGAAACCGGGCCTCGACCCCGGCAAAACTGGTATCCACATGCAGGAACGGCTTTTCCAGCCCCGCCCCGCGCAACGCAACATGCCCATCGACGACACGACCGCGATACAGGTTCTCCCGGACCCATTGGCGCGGTTTCGGAGGCGCGGCGGAGGGCCACAGCTCCTTGATCCGGTCAACCGACATCTGGTCCACACGACCGTTGAGCGCATAGGTCCAGCCTTCGGGCCGGGCAGCGACGGAGCCGTCCAGCAGAATGCGTGACTTCCCATCGCGCACCAGTATTTCCCCCAGCTGCAGGCGGAAGGGATCCGGCTCCAGCCGGAAATCGGCGCGCAGGCCCGCCAGTTCGAGCGGCCTGTCGTAAAGGTAGTTCGGGTTCAAAAGGAGATTGGTAAACCGCAATTGCCCGACCAGTTCGGTCAGGCGGCCGTTTTCGATCCCGCTCAGATTGGCCCGGCCTTCCATCGTTCCCGAAACCCAGCCGCTTTTGACCTGCAGCTCATCGAACCGCAGCGCCTGCTCGGCGGGGAAATAGGTGAAATAGCTATGTGCGCTTTCGATCGGGACCGGCCGGGTTTCCTGCGACGGCTGGATCACCCCCTTGCCGATCTGCAGGCTGGCGGACAGGGTCAACAGCTCGCCCTCTTTGCCCAGGCCGCCCCGCAAGGACCCGGAGATCGGTGCCCTCAGCGCCTGCAGCCAGCCAAGGGCCGGCGCCTGCACCGCAATGTCCTCGCTGGCGATCTCGCTGATCAGGAACCCAAAATCCGCCGATGCATCGCCAATATCCGACTTGTAGTTGGCCTCAACCGTGCCGACGTATTGCCGACCGCTGAGCACCGAAAAGCCTCCCGAAAGCGCAAGGCTCTTGCCCTCGCGCGCCAAGCGTACAGAGCCGCCATCCAGGGTCCAGACCCGATTGAGACGGCCATCCTCATAGCGCAGAGTCAGCGCTTCGGTCGCAACCTCGGTCAAGGCAGCCAGCTCAGGCCGTTCAAACTGCGCATCCCAGTGCTCGATCAGCTGTGGCAGGTCCGAGGCCGACCGCAAGGGCGATCCCGCCTCGGAGAAGCTCAGTTGGAAATTGCCGTCAGCCCCCCGCCGCAAAGAGGCAAAGAGCCCGCTCAGCCAGATCTTCTTGGGCTGGATCTGCCCTTTCAGCAAAGGACGCATGGCCAGAGAGACCTCTGCATCCGCCAGCCGTGCGACCGGAGTTCCATCAGCCTGGATCAGGGCGACATCCCGCAGGCCGATCCGGGGCCGCCAGCCGCGGTTCACCACCATGTGGATCTGACCGAATTCGATCTTCAAGCCGCCCAGGTTCTGTTCCAGCCGCGCCTCCACCCGCTGACGCAGCCATTGCGGCGCATCAAGCCGGGTCCCGATACCGAAATAGAGGGCTCCCGCGGCGATCAGGCACAGCACTGCGACAAGGCGCACCATCCGTTTGAGCGCCCGCAGACGCCAGGGCACGGCGGCGCGCAAGTCCTGCGCCTGCTCGGCCACGGCATCAGCAGGCCCCGGCACGGGTTCGGCACGCGCGGCCTCTGGCCCGTCGGACTCGCGATGATGCGCCAAAGGTTCGATCTGTTCTTTTCCTTTGCCTACCATAGGCTATCTATGGCACCCGAAACTGTGAAACGAAGCGGAGACCACAATGTCCGAACCATCCGATCTCACCCCCTCCACTCCCGCACCTCTGTTCAACCTGCCCCGTGATGGCGGTGGCGAGGTCTCCCTCGCGGACCTCAAGGGCCAGGCGGTCGTTCTGTTCTTCTACCCGCGCGATGATACGCCGGGCTGCACCAAGGAATCCATTGGGTTTTCAGCATCTTTGCAGGCTTTTGCCGATGCGGGCGCCGCAGTATTCGGAATTTCCAAGGATACGGTGGCAAAACACGACAAATTCGTCGCCAAACATGAGCTGACCACGCCCCTGCTGTCCGATGCGGACGGCACCACCTGCGAGGACTACGGTGTGTGGAAGGAAAAGAACATGTACGGCAAGAAACACTGGGGAATCGAACGCTCCACCTTCCTGATCGACGCCGAAGGGCGCATCGCGCGCATCTGGCGCAAGGTCAAGGTCGATGGCCACGTGGAAGAGGTTCTGGAAGCGGTCACGGCGCTCTGAGCGAACACCGCCGCCCGTATCCTTTCAACGCCAATCATCCGGTGGGGCTCCCGCGCCCGCGGAACAGGGCTTGTTGGCCCTGCCCTTGGCGGCCTTGGGCCCGGCGCCGCGCGATGCGCGGCGCCGGGCCCAACGGGAGGAGATCATTTCCTCAAATGATCGACGACGGGCGGGAGCCTGCCCGAGGAGTTCCCATTCCGCCCCCATTGCCAAAGACCGACCGAAGGTGCAGGAACCGGGGACAGCACAGATCAGCCAGAGGCACAATTCAGGTAGAGGCACTATGAGCGACACCCCCCTTTCCCTTGCACAGATGGCCACCGAGGTTCTCACCACCGCCGACGGCCGCGAGAAGACCGCTCTGTCGCGCCGCCATGCCGCCCGCTGGTTCGCTGCACGGCGTGGGGAGGCGCCGGACATCGCGATCGGCACGGCCAACCCGCCTTTGCAACCGGCCCGCCCGGAAAGACCCGAACTGCTGGACCCGCGCGACGTTCCCAAACGCAAGCCCGGCTCCGAAGCGGGGCGTATCGCCCTCCTTCATGCCGTTGCCCATATCGAACTCAACGCCGTGGATCTGCACTGGGACATCATCGCCCGCTTTTCCCATGTCCCCATGCCGATGGGGTTCTTTGACGACTGGGTGAAATCGGCCGATGAGGAGTCGAAACATTTCAACCTGATGTGCGACTGCCTTGAAAGCCTTGGTAGCCATTATGGCGCCCTGCCCGCCCATGCGGGCATGTGGCGCGCGGCGGAAGACACCGCAGAGGATCTGATGGGCCGCCTCGCGGTGGTGCCCATGGTGCTGGAGGCACGCGGGCTGGATGTTACCCCCGGCATGATCGAGATCTTCCGCAAGGCCAAGCTCACCCAGGCGGTCGAGGCGCTTGAGGTGATCTACAGCGAGGAAGTCGGCCATGTGGCCTATGGTTCGAAATGGTTTCATTTCCTCTGCGGCCGCGAGAACCTGGACCCCAAGGACGTCTTCCACGCCCTGGTGCGCAAGTATTTCCACAGCACCCTGAAGCCCCCGTTCAACGAGGAAAAGCGCGCCGAGGCGGGGCTGCCGCCCGATTTCTACTGGCCGCTTACCGAGACAGGGGCGCAACCCAAGCTCGACTGATCCACCGGGGGCGCCCGGCAGTATTCCGCCAATTGCCCGGCCTGACAGCAGGAATTCCCTTCAAATTGGTCAACAGACTTGCCCAAGCAGGGCGGTCTGGCTATTCAAATGGGCCATGGTCTGCGCCTTGACGGGGCACATCATGACAAATGGGATGGAACAAGGATCAGCGCGTGCCGACACGTCTGACTATCAAAATTCACGCCTTTCTGGAGCGTCACTTACCGGAACGTCGCGTTTTCCTGAAATCCGATACCGATACCCGGTTCATCCGTCTGCGACCGGAAACACAGCTGGTGGCCGTCATCGGAACAGGCCTGTTTGTCGGCTGGTCGATCATCGCCACGGCCATCGTCCTGATGGACAGTATCGGCGCCGGGAATTTCCGTGAACAGGCCAAGCGCGACCAGATGACCTACCGCAGCCGGTTGGATGCAATTGCCTCCGAACGCGACAGCCGCGCCGAAGAGGCGCTGGCGGCCCAGCGGCGCTTCAATGCCGCCCTGGCGCAGATTTCGGACATGCAGTCGGAACTTCTGGCCTCTGAAACCCGGCGCCGCGAATTGGAAACCGGCATCGAGGTGATCCAGACCACCCTGCGCGAAACCATGAGCCAACGCGATAGTGCCCGCGCGACCCTGGCCGAGTTGCGCAAGGAAACCGAAGCAGACGGCAACACGCAACTGGCCGCAGCCATCGCCCCGCTGCAGATGGAGTTCCTCTCCACCGCCCTGGCCGAAACCGCCGGGGAGCGCGATCAGATCCGCTCGGATGCGCGTTCCGCGCTTCAGGAACGGGATTCGCTTGAGATGGAACTCAAGCTGATGGACGAGCGCAACAACCAGATCTTCCGCCAGCTGGAAGAGGCGGTCACCGTTTCCGTGACCCCGCTGGACAAGATGTTCCGCAAGGCGGGCATGGCGCCCGACCGCATCCTGGAACAGGTCCGGCGCGGCTATAACGGTCAGGGTGGGCCGCTGGCCCCTTTGGCGCTGTCCACGCGCGGTGAGGAACCCACGGCCGAGGAATTGCGGGCCAACCGGATCCTCAATGAGCTCAACCAGCTGAACCTCTATCGCATGGCCGCGCAGCAAGCGCCCTTTGCCACGCCGGTGAACCTGGGCCAGGTGCGCCAGACGTCAGGTTATGGCTACCGGCGCGATCCCAAGACGGGCGGACGTCGGCTGCACAAGGGATCCGATTTTGCCGGCCGCACCGGCACCGATATCTTTGCCACCGCCGACGGCGTTGTCACCCATGCGGGTTGGCAGTCCGGCTATGGCAGGCTGGTTACCATTCGCCATGCCTTTGGCATCGAAACCAGATATGCCCATAACTCCAAACTCCGCGTGAAGGTCGGTCAAAGGGTCTCGCGCGGGGATCACATTGCTGATATGGGTAACACCGGACGGTCCACCGGGACCCACCTTCATTACGAGGTGCGGGTCAACGGAACACCCGTAAACCCTATGACCTACATCAAGGCTGCACGAAATGTTTTCTAAAAGCAAAATCAACGAGCCCGGGCCCAAGCAGGCCGAAGCAACCCCAGCTGCCGCAACGCCAAGCGCGCCGCCCGCCGCTGCGCCTGCAAGCGATTTCAAGGCCAGCCCGCCCAAGGCCAAGCCGCCCGCATCGCTGCTCAGCTCTGATCTGCACATCACCGGCAACCTGAAGACCACCGGCGACATCCAGGTCGAGGGCACCGTCGAAGGCGATATCCGTGCGCACCTGCTGACCATCGGTGAAAGCGCCACCATCAAGGGTGAAGTCACCGCCGATGACGTGGTGATCAACGGTCGGATCGTGGGACGCGTGCGCGGCCTCAAGGTACGCCTGACCTCGACCGCACGGGTTGAGGGCGACATCATTCACAAGACCATCGCCATCGAGAGCGGCGCCCATTTCGAAGGCTCCGTGCAGCGTCAGGATGACCCGCTGAACCCCGGAGGCAAAAAGGCCGCACCGGCAGCTGCTGCCGCAGCACCTGCCGCCGCCAAGTCGGACAGCTGACGCCTCACTTGCCTGATCGGGCATTTCCCGGTCTGCAAACCTATGAACGCCGCAAGATCTTGCGGCGTTTTCTTTTTACCCAGCTTGAGTGTGGAGCCTGCGCTATTGCGGCGGCTGAGCTTATCCCGTGCCAGCCTTAACTTAAGCTTTTTTTAAACATGCGCCTTGAAGGCATCATTCACAGGTTGTACAAAGATCTGACGTGCACGCGCGGATTTCAGCCACGCTTTCCACTGCAGGGCCTTGAATGGGGATGCTGATTTGACAAGAAAACCCGTCCGGGTTCAGGGCGTTACCTGTCCCCAAGCAGAATTCAACGCCAGCCCGGACAGTGCCTCGGCCCTCTCTTGCACCCGCCCCAACTGATCTGAGACCTGCCACATCTGATCCTGATCTGTGACCCACATCCAATAATTCAGAAATCCAATACCCAAAGAAGAAGACCCAATGGCAACGTTTACAATCAACAATTCAACCGAAACCTGGTCGGTCAGAGACCTGCAAACTTATTACATAAGGAATATCACGCCGGTCACGACAAGCACATCGACGGTATCCCTAACCGGTATCAACAACCGGGGGGAATCGGTTTTCTATTCGGTCTCCGGGAGCTTTTATTCGACTGGCTATACGGTAACCGGGACCATCCGAAACATTACCCTGCAAATCGAAGGCGTCACCGCGTTTTCGGCCACGGGGCTTGATGTTCCGTTCACCAGCTATTCCAACGTTGGCTCTAACTCTTTCACCACCTACGCCACCCAGGGCAATGACACCTTCAACGTCACCTCCACGAGGGGAAACCGCTGGGAGGCAGGCGCCGGCGATGACACAATCAACCCGGGGAGCGGCGACGACACGATTGACGGCGGAAGCGGCACCGACAGGCTGATCATCAACGCCACCTTTGCCAGCGCAACCTTTGAAACCAGCACGGTCAGTGGGTTTAGAGGTATCACTGTCAGGACCCTGGACGGGAAGGATACCTTCACCTCGGTTGAAAACCTTCAATTTCTGGACCGGACTCTTGCGGTAACAATTGGGGACGGAACCCGCAATCCGATATCGGGTGATCAACAGATCACGTCCACCGAGGATCTCATGGAGGGAACCATGAGTGCCGACGTGATGAATGGCTTGACCGGAAATGACACGCTGTTCGGATCGGGAGGCAATGATACGCTCAACGGTGGCTCGGGAGATGACCTGATTTTCGGCAACGATTCCGATGATCGCCTGGACGGCGCGGAGGGTCACGACAGGCTGATTGGCAATAGTGGCGACGATTCCATCATCGGTGGCACCGGTTTTGACCGCCTCAGCGGCGGCGGTGGCGACGATGTCCTTGATGGGGGCCACGGTCGGGACCGCCTTCTGGGCGGCGAGGGCCGCGATCAAATGAATGGCGGCAACCACAATGACGACCTAACGGGTGGTGACGGAAATGACATTCTGAATGGCGGTTCCGGCATCGATACGCTCGAAGGGGGAGATCACGACGATCAGATAAACGGTGGCAGGCACGCCGACCAGCTCAGTGGTGACGATGGAAACGATACGCTGAACGGCGGTTCCGGCAACGATACGTTGCAGGGCGGCAAGGGCGATGATCAGATCAACGGCGGCAACCACGATGACCACCTGAGAGGTGACGATGGCGGCGATACGCTGAATGGCGGCTCTGGCAACGACACCCTTGAGGGCGGCCAAGGGCGCGACACCCTCATCGGTGCCAAGGGTGATGATCTGCTGACCGGTGGCGACAGGGCCGATGTCTTTGCCTTCCGCAAGGGCCATGGCAATGACACCATTTCCGATTTCACTGTCGGCATGGATCACATCGAAATCGGCCTGGGCGCCTCCCGGTTCAGGCAGCTGGAGATCTCCCAACAGGGTGACGATGTCCTGGTCGCCTTTTCCGACGTGACCATTCTGATTGAAAACGCGCAGCTGTCGGACATTGATCAGGCTGACAACTTCCTGTTCTGATCCAGGGCGAAGGACGCGACCAACATGTGTGGCCCCTCAGGTGAGGGCGTCGCACATGCACGGTTGATGCGGGTTGCAAATACACCCGCAACAACCGTGCATGTGCGCCCACTGCAGATGATCTCACCTCGCATCTCCGACCTTAGGCATTAACTATTGTTTAACCATGCTATTGCGGCGCACCCTCACGCATTGGTAGAGTAAACCAGCAACCCAAAGCCAAATAGGACAGTCAAAACCACACGTGTATTTCTAGGTCTTCTCTATTTCTTTCCCGCCTCAAAAACTGATTTCCGGCGCTTCGCCGCCCGCCTGTTGGAGCCAATATGTCCACCATCACCATCCACGACCCAAGCGGATCACATGCCTTTTCCAACCTGCTCGTCCATCGCGATCTTACCGGCGCAGAAGCCGTCCGGGTGAACTCCCGTTTAATCGAGGCACGTGGGAGCAATGGCCACACCTGGCAGGTACGCGGCGACTTTTCAGCGGTTTCTCCCGACCAAAGGAACGTGACCAGTATCACTCTGCTGCAGAACGGGGAAATCGTGGCTTCGGTGCGGGACTTCTCGCTCAGTTACAACCAACTCCGTACATACTCCCCCGTCCAGGTGGCACAGTTCCTCTTCGAAAGCGACGACAGGGTCGTGTCGCGCAGCTCTGCAGACGAGCGGTGGAATACAAGTCTGGGCAACGACCGGATTGAGCTGAACCGCGGCAATGACACCGTAGATGGCGGCTCCGGCACCGATACCTTTATCCTGCGCAGCAGTTTTTCCGAGGTTGAGATCACGCGCAACGGTCAGGGGATTGAGGTGAGCAGCGAATGGGGCACCGATCAGCTGAGGAATGTGGAGATTCTGGCGCTGGATGATCGTGTCATCAATCTGAACGCAGATCTGCCGGGAACCGACCCTGAACCGGAAGAACCAGAGGAACCCGCCGAGCCGACACCCGGCACCACCGGCGCCGATTACTTGGAAGGTGGCGGCTCAAATGACATGTTCCTGGGATTGCAGGGCGACGATGAGATCCAGTTGCGCGGCGGCGATGACCTCGCGCGCGGCGGCGCCGGGAATGATGTGATCTTCGGTGGTGACGGGGCGGATCAGATCCTCGGCAACCGGGGACGGGACAGCCTTTATGGCGGCGATGGCGACGACCGGCTGCTGGGCCATGGCGGCGCGGACTATCTGGATGGTGGCGATGCCTCCGATACGCTCCGCGGCGGCAAGGGCAAAGACACCCTGCGCGGGAACGATGGCGATGACCGGCTTGCAGGGGGCGCCGGACGGGATATCTTCGTGTTCCGCAGCGGCGATGGCAATGACACCATTACGGATTTCGAACTGGCACAAGACCGCATCAGCATCGAAACCGGCGCGCGGCAGATGACCGACCTGTCCTTTGAGCAGGACGGTCAGGACGTTGTCATTTCATTTGATGATGTAAGCTTGCGCATTCTGGACACGAACCAGAACGCCCTGCTTGAGGCCGAACTGTTCATCTTCGGCGGCTAGCAAGCGGTAAAAGGCGCCTCCCCGCAGCGCGATACTGCGGGGAGACCGTTTTTCCAATCAGACCGTCACAGATCAGTCCGTAACAGTGACCTTGGTCATCACATCGGGCTGACCGATCACGGATCCGTTCTGTCCGGCGCCGCGCTTGATGGCATCGACCACATCCATTCCCTCGGTCACCTTGCCAACCACGGTGTACTGGCCATTCAGGAAGTGGCCCGGGGCGAACATGATGAAAAACTGCGAGTTGGCGCTATTGGGGTTCTGGCTGCGCGCCATGCCGACGACACCGCGGTCATAAGCCACGTCAGAGAACTCGGCCGGCAGATCGGGACGGTCAGACCCGCCCATGCCCGCCATCCGCATGTCAGCGCCCAGCTTGCCATATTGCACATCGCCGGTCTGCGCCATGAAGCCTTCGATCACCCGGTGAAAGACAACGCCATCATACTTGCCTTCGGCGGCCAATGCAGTGATCTGCTCCACATGTTTGGGCGCGACATCTTCGAACAGGTCGATCTTCACGGTGCCATTGGCGCCCTCGCCCGCGATCTGGATTTCCAGACCCGAGGCAAAGGCAGAACCCGCAATCAGGGTCAGGGCTGCGGCAAGCTTAAGCATCTGCGGCCACCTTGACGCTGATCATGCGGTCGGGCTGCGCAGGCGGCTCGCCGCGGGTGATCGCATCCACGTGCTCCATGCCCTCGATGACGCGGCCATAGACGGTGTACTGGCCGTTCAGGAAGTGGTTGTCCTTGAAGTTGATGAAGAACTGCGAGTTGGCAGAATCCGGGTTGGCAGAGCGCGCCGCGCCCAGGGTGCCCCGGTCATGCGGCAGCTTGGAGAATTCCGCCGGAACGTTCGGCAGGTCGGAGCCACCGGTGCCCGCCATGCGCAGGTTGAACCCGTCTTCCATGTCGCCGTGCTGCACATCGCCGGTCTGCGCCATGAAGCCGTCGATCACGCGATGGAAAGCCACGTTGTCATATTCACCGGCGCGGGCCAGTTCCTTCATCCGCTCGCTGTGCTTGGGCGCCACATCCGGCAGCAGCTCGATCACCACATTGCCGTCCTTCAGCTCGATGATGATGGTGTTTTCCGGGTCCTTGATCTCGGCCATCTGGCCCTCCTGTCGTGTTTGCTTTGCCAGATACCTAAGGCCAGAGACCTTGAATGCCAAGCGTGAGCATTGACTGCAGGCGCAAAAGCTCCGAAACAGCGGCAAAGACATTTGCCAAAGACCGGAAGGAGCCTGAGGATGGGCTGGAATACCCTTGATGACATGGATCTGAGCGGCAAGCGCGTGTTGGTGCGCGTGGATATCAACGTGCCGATCGTCGATGGCGTTGTGACCGACTCGACCCGGATCCGCCGCATTGCCCCCACCGTGCGCGATATCCTGGACGCAGGCGGCAAGCCGATCCTGCTGGCCCATTTTGGCCGCCCGGGCGGTGAGCGCCGCGAGAACCTGTCGCTGAACCAGCTGATCCCGACATTGGAGCGCGCCTTTGAAACCCGCGTCCTGTTCGCCGCCGATTGCGTCGGCCCCGGCGCCGAGGCGGCCGCTGCCGCCCTGCAACCGGGTGAGGTTCTCTTGCTGGAAAACACCCGTTTCCATGCGGCGGAAACCAAGAATGACCCCGAACTGGCCGCAGGCATGGCGCGCCTGGGCGATGTCTACTGCAACGATGCCTTTTCCGCCGCCCACCGTGCGCATAGTTCGACCGAAGGCATTGCCCGGCTGTTGCCCGCCTGCGCGGGCCGTCTGATGCAGGCGGAACTCTCCGCCCTCGAAAGCGCCCTTGGCGCGCCGAGCCGTCCTGTGACCGCGGTTGTGGGCGGGGCCAAGGTTTCGACCAAGCTGGAACTCCTCAGCAACCTCATCACCAAAGTCGATTATCTGGTAATCGGTGGCGGCATGGCCAATACATTCCTGGTGGCCCAGGGCATCGACGTGGGCAAATCCCTGGCCGAACGCATCATGAAGGACACCGCCGCCGAGATCCTCGCCAAGGCCGAAAGTGCCGGCTGCAAGATCGTGCTGCCCTCGGATGTGGTGGTCGCGGAAACCTTTGCGTCGCATGCGCCGCACCAGGTGCTGCCCGCCGATCAATGCCCCGCAGGCAGCATGATCCTGGATGCCGGTCCCGAAAGCGTCGCCGCCATCACCGAGATCTTCGAGCAAAGCCGCACGCTGATCTGGAACGGGCCGCTTGGCGCCTTCGAGATGGAACCCTTTGACGCCGCCACCAATGCAGCAGCCCTGAAAGCCGCAGCGCTGACCCGCGCAGGCAAGCTGACCTCGGTTGCCGGTGGCGGCGATACGGTGGCGGCGCTCAATGCCTCCGGTGCGGCGCGCGATTTCACCTATATCTCGACCGCAGGCGGCGCCTTCCTGGAATGGATGGAAGGCAAGACCCTGCCCGGCGTCGCGGCGCTGGAACAGGACTGACCGGCGTCAGATCCCTGCCCGCCAGATGCCGGGCAGGGAAAACCTTTGCAGCATCAACCGGTGAGACGTTCCAGGATCGCCCTTTCATCGAGGCCCGTGACCGATCCCGGCAAGGAACCGCGCGCGCCTGACAGGCGGCTGGTGACATAGCCTTCGGCCACCGCATTTGGTGCCGTCTCCATCAGACAGGCCGCGGTCATGAGGGTTGCCAGGCTTTCAGCAAACCAGCGCGCCTCCCCTTCTGCGGGCAGGCCGGACCAGCGGTCGCGATGCGCCGCAAGTGCTTCGTCATAGCGGCGATCCCCGCCCCGCACCCGATCCAGCAGCGCGTTCAAGGCTTCACCCGCGCGCGGCTCCCGCGCCAGGCTGCGCAGGATATCGAGGCAGATCACATTGCCGGATCCCTCCCAGATCCCATTGAGCGGCGCCTCACGATACAGCATCGGCATCGGTGTCTCCTCGATGTAGCCCATCCCGCCCAGCACCTCCATCGCCTCTCCGATCACCGGGATGCAGCGTTTGTTGCCCAGGTATTTCGCCAGCGCCACGCCGATCCGCGCCAGGGCGCGGCTTTCGTCATCCTGCCGGTCAAAGGCCGCCGCCATCGCCATGCCAGAGGCCAGCGCCCCCTCGGTATCCAGCGCCAGATCCGCCAGCACCGACCGCATCAGCGGCTGGTCGATCAGCTTCTTCTGAAAGACCGATCTGCCCTGGACCCACCAGGCCGCCTCGGCCAGGGCCGCGCGCATCAGGCCTGCCGGGGCCAGCGCCGTATCAAGGCGAGTGTGATGCACCATTTCGATGATGGTCCGCACCCCAGCGCCCTCGTCGCCCAGCCGGTAGGCCAGCGCATCGACATATTCGATCTCGGAACTGGCATTGGCGCGGTTGCCGAGCTTGTCCTTCAGACGCTGCAGGCGGATGCCATTGCGCTCTCCTTCCAGCCAGCGCGGCACCAGGAAACAGGTGAGCCCGCCGTCTGCATAGGCCAGCGTCAGGAAGCCATCCGACATCGGCGCCGAGCAGAACCATTTGTGCCCCGTCAGCCGGTAGTGATCGCCATCCCGCACCGCACGGGTGCTGTTGGCGCGCACGTCCGATCCGCCCTGTTTCTCGGTCATCGCCATGCCCAGGGTCACACCCGCCTTCTGCTCCACCGGGCGGGTCGAGCCGTCATAATCGGGGCTGAGCAGCCGGGGAACCCAGACCTTGGCCAGATCCGCATCGGCTTGCAGCGCGGGCACGGCGGCATAGGTCATGGTCATCGGGCAGCAGACCCCCGGCTCCACCTGGTTGAGCATATAGACATGGGCCGCATGGGTCACATGGCCGCCCGGTGCCCCGCTCCAGGCGCTATGGGCGTAGCCCTGTGCCTTGGCCGCAGCCATGACCCGGTGATAGCCCGAGTTGAACTGCACCTCGTCCAGCCGATGACCCGAGCGCGCAAAGAGGGTCAGCCGCGGCGGATCCCGGCGGGCATCCTCTGCCGCCTGACGCAGGTCGGCGCTGCCATAGGTGGCCCCTGTCCGCTCCAGCGCCGCCGTATCACCACCGTGATGGCTCACCTGCTCTCGCAAGGCCCGGTCACCATCCCAAATCGCCCAGGCGCTCCGCGGTTGCGGCTGGTTTTCCACCGAATGGGTGCCAAGATCACTGCGGGGTGCGCTGGATCGGTGGGCGCCCGCTGCTGTGCCGGATTTGTCTTGTTCTTGCATGCTGTCTCCTCCATCCGGAGCGCAGCCTAACAAGGCCGAGGCCTGACGCCAGAGGCGTCGTTGCGTCAAACCGGATCGCAAAACCCGCAGGTCACCGCCGGTACAAACCGCAACGGCAAATTCAAAAGAAACCGGCAAAATTAACCATTTTTGGGATTCACAGAGCGATTCGCATATGGCATAGTACCTCAAGACATCGAGGTAATCGGTGCAAAAACAATATCTTGAGCAGTAGCATACAGGCAACTCCAACGTGACCCGAAGCAATACGCCATCCCTTGGCGCCTTTGTCTTTTTCTCCATCGCATTCGCGCTGAGTGCATATTTCACCTTTGCGGCGGTGCAGGGCGATTTCGGGTTGTTCAGAAGGGTCGAGATCCAGGCAGAAGCCGAAGAGCTTCGCCGGGATCTCGAGCTCCTTCAGGCAGATATCGCGAAGATGGAAAACAAGACCCACCGCCTGTCCGACGATTTCCTGGATCTTGACCTGCTCGACCAACAGGCCCGTTCGGTGCTTGGCCTGTTGCGCGCGGATGAGATCGTCATTCGCTGATCTCCCGGCCCCCCAACGCCCTCCCTGGTATACAGTCTGACCCACAGTATCGGCCGCCCTGTGGCGGTCACAAAGGTTTTATGGGCTTTTTTTGCTTTGTGATAACCCCATACAACAAAACCTCTCGCCAGCCGGTGCAAAATCCAATATGAATTAGTTTAACGCTAAACTATTCGGCATTAAGGGGGAGTCCGCCACCATGGCCGCCAGGAAAAGCACAAAGAAACCAAACGTTTCTGCTGACGAGCTGAAGACATACTACCGTGAAATGCTTCTGATCCGCCGATTCGAGGAGAAGGCGGGTCAGCTTTATGGGATGGGGCTGATCGGGGGCTTCTGCCACCTTTATATCGGTCAGGAAGCCGTTGTGGTCGGTCTGGAAGCCGCCGCCGAAGAGGGCGACAAGCGGATCACCTCGTACCGTGACCACGGTCATATGCTCGCCTGTGGCATGGATCCGGATGGGGTGATGGCCGAACTGACCGGCCGCGCGGGCGGGTATTCCAAGGGCAAGGGTGGCTCCATGCATATGTTCTCGAAAGAGAAGCATTTCTATGGTGGCCACGGCATTGTCGGCGCACAGGTGCCGCTGGGTGCCGGTCTGGCCTTTGCAGACAAATACAAGGGCAACGGCCGCGTGACCTTCACCTATTTCGGGGATGGCGCCGCCAACCAGGGCCAGGTTTACGAGGCGTTCAACATGGCCGCGCTCTGGGATCTGCCGGTGATCTTTGTGATCGAGAACAACCAATACGCCATGGGCACCTCCCAGGCCCGGTCCACCTCCACCCCTGACATCTACACCCGCGGTGCGGCATTCGGCATTCCGGGCGAAGCGGTCGATGGCATGAATGTGCTCAGCGTCAAGGAAGCCGGAGAGCGCGCCGTGGCCCACTGCCGTTCGGGCAAAGGGCCTTATATCCTGGAAGTGAAGACCTATCGCTATCGCGGCCACTCCATGTCGGACCCGGCGAAGTATCGCACCCGCGAGGAAGTGCAGAAGATGCGCAGCGAGCGTGACCCGATCGAACAGGTCCGCGAGATGCTGCTGACCGGGAAGCACGCCACCGAGGATGATCTGAAAGCGATCGACAAGGAGATCAAGGACATCGTCAACAAATCGGCGGAGTTCTCTAAGGAGAGCCCGGAGCCCAGCCTGGATGAGCTGTGGACCGATATCTATGCCGACGCAACAGATCAGCAGAGCGCCTGAGGGAGACAAAGAACATGGCAAGTGAAATCCTGATGCCCGCCCTGTCGCCGACCATGGAGGAAGGCACCTTGGCCAAATGGCTGGTCAAGGAAGGCGACACCGTGAGTTCCGGCGATATCATCGCCGAGATCGAGACCGACAAGGCCACCATGGAGTTCGAGGCGGTCGACGAAGGTGTGATCGGCAAGATCCTGATCCCCGAAGGCAGCGAAGGTGTGAAGGTCAACACCGCCATCGCCGTGCTGCTGGAAGAGGGCGAAAGCTATGATGCCGATACGGCATCCGCGCCTGCGGCGAGCGGAGGTGCGGCCCCGGTCGAGGCACCTGCGGCGCCCGCTCCCGTGCCCGCTGCTGCCGCAGCCCCCGCAGCACCCGAGGTGGACGACAGCCCCGACTGGCCCGAAGGCACCCCGACCGTGCAGACCACAGTGCGCGAGGCCCTGCGCGATGCCATGGCCGAAGAGATGCGCAGTGATGAGAACGTCTTCCTCATGGGCGAGGAAGTGGCCGAATACCAGGGCGCCTATAAGGTCTCCCAGGGGCTGCTGGATGAGTTCGGCCCCAAGCGGGTGATCGACACCCCGATCACCGAACATGGCTTTGCGGGCATTGCCACCGGTGCGGCCTTTGGGGGCCTTCGTCCCATCGTCGAATTCATGACCTTCAACTTCGCCATGCAGGCAATCGACCATATCATCAACTCGGCGGCCAAGACGCTCTATATGTCCGGCGGTCAGATGGGCGCGCCCATGGTGTTCCGCGGCCCCAACGGTGCCGCCGCCCGCGTTGGCGCCCAGCACAGCCAGGACTATGCCGCCTGGTACATGCAGATCCCCGGCCTGAAGGTCGCGATGCCCTATTCGGCAGCCGACGCCAAGGGTCTGATGAAAACCGCGATCCGTGACAACAACCCGGTGATCTTCCTGGAGAACGAGATCCTTTATGGCCGCTCCTTCGAGGTACCGAAACTGGATGACTTCACCGTTCCCTTCGGCAAGGCCCGGATCTGGCGCCAGGGCGAGGATGTGACCATCGTCTCCTTTGGCATCGGCATGCAGTATGCGCTGCAGGCGGCCGAGAAACTGGCGGGCGAAGGCATCAGCGCCGAGGTCATTGACCTGCGCACCCTGCGTCCGATGGACCTGCCGACGGTGATCAAATCGGTGATGAAGACTAACCGCCTGGTCACGGTGGAGGAAGGCTGGCCGCAAGGATCGGTCGGCAGCTACATCGCCTCCGAAGTGATGCAGCAGGCCTTTGACTACCTGGATGCGCCCGTGATCACCTGCACCGGCAAGGACGTGCCCATGCCCTATGCCGCGAACCTCGAAAAACACGCGCTGGTCACCACGGATGAGGTGATCGCAGCGGTGAAACAAGTGACCTACCGGTAAGGAGAGACAGCGATGCCGACAGAAATCCTGATGCCTGCCCTCTCTCCCACCATGGAGGAAGGCACGCTTGCGAAATGGCTGGTGAAGGAAGGCGATACCGTCGCCTCCGGTGATCTTCTGGCCGAGATCGAGACCGACAAGGCGACCATGGAGTTCGAAGCCGTGGACGAAGGCGTCATCGGCAAGATCCTCATCCTCGAGGGCACCGAAGGGGTGAAGGTCAATACCGCCATCGCCGTGCTGCTGGCCGATGGCGAAAGCGCCGATGATGTGGCCACAGCGCCTGCCCCGCAACCGGAAGCCGCTGCGGCGGCTGACGCGGGTGACAAGGCAGCCCCCGCAGGGGGCTCCGCGACACCCGCCGCCCCCGCGTCCCCTGCCCCGGCAGCCCCGGCCGCCGGGGATGGCAGCCGCATTTTTGCCTCTCCCCTGGCCCGTCGCATCGCGGCGGACAAGGGGCTAGATCTGGCAAGCATTGCAGGCTCCGGCCCGCGCGGGCGTATCGTCAAGGCGGATGTGGAAAACGCAACTGCGGCACCGCAACCGGCGGCGGCCTCGGCAGCTCCTGCCCCAGCTGCCAGCGCAGCCCCCGCAGCGGCCCCGGCGGCGGCGCCCACTGGCCCCTCTGCCGATATGGTCGCCAAGATGTACAACGGCCGTGCGTACGAGGAGATCAAGCTCGACGGCATGCGCAAGACCATCGCGGCGCGCCTCAGCGAGGCCAAGCAGACCATCCCGCATTTCTACCTGCGCCGGGATATCCAGCTGGACGCGCTGCTGGCCTTCCGCAGCCAGCTGAACAAGCAGCTCGAAGGGCGCGGCGTGAAGCTGTCGGTCAATGACTTCATCATCAAGGCCCTGGCCAATGCGCTGCAAACCGTGCCCGAGGCCAACGCCGTCTGGGCGGGCGACCGGGTGCTGCAGATGAAATCCTCCGATGTGGCCGTGGCCGTGGCCGTCGATGGCGGCCTCTTTACCCCGGTGCTGCAGGATGCCGACATGAAGTCCCTGTCGGCACTGTCGACCGAGATGAAGGACCTCGCCGCCCGTGCCCGCGACCGCAAGCTGGCGCCTCATGAGTACCAGGGCGGATCTTTTGCAATCTCGAATCTGGGCATGTTCGGCATCGACAATTTCGACGCCATCGTGAACCCGCCCCATGCCGGGATCCTGGCGGTGGGCGCGGGCAGCAAGAAGCCGGTTGTCGGCGCGGATGGCGAGTTGAAGGTCGCAACCGTGATGAGCGTCACCATGTCGGTGGATCACCGTGTGATCGATGGTGCCCTTGGCGCCAACCTGCTGGCCGCCATCGTCGAGAACCTGGAGAACCCGATGGTCATGCTGGCCTGAGCCTCTTTTTCAGGGAATTTTCAGAAACGCGGTCGCTCACCCGGCCGCGTTTTTCTTTGCCCAGATGAGACACCTCTCTGCTCCCTTCAGGCGTCGAAGTTCACTCAAGCGAAACCACCATGACAGCCATGTAACAACGAGATGACAAACACATCATAGTTGCATGAAAACAAAGATACATTCCAATAGCGGATATAACTCCTTAACTGTAGTTCGGCAGCCAGTATCACATATGCACCTTGCAGAGACTGGATCATGCCCTCTTCTCCCTCTTCTTTCGCCCCCTCTCCTTCACCGACAGGCCGCTCGCCGCGTCTTAAATCGATGAACCTGCGTATCGCGGCCCTGGTGTCGGTGTTTTCGCTATTGGTGGCGATCCCGGTTGCAATCCTGGCCGGTCAGCGGATGCAGACCCAGGCCATCGCCGCCCTGCAGGTGCTGGAACAGGAATTGACCACCGTCGCAGCCCAGCAGATCGAACAGCCCCTGAAGCTGGGGTTCTCCGGCACGGTTGAAAAACGGCTGCAACATGTGATCGACCGCGCCGGCGACAGTTTCGTCTTTGCCAAAGTCATCAAGGCAGATGGCGTGGTCATGGCCGAGCTTGGCGCCCTGGACCAGCCCGCGCTTCAGCGCCTGCAGGACCGCGCTGCAGAGGTGCAGAACAGTTCTGAACCCTGGTCCTCGCACAGCGGGTTTGAAGTCGTTTTCCCGATCCTATCGAAGAAAGGCAAGATGCGCGGCACCCTGATCATGGTCTGGGATCCCGCGCCGCGGCTGGCGGAAGTCTGGGCAGGCTTGCAACGGGATCTGGCGATTGGCGCCGGGCTTCTGCTGCTCTCGGTCCTGATCTGCGTGGTGATCCTGAAACGCACCCTGGGGCGCCCGCTCACCGATCTTGCCGCAGCATTGGAGCGGATCGACAATGGGCTTTACCACCACCGCATCCCGGCCACCGGACGGTCGGATGAGCTGGGCCAGATCGCGCGGCGGATCGAGACGCTGCAACAGAGCCTGTCGAAGGCGGAAGAGGTCTCCAACCAGCGGCAGGCGGAACAGCTACAGCAGGCCCGCGCCGTTGAGGAAATGCGCAAGGGGCTGGCGGCGCTGGCCCGCCGCGATCTGGCCTACCGGATGACCGCCAAACTGGCCCTGGCTTATGAACCGCTGCGCGCCGATTTCAACACCGCCCTGGGCAGCATCTCTGACACCATGGGTGAAGTCCTTGGCACCTCCACCGCGGTCACGCTTCAGTCCTCGGGTATCGATCAGGGCTCGGGCACATTGTTTTCCCGCATTGCCGAGCAATCCCAGACCATCGGTGCGATCTCCAGCCAGATGGTCCATATCACCGACTCGGTCGTCGATGCCGCCGATCAGGCCCGTTCGGTTGAAGGGCTGGCTGCCACCGCCGTGCGGGAGGCCGAGACCAGCAGTGAGGTGGTTCGACAGGCCGTCGCCGCCATGAGCGAATTGGAAGAAAGCGCCAGCGAGATTTCCACCATCATCGGTGTGATCGATGATATCGCCTTCCAGACCAACCTGCTGGCGCTGAATGCCGGTGTCGAGGCGGCCCGGGCCGGTACGGCGGGGGCCGGGTTTGCCGTCGTCGCCAGCGAGGTCCGCACCCTGTCGCAGCGCACCACCGAGGCCGCCACCAAGATCAAGACCCTGATCACCCAGGCCACTGGTCATATCAGCACCGGTGTTGCCGAGGTCAACAACACAGGAAACGCCCTTGGCAGCATCAAGACGAGCCTGGACACCATCGCCGAGAGGATCAGTTCCTCGGCGCAGAAGGTCAGCAGCGATTCCGAGCTGTTGCGCAACCTGTCGGCCGAGCTGAACCAGCTGGGCGCAGCGACACAGGACAACCGCAGCATCGTGTCCGACACGGTCGAAGCCGCTCAGAAATTGGGGAGCGATGCAAAGCGGCTGGATACCCTGGTCGAAGCCTTCCGCCTGCCCTCTCAATTGGCCGCCGTGATGCAGCCGAACAAGGGGCCAGCCAGAGGTCCGGCGAGACCTCCGCAGGCAGCCTGACACCTGCAAGCGCAGCCACGATCAACAGCCGGGGTGAGGGTGGGCTGACATAAGGCCGCCCGCCGCCGAGGACAGATCCCTGCCAAGGATGACAGTGGTTGAGAACGCTCGGGCGTTCATACCAGGGAAGCAGTGTTGCGCTGTCAGCTCTTGCTGGCCAGCACCTGATTCATGCTGACCGCCGGTTGATCGCAGCCCGCCTCGCCGACGATACGGGCCGGAACGCCCGCCACGGTCTTGCAGGGGGGCACGTCTTCCAGCACCACCGAGCCCGCGGCGATGCGGCTGCAATGCCCGATGCGGATATTGCCCAGCACCTTGGCCCCGGCCCCGATCAGCACACCGTCCTCGATCTTGGGGTGGCGATCCTCTTCTTCCTTGCCGGTGCCGCCCAGGGTCACCGAATGCAGCATCGAGACATTGTCACCCACCACGGCAGTTTCGCCAATGACGATGGAATGAGCGTGGTCGATCATGATGCCCTGGCCGATACGGGCCGCCGGGTGAATATCGACACCGAAGATCTCTGAGATCCGCATCTGGAAGAAATAGGCCAGATCGAAATCGCCTTGTGTCCACAGCCAGTGCGCCACGCGGTAGGCCTGCACGGCCTGGTAGCCCTTGAAGTAGAGGATCGGCTGCAACAGGCGATGGCAAGCCGGATCGCGTTCATAGACCGCCATCAGGTCGGCGCGCGCTGCGGCAACCAGTGCAGGATCCGCTTCATAGGCGCTTTCGACGATCTCCCGCAGGATCACCATCGACATCTCGTTCGAACACAGTTTGGCGGCGATGCGATAGGAGAGCGCCTTCTCTATGGTCGGGTGGTGCAGGATACAGGCATGGATCAACCCTCCCATCAAGGGCTGCTTGTCAACGGCCTCCTGCGCCTCCTTGGCGATCCGGTCCCAGACAGGATCCAGCGGGGAGATGGCTTTGCGGGTCTTGATCATGGCGATACATCCTTTTCTGCCCCTTAGGATATGTATCTAACGCAGGAAAGGCCAAACGCAAATCTGTGAACATGATAATTCTTGTTCTTGATGAAAGCGCAAGACGCGCGCACCACCGCGCCGCGCGACAGCGCGGCGACCGGCCCAACGGGTGCGCTGCTCTGTCCCAGAGCAACCAGCACCGGGCGGGAGCCTCCCCCGTTTCACGCGCTTCATCGCTGCACCCGATGCAAAACCGCCTGCAGGACCGTGATCAGGCACCTCAGGTAGTCCGGGTTGTCCAGGGTCGGCTCATCGGCCAGCACATGTTTTCGCGCCGCCGCACTCAATGAGCCATCCCCCCAGCCCGGATGCAACCGCCCTTCCCGATCGCTCCAGCGGCGGGCCTTGTCGGCGCCGCAGAAAATCGCCGTGCAAAGCGCCTGCCGCTGGGACCGAGGCACCGAAAGCAAGGCCCGCGCCACAGCCGTGACATCACCCGGCAGAACCGGGCGCCTCATGCCAGTTCGGCCACAGCGGCAAAGCCTGCCCCGTAGCGGTCCGACAGCTGCGCCACTTCGATCCGGTCTCCCGGCGCCGCACCATCCGCCGCCTGCATCAAGGTGGTATAGGTCCATTCCGCTGTCGTGCTGATCGCCTCGCGCAACAGGGTGGCACCCGCCATGACCCTGACCCGGTATTGCTCGCTGGCTTCGCCAAGGGGCACCTCTGGTAGATCCCAGCTGTCACCCTCGATCCGGGTGCGCCGGATCCAACCCGCCTGCAGATCCGCGCCCAGCGCGCCGGAAAGGCGCAGATGCACCGGCGCATAGGGGCGCAAGCCGTTGCCATCAAAGGCCTCGATCCGATGTACGTAAGAGGGATCCTCATAGCCGCGCCGGGCCGGGCCGATCCGATAGTGGCGGGCAATCCGCCGCTGCGCCAGGGCCAGTTCCAACTGCACCTGTGTCCCGTCCAGAAGCACCACGTATGACCCTTGCGGCCAGACCTCGGGCATCAGCCCGTCACTGCCAAGCTGCCCGCGCAATCTCCCGCGCAGGAAATAAGTATTGGGCGCCACCAGCTCTGCCTCGCGGAACTGGAACACTTCCCAGTTGCCATTGCTGCCGTCCCCGATGGCCGCCACATTGGCGCCATTGAGCACCGCCAGCGCCTCGCGCGTCTCCAGCTGGCCGGAAATCAGCCGCAGCTGCAGATCCGCGCCCAGATCCCAGCGCCCCACCGGCCCCGCCGCCAGCGGCGTCTCGGTGACACCGACCACTGAACGGGCCGCGACGATCTCTTCCAGAACATAGCCCTCATCCGCCTGCGCGCCATAGACGGCGACGGTCCCCGGCCAGGGCTGGGCGGTAAGAGCCAGATGCGGCGCATGGGGCACCTCTTCACCGGTCATCAGGGGAAGATCCATGAACAGGGGCAGCACCGGCGTCGGGGCCACGAATTCATTCACCCCGGGAAGATCCTCCGGCACATCCGCCGGGAGATAGACGCCAGGATCAATCCGCACCGCCTCCACCAGTTGCGCCTCTGCCATCTCGATCCGATCCAGACGAAAGAGCGCAGTCCCGGTCTGATCCGCATGTACCGTACTTGGGTCCGGCATGGAGCCCGGCAGTTCCACCACATCACCAACCGCCAGCCCGAGCAGCGAGGGCGGCAGGACAAACCGCGCGCTGTCGCGCGATATGCGCGCCTCGACCAGCCAGCGTTCCACCGTCTGACGTGCCTCGGCCCGGGTCATGACAAGCGGGAGGTCACTCTGGCTCACTGCGTGGGTAGCGTCATCGGGCAGCACCGCCTCCTCGGAGGCGAGATCGAAATTCGCCCCCCATTGGGCAAAGCGCAGCCGAACCCGTCCTGCCAGTTCCGCCTCTCCACTGCGGTGATGGGCGATGCTACCCTCCACCTCGGCGCTGTCCACCAGCAGATCCGGAGACAGGGTTCGTACATCCGTTCCCGTCCGCAGGCGGAACCGCAGCAGCCCGTCCTGTTCGATCGCATCAAACCCATGGCGCAGCATCAGGGGCTGCAGCGCCGCGCGGGCCTCTTGCGTTCCCTCTAGACTATACCCATGCACCATACCGTAGAGCGCGCTGATATCCGTCGCGGTGACATCCGAAGCTTCGCAGAGTTCCCGCACCACCGAGGCAAGCGTGCGCTGCCCGGCACGCCCATTGAGCCAATGGCCCCGCAGATAATTCTCGCCATCACTCCAGATCTCGACCGCATTGGGAAAGGCCGGAAACGGGCGTGCATCCCAGGCCCAGACATAGGCGTTGGCCATATCCAGCATCGGCCCGCCATATTCAGAGGAGATCGGGTTGTGCGCCGGATCGCTCCAATAGCCCAGCATGGCGCGCAGATAGTGCAGCTGGATCAGATCGTCACGCTGCCCATTGGAGAATTTCGGCAATTTGGATTCCGAGCTTTTCGGATCCAGGAACTTGTTGGGCTGATTGGTGCCCCTGTCGATGGCTGCACATCCCAGTTCCGTGAACCAGATCGGTTTACTCTGCGGCTCCCATGCGGTGGGAAAGGGCTGTCGTACGCCGTTGATCCTCTCGTGATGGGTATTCCCCCACCAGTTGCGAATGTCCTTGTAGCGCCAGATCCAGGGTTCATCATGGGCGCCATCGGTGATCGGCGTGCGGATCTGGGCCACTTCGGCCTCGGGCGAGTGGTAGAACCAGTCATAGCCCTCGCCCCCCTCGATATTGCCGCGCAGGTAGTCAAGGTCATAGATCGCGGGCACACCCGCCTCTGCGTCCAGGTGATCCTCTCCCTGGCGCCAATCCGACAGCGGCATGTAATTGTCGATCCCGATGAAATCGATCTGCGGATCCGCCCAGAGGGGATCGAGGTGAAAGTACCGGTTCCCCTCGGGGCTGGTATAGCCCCAGTATTCCGACCAATCCGCCGCATAGCCGATCTTGACCTCGGCCCCGAGGATCTGGCGTACCTCACCTGCAAGATCTCGCAGAGCCTCCACCGCAGGAAACGCGCTGGCTCCGCGGATCTGGGTGAGGCTGCGCATTTCAGAGCCGATACAAAAGGCCTCGACCCCGCCCGCCGCCGCACAGAGGGCCGCGTTATGCAGGATGAAGCGCCTGAGCCCCCAATCCTCTGGTCCTGTATAGCTGACAGCGCCATCTGTGACCGTGAAATCCGCCGCCACAGCCTGCCCCATGAAGGTGGCAACCTCGGCATCGGCTGCGGCTGTGCGATCGGGGCTGCCGTCGCGCCCCGGCGCAACCGACAGGGTGATGCGCCCGCGCCAGGGCAGGTGCGGCTGGTCGCTTTTGTCGCTCCAGGGATCGGGCAAACCATTGCCCGCGGGCTGGTCCATCAGGATGAACGGGTAGAACATCACCCGCCGCCCCTGATCCCGCAGGGTCTGGATCGCCTCGATCACCGCAGCATCCGCCGGGGTGCCGCCATAGACCGGGTTCTCCTCTTCGTCCTTCAGCACCTCGTCGGCGCTGGCGCGGGACACGCCAGAGACCACCCAGGGCATGGTAACCCCATCGGCCTGCTTCTGTTCGACTTTCGGTTTGATCCGGCATGCGCCGCAGCGCAGGTCATCCCCGAACCACGAGACGATCAGCGAGGCCGCATCGCAGGCAGGCAACTCGTCCTCCAACGCCTTCAGTGACGTCACAAGATCGGTCTGCCCCGAGGGCGTATGGGTATTGGCCGCGCGCATGTCGCCGGGACCACCCGAGTAATTCACCGGGCTGGCCGCGAGCGCATATTCGCCGGTGCCGGGCATCAGCGCCACGCCGCGCAGCAGTTGGGCCGGGTCGTGAGCGTAGTCGGGGCTATTTGGCTGTTCTCCCCGGATCACCTCGAAGGAAAACTGTGGCACCCGGTTGCCGAAACGCTCCAGCTGGACATTCTCCATCACCACATAGGCCGTGCCGCGATAGGCGGGCACCTCGCCTGCGCCTTCCACCGCCTCCATCAGCGGATCGGGCGCCTGCTCGGCTGTGCCCCGGTAAACGGTCATGTTGAGATCCAGCGGCGAGACCTCCTCCCCATCGGCCCAGACCCGGGCAACCGAGGTGATCTCTCCTTCGCATAGGGCAATGGCCAGCGAGACGGAATAGCTGTAGCGCGTTACGCTGGGCTGGCGCGGCGCCCCCTTGCCGCCGCCGCTAGTTTCACTGTTTTCCAGGAACCGGGTGGCCCAGATCACCTGACCGCCGACGCGGGTGCGGCCAAAAACCTGGGCGATGGGTTCGCCCTCGCTGGCCTGGGTCAGGCGGAACTGGCTGATCCGGCCGGTTTCAACCGGATCCGACCCGGCACCGAACAGGCGTTCGTCCATGGCCCGGCCCAGCGTCGCACCAATGGCGCGGCCGATCGCCACCGAAGACAGCCCGGCCACGGTGCCGCCCACCGCACCACCGATCGCGGCACCCGCCGCCGAAAGAAGAATGGTCGCCATCAGAGAACCTCTTGAGGAAATGCAAAGCGCGCCACGATGCGGCGCTGCCAGGGGGTGCTAAGCGCGCATTCCACCACGCCGCGCCCCGCATAGGCGTGTATGAACCGCGGCCCCTGCCCCCCCAAGCCGCCCAGCCGCGACTGCACGCCAAGATGTTTCGCCACCGATCCCGCCCGCATGCGAAACAACAGCACATCCCCCAAATCGGCCCTTTCGACGGGTTTGGGTCGCAAATGCTCCCGTGCGGCCTGCCAGAGGCGTTCCTGTCCCTGCGGTTCGGACCAATCCATCGTGTAGGGCGGCAAGGGGGCGGGTTCCACGCCAAGCGCCTCGCGCCAGATCCCCCGGATCAGCCCGAGGCAATCACAGCCTGCCCCCCGGCGGCTAGCCTGATGTACATAGGGTGTACCCAGCCAGCCCCGTGCACGGGCGGCGATCCCCGCGCCGCTCATCTGCGGCTGCCCCCGGTGTTGATGCCGGTGGATTTTGGCACGGACATCACCCAGTCCTCTCCGGGGATATCGGGAAAGCCTCGGTAGTTCAGCAGGTTGTTGAACTTGAGCCGACAAGTCTCCATGCGCTTGTCGCAGCCCGCCTCCAGCCGGACCAGATCACCGGCGGCGATAGCTGCGCGCAAAGGCTCCCAGAGTTCGATCCGGCGTCCGCTTGCATCGCTGCGGTCCTGTTTGATCGCGCTCCACAGCCCCTGCGCCGCCCCGCTCAGGACCGTCAGGCGGCCGCGGGTGAACCATTCCGGCTCAAACCCCGCCAGATCCGACCAGAAGAACACGCGCCCCTCCTCGACCTGCTCCACCGCGCGCTCTGCCGCATATCCCGGCGTATCCAGATCGAAACCACAGCTCCGATCCCCCAGAACGGCGGTACAGGGTTTCTGATAGATCCGCCCCAATGGCCGGTTCAGCCCCTCGCTGAGACCGCGCAGTTCGGCTTCAAAGGCGCCCCCGGCCCGGCGCAGCTCTCCGATGGAGCCGCGAAACTGCAACCACCGCACCGAGACATCCCGCCAGTTCACTAGCCAGCAGCGCACATCGGCGCCGTCAAACCGCCCCGCTTCGATGTCTTCCTCGCGCAACCCCGCATCCGAGAGCGCCCCCAGTGCCTCGGTATTGTCCACCGACAGCCCCGTGGCCTGTTGCAGCGCGCGGGCCGTCATGCCGCAGTTTGCTTTGAACAGCATGGTGTCAAAGACAAGATCGCGGTCGTGATCGGTGAACCCGTAGAAGGTGCCATCGGCACGGGTCAGCGCCCAGGCCCGGCACAGGCTGGTGTTGCCAGTGGCAACGTGATCCAGGAAGGCTTGCGACGGTCCCGCCATCAGATGCGCACCTCCACGATCGGCACGGACGGCACATCGCCCGCCTTGAAGGAGGCAACGCTGGTCAGGATCTGATCGGTGTCAAAGCGCACCGGCACGTCAAATTCAAATCCCGCCACCACCTGCAGGCCAACCTCGGGCGGGTGCGACAGGGTGATCATCCCGGTGGTCGTGTCCAGATCATAATCGACGCTTTCGCGCAGCTCCTCCTGCTCGATCCCCAGCCGCACCGAACCCGAGACCGGTTTTGCGATGGGTCTTTGATAGATCACATCGCCCGAGCGATAGGATTTCACCAGCTGAAACTCCACCGTGGCCCCATCACCAAGGCCAATCACCTCGTCGCGGAAATCCACTTCGGCGGTGGCGCGGGCGGATTTGTAATCCGACCAATCCTTCCAGCGAAAGCCGTACAGCTGCCCCTGGCGGGCTTCGAAAAAGGCAATCAGCAGCTCCACATCATCGAGCGAGCGCAGCCCCAGCCCGGCATCATAACGCCGCCGCGAATGGGCCCAGGGGGTGTTGCGCTCCTCATGGCCATTGGTCAGCGTCACGATATCGGTGCGCCGCTGCGGCCCGCCGACCGAGCCAAAGCTGAGCGAGGCCGGAAATCGGACATCGTGAAAATTCATCGTGGGATCTCCTGTTTCGGATCAGCGGGTGTTTTTCAGCGGTTGCGGGCGCCATGGCCCAGGGCGCGGGACAGCCGCGCGGCGATCTGGCCCTGGCTGCGCTGGAACCCCTGTACGTCGGGCGTGGTGATATTCATCACCACCTGCATGGGGCGCCCGCCGGAACTGCTGACCCCAAGCGAGCCATCGGCGGCGCGGCGCAGGGGCAGGATCGCCTCGGGGCCTGCCTCCCCCATCAGGCCGGTGCCGCCGCGCATCGGAAACAGGGTGGCGCCGCTGACCACACCGCCACGGGCAAAGGGCATCACCCGGCCTTCGGAAAAGGCAGCGCCCTCGGCAAAGGGCAGAAGGCCGCTGACAAGGTTCCCCACGCCCGTTGCCAGCAGGCCACCCACATGATCGGTCACCGGGCGAATGGCCGCATTATAGGTGGTGCGCAGCATCGAGCGCGCAACCGTATCCAGCGCATCCGACAGGCTGCGCCCATCAAAGACCACGCCTTCAAAGGCGCGCCGCAAGCCCCGCGACATGCCCCGTTCCAGCGTCTGCACATCCTTGCCGGTGGCGGCAAAGGCATCGCGCACCCGGCGCAATTCGGTGTCGAAACTGGCGGCCATGCCGGCAGCCTCGCCCAGGGCATCCCCCAGCGCCTCGCTGCGCAGTTCCAATTCTGCGATCTCACTCTCGGCCATCCAAAGCCTCCTTCGTCTTCGGCGTATCGGGAAAGGCTCGCATCAGGTCCTGCAGCCCGGCGCGATCCATCGTCCCTGGCGCCTGCTGGCCCAGCATCAGGCGCAGCTCCGCAGGCGTCAGGCGCCAAAAGGTGTCGGGCGTGAGCCGCAGCCCCGACAGACCAAGCCGCATCAGCGCGGGCCAGTCAAAGCCGCTCATTCCTGTTCCTCTGGGAGGGTGAAACTCCGTGCCAAGAGCTGCGCCGCGATCCGCGCCGCCGCCATCGGCCCGCCGTCAATCTCGGCCTGCGCCAGGTCGGCCGCCTTCAGATCATGGCCGCCGCCCTCAAGACCCGCCGCAATCAGCGACAGAATATCGCGAGCGGAAAACCGTCCTTCCTCAAACCGTTTCACCAGGTCCACCAGCGATCCATCGGCGAGGCTCTGCTCCAGGTTGGCAAGCGCACCAAGCGTCAACTTCAACGCATAAGCCCTTCCATCGATGACGATTTCAACCTCGCCTGCAAAGGGGTTCGCCATGAGTCAGACCGACGTGAAGGCCAGCACACCGGCACTGGCAAGGGCCAGCTCATAGGTGGCCTCGCCATTATGGGTGCCGGCATATTCCAGCGCAGTCACCTGAAACGGGCCTTCGATGATGCCGAAATCGGGGACAACCACCTGGAAATCCGGGGTGATCCCGTCAAAGAACAGCTGCCGTGCGCGCTCATCCGTGCCCTCATCGCGAAACACGCCAGAGCCCGAGATATTGGCCGAGCGCACCCCGGCGCCGGACAGAAGCTCGCGCCAGCCGCCCTGGCTTTCGAGGCTGGTGACATCAACGCTTTCGGCGTTGAAACTGATCCGCGTGGCTCGCAGCCCCGCGATGGTTTCGAACTGACCATCGCCGGTCATATCCACCTTGATCAGCAGATCCTTGCCATTCTGTGCACCCATGGGGTCACTCCACTTGCTATATGATTACAAAGGTTTGCACCCTATTTTTAACAGGATCAGCCATCCTCGACCCGTGCCGCAAAGCGCAGGATGATGCTGCGCCCGCCATCTGTCAGGCGCTCGGCTGCGGCGCGTTCGAACCACAGGCCCACAAGCCGCCCGCGCGACAGGGTCAGCGGCGCATCGATCAGCGCATCGCAGACCGCCGCCGCAACCGCCTTGGCCGCCGAAAACCCGGCGGTGTCGGAAAAGACGCTGACGGTAAAGCGATGGCGCGCACCGGCGCCGGTGATGTCGGACCGGTCCTCCACCTCTTCCGGGCCAAGGGCCACATAGGTCTGCGGCAGGGTGCCGGAGGGCAGCGCATCATAGAGATCGGAGCCGATCAGGGCCGTTAGCCCGGCATCCGCTGCGAGATGCTGATACACGGCCGATTGCAGCGCGTCGGACAGGGCATAGGTCATGCAGCCACCTCCTCGAGAGCGAAACAGGTGAGGTAGCGCCCGCGCGCGTCCGCCTCGCTGACCGCATCGATGCGAAACAGCCGGACGCCATCGCGAAACCGCTGATCCGGGCGCGGGCGCGAGGTGGCCCCGGTCGGCGCCGCCCGCACCGTGATCCGATAGCGCTGCAATGACAGGCTGCCGCCCTCCAGGTCCGCGTTGCGCCCGCTCAGCGCTGTGACCTCGGCCCAGAGCGTGCCAAGCGCCGTCCAGCTTTCCACATAGCCCCCCGCTCCATCAGGCAGACGCTGAGGGTCTTCCAGAACCAAGGGCCGGTTCAATCGCGGCGCAGGGGCAAGATCGGTCATTGTACCATCCCCAGCGACAGCCGCGGCGCGCGGTAGCGTTCGATCAGGCTGGTCACGCCAAAGGGCATGCAGCCACCGTGCAATCCGGTATCCTCGCGGTATTCGTAGTAATGCGCGGCCAGCATCAGCACCGCCTGTGCCAGATCGGCAGGCAGATCCCCCCAAGTGGCGCCCAAACCGGCCAGGAAGGTGATGCGCACCAAGCCGGACCCCGACACCAGAGGCAAATGCGTGCTCACCGGGCAGAGTTTGGGATGGTGGGTGTCCTGTTCCAGATGGTAAAGCGCAGGATCCAGCGGGGTCTCGTTGCCATCGGCATCGACAAAGATCACCGAAGAGACCGACACCACCGGCGCAACCGGCAGGACCGCAGCGCGCGCATCGCGCCAGCGGGACAGCTGCCATTGGAATGAGCGCTGGATCAGGGCCTTGCCGGTGCGCGCCTCGATCGCAGAGATCGCCGCACGCAGAAAGCCGTTCAGCACGCTGTCCTGCAGGCTGTCTTCGATAAACCCCGTGCCCAGTCGCAGATGCGCCTTGAAGGCCACGAGCGGCAGGGCGCTATCGGGCACGGGCGTCCCTTCGGTCAAAATCATCTCATCTCTCCGCACTTCCCCGCGTTGTCCGGGCCTGGCGCCAGTATCCCCCAAGGCTGATCCGGTGCAGCGGGCGCAGATCCTCCCTGCCGCTCGGACGGAGGGGGAGCAGCTGGACGACAGGGAATATGTGATATGCGCCCGCCGACGGGTCCGGGCTGCCGGTCCCGTCATCGGTCCAAAGCGGTTAGCTCAGGCCGAATTTCAGCAGCTTGATGGCGGCAAAATCGCTGACATCGCCGCCAATGCGTTTGGTGGCATAGAACAGCACATGGGGTTTGGCGCTGAAGGGATCCCGCAGCACCCGCGGATCCGGACGTTCGGCAATGGTGTAGCCTGCAGCAAAGTCGCCAAAGGCCACGGAATAGCTATCGGAGGCGACATCCGGCATATCCTCGGCCACCAGCACCGGATAGCCCATCAGCCGCGCTGGCTCCCCCGCGGCCAGCCCATCGGACCACAGGAATCGGCCATCGGCATCCTTCAACTTCCGGATCACCCCGGCGGTCTTGGAATTCATCACGAAAGAGGCGCCAGCGCGATACTGCGCCCCCAGCGCATAGACCAGATCGATGATCGCATCGCCATTGCCGATGTCCCCATCAACACCGGTCGGAACATAGCCAAGGCTGCCCCAGGCCCAGACATCATTGTCCACGGTCGGATGGGTCAGGATGCCGGTGGGTTTGTCCACCCCGTCACCGGTCAGGAAGGTCGCCGCCTCGGCACGGGCGAACTTGTCGGCAATCCGCCCCGCCAGCCAGCCCTCGATATCAAAGGCACTGTCATCCAACAGCCGCTGCGAGGCCTTGGGAAGCGCGCTCAGTTCATGCAAGGGAATGGTGATCCGGTCGATCGACGGGGTAGCGGTTTCCGCCGTGGGGTCGGTTTCTGTTGCCCAGCCGGCCCCCACATCAGTGTGATCGATCAGCACGTCGTATGACGTCGCCTCCACATTCACGACCGAGGCCACGGCACGGATCGAGGCGGTCGATTGAAGCACCGATTTCACCGTCTCGGCGGTTTGTGGATCCACCAGATAACCGCCATCGCTGTTCACCGCCGTCGACATGGATTTGGCATCCAGGTCAAGGCCGCGCAATGCCCCTTCGTCGCCAGAGCGTAGATAGGCGCCAAAGGCCTTTTGATGGGGGGCACCGATATCGTCGTCGGCGGCAAGATGGGGGCGCGCCACCACATGGTTTTTGTGATCCAGCATTGTCATTCGCTCTTCCGTCTGTTTCAGTTTCGCCTGCACTTCACCCTGGAACCCCCTGAAGTCCTTGATAAAGCCAGAAACGGCCTGACGGACTTCCTGCACCAGTGGCACCGCATCTCCGGCCACGGCCGGGATTTCCTGTTTGCTCATCTACCTGTCCTGTTCCTGTTCCACTTCACCCAGCCTGCGCTCCCTGCCCCGAGGTCGCAGCGCGCAATTCCCTGGCAAGGGCGCGCAGGGCTGTTTCCGTGTCGGGCTTCGATTTCGCCGCCACCCGCGCGGTGGCCAGCATCGGGAAGGTCACCAACGAGACCTCCCAGAGATCCAGTTCGGTGAGCCTGCGCCCGCCACCCTTGTTATGGGCCGCCTTCACCGTCCGGTAGCCGATCGACAGACCGTCCAGAGCTCCGGCTGCAATCAGGGATACCGCCTCGGCGCCGCGCCGCGTTTCGGTCAGGATCCGCCCCGTGACCCAAAGCCCGCGTGCGTCCTCGCGCACCTCGTCCCAGACCCCGATGGGCTGGCTCGGATCATGCTGCCACAGCATCTTGACCTTGCAATCCCGCGCCGCCAGTGCCCGCAAAGAGGCCAGATAGGCGCCGGGCATCACCACATCGCCGCCCTGGTCAACCTCGCCAAACAGGCTGGCATAGCCTTGGATGATGTTGTCCTTGTCCAGTTTCAAACCCGTCTCGCAGCGGGCGAACTTCTGTTCCAATTGCATCTGAGGTTGCATGAGCATCTCCCGCTATCCACCTGTTATGTTGCGATTACTGAGCCACCAGGAAGGACTGGAATGCCTGCGCCAGGATCACGGCCGCGACGCCGTAGACCGTCAGCCACAGCCGCTTCTCCAGCCGTTCGATCAGCTGCTCGATCCGGTCCAGCCGCCGGTTGATCGCCTGGTTCTGGATTTCCGTCACCCGCTCATGCGCCGAGAGCCGCAAGCCGGGGGAACAATCGAATGGGGGAATGGGCATCTCAGTCATCGTCACCGCTCACCTGCAGGGGCGGCAGCCCAAGAAGGCGACGCTTTTCATCCTGGCTCAGGAAATCGGCCTGCGACACCCGCCGCCATTGCGCCTCCCGCTCAGCCGAGAGCGCCGTGACCTGATCCATGTCGGCGCGCAACTCCAGCGCTTCACCGGTGAAGCCCGACAGCCAATCGGACAGCACCGCCGCCACCCGGCAGACCAGCGGCAACACGGTGAGCCGGTAAAAGGCGCGGTTGGCCTCCTGATAGTTGGCATAGGCTGCATCGCCGGGCAGACCCAGCAGCATGGGCGGCACCCCAAAGGCCAGGGCGATTTCCCGCGCGGCGGCCTCCTTGGTTTTCTGGAACTCCATGTCGGATGGGGAGAACCCCATCGGTTTCCAATCCAGCCCGCCTTCCAGAACCATCGGACGACCGGCGTTCCGCGCGCCCTGAAAGTTGCTTTCGATTTCATCACTTAGGCGGCGAAACTGATCCTCTGACATCATGCCCTGCCCATCGCTGCCGGACCAGACCAAGGCTCCAGACGGTCGCGCCGCATTGTCCAAGAGCGCCCTGGACCAGCGCGAGGCTGCATTATGCACATCCACCGCCGTAGCAGCCGCCTGCAAGGGGGCAAGCCCGTAGTGATCGTCCTGCGGGTGAAAGCTGCGGATATGGCAGATCGCGCGCCGTGGCCCGTCGACGTTGAAGCGATGCTTGCGACCCGACACCGAATAGTCATAGGCCACCGGCCAGCCATCGGCGCCCGGCACCACGCTCATCCGATCCGGGCGCAGCACATGCAGTTCGGTTGGCAGGCCTTCCTCTGCGGCCACCGCCTCCACATAGGCATTGCCAGAGAGCAGGATATGCCCGACCAGCGCCTCGATCAGATCCGAGCGGGACTGCGCCGGGTTCGGACGCGCCAGCAGCGACAACAGCGGATGACTGTCGTAGCGCTGCTCGGCGTCCTGCAGGACCAGGGGCAGCGCCGCTGCCGCCTCTGCAATCAGCTTGACCGCGCGAAAGCCAACCGGGTTTCCGGCAAAACCGCTGCGGGTCAGGGAGACCGTATCGCGAGGGCTCCAGGTCGCACCGGCCAGGCCATGCCAGTTCACCACCCGCGCCGCCGCGCTTGCCTTGCGTTCTTGCGGGGGCTGTGTCGGCGTTGTCGCTGGCTCAATCTTGCGCCGCAGGCGGTCAAAGACCATGCTGCACTCCTCACTCCTGATCGGCCATTGCGGCCCTTTGCTGAGACCTGTTGTGCCAGCTGCCGGTGAAGATCCCGACAGCCGCCCGCCCGCAGCTGCTGCAACACCCCCCCCTGTGATCAGAGCATCCGCGCCCGGGGCATCCGCACACCGGCGGCGGGGCGGATCATCAGCTCATGCAAGGCCCAGACCAGCGCATCCAACCGGTCCGGCGACCCCTGCCCCCGATACCCCTGGGCGGTCATCTGGCACATCTGATCCTCTAGCCGCGACAAGCCAGCCATGTGCGACACCCGCCCCTGCTCATAAAGTGCTGCCACCGGTTCGGCGCGGGCGCCCTTGCCCCGTGCGGCGTGAAGAGCGCGAAATGGCACCATGGGATCCACCTGGCGCAACAGGTTTTCCACCAGGGCGCCGCCCTGATTGACCTCTGCCACCAGCCGGTCCGCGGCAAAGTCATCCCGCGCCTTGATCGCGGCCCGCGCCCAGGCCAGAGGCTGCGCGCCCTGCACCGTGCGATCCGCCAGAACGCAGGCCCGCCAGGATTGGGGTGGCCCCTCTGTCTGGGCGCCGACCACGATTATGCCGCAAGCGTCCGAGGATTTTCCGGCGCTGACCGCCGGATCCACGGCGACCACCACCCGGGACATCTGCGGCGCGGAATCGACGCGCAGCCGGTCCAGCTGATTGACGGTCCACAGGGCACCTTCCACATCCTCCAGCAGCAGACCGTCCAGCTCCTGCCGCCCCAGGCGCGATCCGGCATAGCGCGCCCGCATCTCTGCGATGAAGGAGGGCGCCAGATTGGCCCGGTTGGCCTCGGTCGCGGCATGGGTCTGCACGGTTGAGGGCAGTGCCAGGATCCGACACAGGAGCGGTGTGTTCCTTGGTGTCGTGGTCACGCAGACCTGCGGATGCGGCCCCAGGCGCAGGGCAAACTGCAACATGTCCCAACAGGCCACTCCCTTTTTCCACTTGGCCAATTCATCCGCCCAGGCCGCATCGAATTGCGGGCCCCGCAGGGCTTCGGGGTCGCTGGCGGAAAAGGCCTGCGCCATCGCGCCATTGGCCCAGAACAACTTGCGCTCGCTGGCCTTCCACGCAGGGCGACGATCCGGCGGCGCGCAGGCAAGGATGCCGCTATCGCCCTGGATCATCACATCCCGCACTTGGTCATAGGTCTCTCCGATCAGGGCCAGCCGTTCAGCGCGCCCGGAAGCCATCGGGGTGGCGCCTTCCGCCTGGGAGCGCAGCCATTCCGCCCCGGCGCGGGTCTTGCCCGCCCCGCGCCCGCCAAGGATCACCCAGGCGCGCCAGTCCCCTTCGGGCGGCAATTGATGCGCAAGCGCCCAGAACTCGAACAGATAGGGGAGCGCCCGCAGGCTGTCGTCACTCAGGTTGTCCAGCAGGCTCCGTCGTGTGTCCGGCGGCGCGCAGGCGATCCAGGCGGCGGGTGATTTCAGCCCGCGCCCGTTCAAGGTCAAGTCCGGTGTCGTCCGCGGTGGCGCTTTGTGTTTGCTCGGCAAGCGTCTTCTCCACTTTCTGGCAATCCCTGATCAGGCTGTCGAGCTTGGCGACCTGCTGTTTGTCGCGGCCCTCAAGCACTTCGGGGCCGTTTTCCTCCAGCTCGTGTCGCAGATATTCCGCATGATTACGCAGGCGCAGCATCGACTCCTGCAGGGAGCGCAACAGATCAAGGGAATGCCGCGCCCGATCATCGGCGCTGTGATGTGTCATGGAATGTCGAGCCTCATACGGATCGCGGTCCGGATGAGAGAAAGAAAAGGCGGCCACCGACATCACATGCGGGACCGCCAAGTGTTCCTTCCAACTGCAACACAACCTATACGGTCTTTGGGCAGTTTAGTCAAGGAGTTATAGGCCCCTGGAGGCCGCTGTCCGAAGGGTTTGTTAGGGTTTGGTGTCCTTTCCCCGGCCATTTCCCTGCCGCAAAAGAAAAAGGGCGCCA
Source organism: Phaeobacter sp. PT47_59 (assembly GCF_028890025.1). Classification (NCBI taxonomy): domain Bacteria; kingdom Pseudomonadati; phylum Pseudomonadota; class Alphaproteobacteria; order Rhodobacterales; family Roseobacteraceae; genus Phaeobacter; species Phaeobacter sp. PT47_59. The sequence goes on from NZ_JARCJL010000001.1 coordinate 158,717, forward strand.
GGGCGCCCTAAATTTCTCGGTGCAGAGCCGGTTGTGGCCGTTTCCGCCCCTAGTTGTTGTCGCGATCCGCTTCGATCTGGCGCCATTTCGCGACGTTGGCGTTATGTTCGGCCAAGGTTTCGGCAAAGGCATGACCGCCGGTCCCATCAGCCACGAAGAACAGATAGTCCGTCTGGTCCGGGTTCACCGCAGCGGTCAGGCTTGCAAGACCGGGATTGGCAATCGGCGTTGGCGGCAACCCTTCGATCACATAGGTATTCCAAGGCGTTACCCGGCGCAGCTCGCTTTGACGCAGGCCGCGCCCCAACACGCCTTCGCCCTTGGTCACACCATAGATCACGGTCGGGTCGGTCTGAAGGCGCATGCCGCGCTTCAGACGGTTGGTGAACACGCTTGCCACCTGACCGCGTTCCTCGGCCACCCCGGTTTCCTTCTCGATGATCGAGGCCAGGATCAGCATGTCTTCCGGGCTTTGCACCGCCGCATCCACAGAGCGGGCTTCCCAAGCGTCATTGATCCGGCGGATCTGGCGCTCCTGCATCTGCGCCAGGATCGCGGCGCGCTGATCGCCCGGCACGATTTCATAGCTGTCCGGTGCCAGCATGCCCTCGGGCGGGCGCGGTCCCGGCTCGCCTTGCAGGACGTCCATTGCCTTCAGCGCTTCAACCACCTGCCAGCTGGTCACCCCTTCGGCCAGCGCAATGCGATAGCGGGTATCGGGCTCTGCCTTCTTCGCAAGATATTCGGCAGGGGCTTCCTCTTCTGCCGGATTGAACTCGGCCCGTTCCACAAAGCGGTTGCTGGCGGGATCCAGCTCTCGCACCTCGGCCAGAACCCGCGTCACGCCAACACGGTAGACGATCTCGGTGCCGCAGGTGCTGGCGCCACCGCGGGTGATCTGATCGACGATCTCCTCCATCGAGGCGCCAGGCTGCACCAGATAGCTGCCTGCCTTCAACAGCGACGCCTTTTCATCGTATTTCACGCCGATCCGGAACAGGGCGCCGGATGTGACGGCCCCCTGCGCGTCCAGATCGCGGGACACCCGTGTCATGTTGGAGCCCCGCTCCACCCGCAGGCAAATGGCCTGATCCAGCGGACCTTCGGCGGTGTACTGCGATTTGCCCCACATGATGACGCCGCCCAGAAGGAACAGCGCCACGATGAGGATCGTCAGCATGTTGGAGGCAAGTGCACGCCACATTTACTTGGGCTTTCCGAAAACCACCGAGGCGTTGGTACCGCCAAAGCCGAAGGAGTTGGACAGGGCCACGTCGATCTTGCGCTCGCGCTTGGCATTGGGCGCCAGATCCACCGCACTTTCGACCGCCGGATTGTCCAGGTTGATCGTGGGCGGAGCCACCTGATCGCGGATCGCCAGGATCGAGAAGATCGCCTCGATCGCGCCCGCCGCGCCCAACAGGTGCCCGGTCGAGGATTTGGTGGAGGACATGGTCACATTGCCCGCGTGATCGCCCAGCATCCGCTCCACGGCGCCCAGTTCGATGGTATCGGCCATGGTCGAGGTACCGTGGGCATTGATGTAATCCACGTCGCTCGGCTTCAGCCCGGCATTGGCCAGGGCCGCGCGCATGGAGCGCTCGCCACCCTCGCCCGTCTCGGAGGGGGCGGTGATGTGATAGGCGTCGCCCGACATGCCGTAACCCAGCACCTCGGCATAGATCTTGGCGCCGCGTGCCTTGGCGTGTTCGTATTCTTCGAGGATGACCACGCCGGCGCCTTCGCCCATGACAAACCCGTCGCGGTTCTCGTCATAGGGGCGGCTCGCGGATTTCGGATCATTGCCGAATTTCGTGCTGAGCGCCTTGCAGGCGTTGAACCCGGCGATACCGATTTCACAGATCGCCGCCTCTGCGCCGCCTGCGACCATCACGTCGGCGTCGCCCGCGCGGATGATGCGGCTGGCATCGCCAATGGCATGGGCGCCGGTGGAACAGGCGGTCACGACCGAATGGTTCGGCCCCTTGAAGCCGTAACGGATCGACACCTGACCGGAGGCCAGGTTGATCAGCGATCCGGGGATAAAGAAGGGGGAGACCCGGCGCACACCGCGTTCCTTGATCAGCACGGCTGTATCGGCGATCGAGCTGAGCCCGCCAATGCCGGAGCCAATCATCACCCCGGTGCGCAGGCGGCTTTCTTCATCCTCGGGAGTCCAGCCCGCATCCTTGACCGCCATATCCGCAGCAGCCAGCCCGTAGAGGATGAAATCATCCACCTTGCGCTGTTCCTTGGGCGCAAGATAGGCGTCCGGGTTAAAGGTGCCGTCCGAACCATCGCCCCGCGGGACTTCGCAGGCATAGGTGGTGGCAACGCCGCTCTCCACAGCATCAAACAGGGTGATCGGCCCGGCGCCGGACTGTCCGTCCAGAAGACGCGACCATGTTTCTTCGACCCCACTGGCCAAAGGGGTAACCAGGCCAAGTCCGGTGACAACTACTCGACGCATTCCTTGCTCTCCTCTGCCTCGGCATTTCGCCCATCCAGATACCTTGGATTACCCAAAGGGTGCAAGTGGGCCGATGCGGGCGAGGCAACCTCCCGCAACGGAAGGAGAATTTATGCACCAGAACAGTTCCCATCCGGCGCAGGCGGGGTTTGAACGGGTGATTTTCGGGTGATTTCAGCATCCTGCAGCGCTTGCCCATTGCGCCTGGCCGTTTGCCAACGGAACACTGTGGGCAGCTTTGCGTCTGAAATCTCTACCTTTTGATATGGGCGCAAGAGAAATTCCGCCACCGCCCGGCGCCGCAAAGCCCCGGCTCAGGCGTAACTCAAATGCAAAGCGGCGCCTTCCATCCGGAAAGCGCCGCCACATCATTCACATCTGTGTGAATGAAATCTATCAGGAAGCTTCGGTGATGAATTTCACCGCGTCGCCGAAGGTCTGGATGGTCTCGGCTGCGTCGTCCGGGATCTCGATGCCGAACTCTTCTTCAAAAGCCATGACCAGTTCGACCGTGTCCAGGCTGTCGGCACCCAGGTCGTCGATGAACGAGGCGTTCTCGGTCACTTTGGCTTCTTCAACACCCAGGTGCTCTACAACGATCTTTTTCACGCGGTCTGCGACGTCGCTCATATCCATTCCTCGTTTCTTCAGGGCAAATCTGCCCGGTTTTGCCCTTACCCGCACGGGCTGGCTTGGTTTTGCCCGTTTCGGGCGGTTGTACCTCCGCCGAACCGAAGCCGGGCGGGAGCTGGTCAACGCCGGGACAACCCCAGCATCAGCCAAATATGGGCCGCCTATAGCACAGACACGCCCAGAGGCAAACGTTTTCGCATCCACCGAATCCGGGTCGGCTGTTGGTCGGCGCGGTGCGCTTTCGCATGCTGACCAAGCAAATGGTCGCTGTTGCCGCACACCACAAGCCCCGCGACGAAAGCTTTCTCGAATTTCTCCATGCCAATCAAGATAAAGCTTGTCTGCATGCGACATCGAAACGACATGGCGACAAGTCACTTCATGCTGTCACCGACGATCACTTTGCCTTGACGGGAAACAGCGTCAATCCGCCTGCGCCCCACGCCCGCTCTGGCAGGTCAGCCAAGGTCCGCAGAACGGGATTCTCGTCGCAATTTCCCTAAACTGCCACTATTTGAGGCTCGACTGACCCATGTCTTGCGCGTATCTGCATCTGTAAAGAGAGAGGATGCTGTGGCGTCCAGCCAAGCGACAAGACTCATCCACTCTTCGCAGGTCTGAGATCTTGCACCCCGAACCACGATGGTATACATCGGCATACAAATGAGATCGGCCGGTTTGGACAAGGCGTCATTGCCCTGACATCGCGGCCTCTTTGGAACACTCAATCGTAGGGATCGTCATGAGCTTGTACAAAGACTACCTAACCGAAATCGAAACCCGCAAAGCCCAGGGCCTGCACCCCAAGCCCATCGACGACGGCGCGCTGGTGGCGGAGATCATCGCGCAGATCAAGGATGCCGGAAACGAGCATCGGGACGCGTCTTTGAACTTCTTCATCTACAACACCCTGCCCGGCACCACGAGCGCGGCCGGTGTGAAGGCGGCCTTCCTGAAAGAGATCATCCTGGGCGCAGAGGTGGTTGCCGAAATCACGCCTGAATTCGCTTTCGAACTGCTGTCGCACATGAAGGGCGGTCCCTCGGTTGCGGTTCTGCTGGACCTGGCCCTGGGTGATGATGCCGCTATCGCAGCGCAGGCGGCTGAGGTTCTGAAGACCCAGGTGTTCCTCTATGAGGCCGACACCGAGCGTCTGGAAGAGGCCTATAAGGCTGGCAATGCCGTGGCCAAGGAGCTACTGGAAAGCTACGCCAAGGCCGAATTCTTCACCAACCTGCCCGAGATCGAGGAAGAGATCAAAGTCGTGACCTATATCGCCGCCGAAGGCGATATCTCGACCGATCTTCTGTCCCCCGGTGCCGAAGCGCACTCTCGCGCCGACCGCGAGCTGCACGGCAAGTGCATGATCACCCCCGAGGCCCAGGCCGAGATCCAGGCCCTGCAGGCCCAGCACCCCGACGCCCGCGTCATGCTGATCGCCGAAAAAGGCACCATGGGTGTGGGCTCGTCGCGCATGTCTGGCGTCAACAACGTCGCGCTGTGGACCGGCAAGCAGGCATCGCCCTATGTGCCCTTCGTCAACATCGCTCCGGTCGTTGCAGGCACCAACGGCATTTCGCCGATCTTCCTGACCACCGTTGGCGTGACCGGCGGCATCGGCCTGGACCTGAAGAACTGGGTCAAGAAGACCGACGCAGACGGCAACACCGTGCTGGACGACAATGGTGATCCGGTGCTGGAGCAGGCCTATTCGGTGGAAACCGGCAAGGTGCTGACCATCAACACCAAGACCAAGAAGCTTTTTGATGCCGACGGCACAGAGCTGGTCGATGTCTCCTCGGCCTTCACCCCGCAGAAGGTGGAGTTCATGAAGGCTGGCGGCTCTTATGCCGTGGTCTTTGGCAAGAAGCTGCAGACATTCGCCGCCGAAGCCCTGGGTCAGACGCTCGAAAGCGCCTATGCGCCGTCGAAAGAGGTATCGGCCGACGATCAGGGCCTGACCGCGGTTGAAAAGATCTTCAACAAGAACGCCCGCGGCACCACGCCGGGCAAGGTCCTGCACGCCGGCTCCGACGTACGCGTCAAGGTGAACGTTGTCGGCTCGCAGGATACCACCGGCCCGATGACCGCGCAGGAACTGGAAGCCATGGCCGCCACGGTGATCTCGCCGTCGCTGGATGCGGGCTATCAGTCGGGCTGTCACACCGCGTCGGTCTGGGATGCCAAGGCACAGGCCAACATCCCGAAACTGATGGCCTTCATGAACAAGTTCGGCCTGATCACCGCGCGTGACCCCAAGGGCGAATACCACGCCATGACCGACGTGATCCACAAGGTGCTGAACGACATCACCGTGGATGACTGGGACATCATCATCGGCGGCGACAGCCACACTCGCATGTCCAAGGGCGTCGCCTTTGGCGCCGACTCGGGCACCGTGGCGCTGGCGCTGGCGACCGGTGAGGCCACCATGCCGATCCCGGAATCCGTGAAGGTCACCTTCAAGGGCAAGATGGCCGATCACCTGGATTTCCGTGACGTGGTGCATGCCACCCAGGCGCAGATGCTGAAGCAGCATGGCGACAACGTCTTCCAGGGTCGTGTCATCGAAGTGCATATCGGCACCCTCCTGGCCGATCAGGCCTTCACCTTCACCGACTGGACCGCCGAGATGAAGGCCAAGGCCTCCATCTGCATCTCCAACGATGATACCCTGATCGGCTCGCTCGAGCTGGCCAAGTCGCGCATCCAGATCATGATCGACAAGGGCATGGACAACGCGGCGCAAACGCTGCAGGGCCTGATCGACAAGGCCGATGCACGCATTGCCGAGATCAAATCCGGTGAAAAACCGGCGCTGACCCCGGATGACAACGCCAAGTATTTCGCCGAAGTGGTGGTGGATCTGGACGAGATCGTCGAGCCGATGATCGCCGACCCGGATGTGAACAACGCCGATGTCTCCAAGCGCTACACCCATGACACCATCCGCCCCGTCTCCTACTATCATGCGGACAAGAAGGTGGACCTGGGTTTCGTCGGTTCCTGCATGGTGCACAAGGGCGACATGAAGATCGTGGCCCAGATGCTGAAGAACCTGGAAAAGGAACAGGGCAAGGTCGAATTCAACGCGCCGCTGGTTGTGGCTGCTCCGACCTACAACATCATCGACGAACTGAAGGCAGAGGGCGACTGGGAAATTCTCGAACGCTACTCGGGCTTTGAATTCGACGACATGTTCCCCAAGCAGAAGGCGCGTACCGAGTACGAGAATATCCTCTACCTCGAACGCCCCGGCTGTAACCTGTGCATGGGCAACCAGGAGAAGGCGGCCAAGGGTGACACCGTTCTGGCCACCTCGACCCGCCTGTTCCAGGGCCGCGTCGTTGCCGACGCTCCGGAAAAGAAAGGCGAATCCCTCCTGGCCTCGACCCCGGTTGTGGTTCTGTCCGCGATCCTGGGCCGCACCCCGACCCTGGAAGAGTACAAGAAAGCTGTCGAAGGTATCGATCTGACCAAGTTCGCACCGCCCTTGGAAAAGCCCGCGGGCGCCCGTTCGGCGCATTTCTAAGGCCACCAATAAAAAATGGATTGGGGGGACATCCCCCCAATCCATCTCATGAGAAAGGCCAGGCGATCAATCACCCGGCCATTCAGAGTAAGATCTCTTGCAGCGCCCCCCCCGTAGGGCGACGCTGCAGAGCAGGCGTTACAGCATCGCCATGCCGCCATTCACATGCAGCGTGCTGCCGGTGACATAGGCGGCTTCCGCGCTGGCCAGATACAGCACAGCCGCGGCGATCTCGTTGGACTCTCCCATACGGCCGGCTGGCACCTGCCCCAGGATATTCGCCTTCTGATCATCGGTCAGCTTGTCAGTCATGGCGGTTGCGATGAAGCCCGGCGCAATGGCGTTCACGGTGATGCCACGGTTCGCCACCTCATAGGCCAGCGATTTCGACATGCCGACCATGCCCGCCTTGGAGGCCGCATAGTTCGCCTGGCCCGGGTTGCCGGTGGCGCCCACGATCGACGAGATATTGATGATGCGGCCCCAGCGTGCCTTCATCATGCCGCGCAGCACGCCGCGGCACAGGCGCATGGTCGAGGTCAGGTTCACGTCCAGTACGCTTTGCCACTCTTCGTCCTTCATCCGCATGAAGAGATTGTCGCGGGTGATGCCCGCGTTATTGACCAGGATATCAACCGATCCCATCGCCTCGGCCGCCTGTTTCGGCAGCGCCTCGACCGCTTCCGGATCGCTCAGGTTGCAGGGCAGCACAAAGGCGCGCTCGCCCAGCTCCGCGGCCAGCGCCTGCAGCGGCTCTTCGCGGGTGCCCGAAAGCGCCACGCTGGCGCCTGCGGCATGCAATGCACGGGCGATATCACCACCGATACCGCCAGAAGCGCCGGTGATCAGGGCGTTCTTGCCTGTCAGATCAAACATGTCATTTCCTCATTTTCTATCTGCGCCGGATGATCGGGTCAGCCGCGCACATCTTTCTCAAATCCGGTTCAGGCGTCCAATGCCGCCTTGACGCCATCGGGCGAGCCCACCTGACGGCAAGCCAGTTCACGGTCGATCTTGCGGATCATGCCCGACAGGGCCTTGCCCGCGCCGATCTCCCAGAATTCGGTGACACCCTTGGCCGCCATGGCCTGCACGCTTTCGCGCCAGCGCACGGATCCCGTCACCTGCTCCACCAGAAGGGCGCGGATCATGTCCGGATCGGTCACTTCATCGGCGCGCACATTTGCGATCAGCGGTACAGCGGGAGATTTGATTTCAACGCCCGCCAGCGCTTCGGCCATCACATCGGCGGCGGGCTGCATCAGGGCGCAGTGGAACGGTGCGCTCACCGGCAGCATCACGGCCCGTTTGGCGCCCTTTTCCTTGGCGATTTCTGCGGCGCGTTCAACCGCGGCCTTGGAACCCGAGACCACGACCTGGGTCGGATCATTGTCGTTGGCGGCCTGGCAGACCTCGCCCTGTGCGGCCTCTGCCGCGACGGCGCGTACCGCTTCAAGGTCCAGTCCCAGAATGGCGGCCATGGCGCCCTCGCCCACCGGCACTGCATCCTGCATCGCGGCCCCACGGGTGCGCAGCAGCCTTGCGGTATCTGCAAGGGAAATCGCCCCGGCCGCGGCCAGCGCGGAATACTCGCCCAGCGAATGCCCGGCCACAAAGGCGGCCCTGTCGATGGCGATGCCTTCCGCCTCCAGCGCGCGCATTGCCGCCATGGAGGTTGCCATCAGCGCCGGCTGGGCATTGCGGGTCAGGGTCAGGGTTTCGATATCGCCCTCCCAAATGAGACCGCTCAGGGGTTCTCCAAGCGCCTCGTCCACCTCATCGAAAACCGCCTTGGCGGCCGGATAGGCCTCGGCCAGCTCCTTGCCCATGCCGATGGTCTGGGCGCCCTGCCCGGGAAACACGAATGCGACAGTCATCAAAGACCTCATCATTATTTTGCCATTTCAGCCGGTTTAGACGCAGCTGACCCTACGTACAAGTGATCTGCGCAAGGACGCACGTTCCGGTCCTCCCTGCGCGCACCCAACCTGTGCGCAGGCTGACAGGACAAATCATTGCCTGCACGGCCCCGGCCGATAGGGTGGAGGTGACCCAAATCAAGGGAGCCCGCCCCATGCCCGCCCGCAATACATTCTCCACCTATGGCAGCGTCACCAAAGCGTTTCACTGGCTGACCGCGCTGCTGATTTTTTCGGCCTTCCCGCTTGGCTATTTCGCCAATGAGCTGGCCCACCACATCCAAAGCCCCGATTTTGACGGGGCGCAAAGCACGCTCGCCCGCGCCGCCCTACTGTTTTCCCTGCATAAAACCGTGGGCGTCGCGGTCTTCTTCACCGCCCTGTTGCGCATCCTCTGGGCCGTCACCCAGGAAAAGCCCGGACTTCTGCATCCCGACAACCGGCCTGAGGCGCTGGCAGCCGAAACCGTTCACTGGGCTCTTTACATCTCCCTGGTTGCCGTGCCGCTCAGCGGTTGGATCCACCATGCAGCCACCACCGGATTCGCGCCGATCCTGTGGCCCTTTGGGCAGTCCCTGCCCTTCGTGCCGAAATCCGACGCGGTCGCAGCCCTGTTTGGCGGTCTCCATGAGATCCTGATCTGGGCACTTGCCGTGGCCCTTGCCCTGCATATCGCCGGAGCCCTGAAACACCATGTGATCGACCGGGATTCAACCCTGCGCCGCATGTTGCCCGGATCCGGGCAGATGCCAGAGCCCCCCGCACAGCATCACAGCCCCCTGCCCGCCTTTGCCGCCATCGCAGGTTTTGTCGCCATTCTGGGAGCCGGAACCCTGCTCGGCCTGACCGAGGATCACAGCGATCGCGTTTCCACCCAGGCGGCTGAAGCTCCCAGCGAGGCCACGGTTGCCACGGCACCCGCCAGCTCCGGTGGCTGGACTGTCGAAGAGGGAACCCTCTCCATCTCGATCCTCCAGATGGGCAGCGAGGTCACCGGCCAGTTTGCCGACTGGAGCGCCGTGATCGATTTCGAGGATCCCGCCGCGCCTGGCCCTGCCGGAGAGGTCGATGTCACCATCGCCATCCCCTCCCTTTCCCTGGGATCGGTCACCGACCAGGCCATGGGGGCTGATTACTTTGACAGCGCCACCTATCCGACCGCCCGTTTCAAGGCCATGATCGAGAAAACCGCAGATGGCTATCAGGCGACCGGTCCGCTGACGATCCGCGATCAAAGCGTTGCGCTCACCCTGCCCTTTGATCTGACGCTTGACGGCGACCGCGCCAGCATGTCGGGGCGCACCACGGTGAACCGGCTCGATTTCAACATCGGCCAAGGCACGCAGGACGAAGGCACGCTCGCCTTCGCGGTGGAGATCGCGGTGGAGCTGACGGCCAAGCAAAACAAGTAACCCGCAGACACGCAGCCGCGCAGCCAAAGAAGCACGGCCATCCAACGAAAGAGAAACGCGGGCCCGCACAGGGTCCGCGTTTTTTTGCTCCGCCCCCCGATCAGGGCCACGAAAAACCGCCGGTCCCATCTGGAACCGGCGGCAAATTCGTTCTGGAAGGATCTGCCGACCTTATTCGGCCTTCATCGCCTCGACCGAGATCTGCAGCTGGACTTCGTCGCTGACATAGGGCGCGAATTTGCCCAGGCCAAAGTCGCTGCGCACCAGGGTGGTGGTGGCGTCGAAACCGGCCCAGGGCTTGCCCGCCATCGGGTGATCGCCGGTCTGGTTCAGCTTGGCATCCAGCACCACTGCCTTGGTCACACCGTTAAGGGTCAGATCGCCGGTGATCTTGGCGGTCTTGTCACCGGTGACCTCGATGCCGGTGGAGGTGAAGCTGACCATCTCGGCCTCGGAGGCCTCAAAGAAATCCTTGGACATGAAGTGATTGAAACGCGCCTCCCAACCGGTCAGCATCGACATCACCGGCATGGAGACCGATACGCTGGAGGCTGCGGGATCCTCCTGATCGAACATGATCTCGCCCTCAAAACCCGAGAACATGCCCCAGGTGGTCGAGAAGCCAAGGTGATTGTAGCTGAACACGATCTGGCTGTGGCTGGCATCCAGAACGTATTTTTCAGGGGCCGCAACGGCGGCAGTGGCGGCGGCGCCCGACAGGGCAGCGGCAAGCAAGAGGTTTTTCATCGTCAAAGACTCCATTGAGACACAAGCGTTGCAGGATTAAACGTGATCCAGCCGCGCCTGAAATGATACGGGCAAATCTCCACATAACGTGTTCTTGATCGAACACTGGAACACAGACAAAGCCCTCAGCCGAACCTCTGCCCGCAAATGGCTCAGCACAGCGGCTGCGATGCGGCCCGCTTTATCGCTTGCCCTTCACGACAAAGCCTGTATACGGAGGCTTCCTTCCGCACGATTTTCGATCCGCGCAGCCTCTCGTGACCAGGCAGCGGAAGGCACAACCGCCCGGTCTATGAAATGCGCCTAGACAGAAACAGGAGTTCGCATGCCCCTCTATGAGCATGTAATGATTGCGCGTCAGGACCTGTCCAACTCGCAAGCTGAAGGCCTCATCGAACATTTTGGTGCCGTACTGGCTGACAACGACGGCAAACTCGTCGACAGCGAGTACTGGGGCGTCAAGACGATGGCCTACAAGATCAACAAGAACCGCAAAGGCCACTATGCCTTCCTGCGCACCGATGCCCCCGCATCCGCCGTGCAGGAAATGGAACGCCTGATGCGCCTGCACGAAGACGTGATGCGCGTTCTGACCATCAAGGTCGACGAACACGCCGAAGGCCCCTCGGTTCAGATGCAGAAGCGTGACGACCGCGAAGGTCGCCGTGAACGCCGCTGATCAACGCTTGAGAAAAGGACGCTAAACCATGGCAGCCAAACCGTTTTTCCGCCGCCGCAAAGTCTGCCCCTTCTCGGGCGACAACGCGCCGAAGATCGATTACAAAGACACCCGTCTTCTGCAGCGCTACATCTCTGAGCGCGGCAAGATCGTTCCCTCCCGTATCACCGCCGTTTCGGCCAAGAAGCAGCGTGAACTGGCCCGCGCCATCAAACGCGCCCGCTTCCTCGCCCTGCTGCCCTACGCCGTGAAGTAAGGAGACCTCGAGATGCAAGTTATCCTTCTTGAACGTGTGGCCAAGCTGGGCCAGATGGGCGACGTCGTAGACGTCAAGCCCGGTTACGCACGCAACTTCCTCCTGCCCCAGGGCAAGGCGAAGACCGCATCCGAAGCCAATATCGCGGCTTTCGAATCCCAGAAGGCGCAGCTTGAAGCGCGCAACCTGGAGACCAAGAAAGAAGCCGAGGCTCTGGGCGAAAAGCTCGACGGTCAGCAGTTCATCGTGATTCGCTCCGCATCGGACGCCGGCGCGCTTTATGGTTCCGTCACCCCGCGTGACGCTGCCGAAGCCGCAACCGCCGATGGGTTCTCGGTCGACAAGAAACAGGTCGCCCTGATCGCTCCGATCAAGGAACTGGGCCTGCACGCCGTCGCCGTGAAACTGCACCCGGAAGTCGAAGTTCAGATCCAGCTGAACGTCGCGCGCTCGCAGGAAGAAGCCGAGCTGCAAGCCTCCGGCAAGTCGATCCAGGAGCTGGCCGCCGAAGAGGAAGCCGCTGCGGAATTCGAAATCTCCGAACTGTTTGACGACATCGGCTCCGCCGCGTCTGACGACGACGAAGGCGAAGCTGCTCCGGCAGCAGCAGGCGAAGAAGACACCAACGCCTGATCCCAATCGGATCTTTGCAACAGACAGAAAGGCCGCGCCCGATCGGGTGCGGCCTTTTCATGTGCAACGCTCGGCATGGCGTAACCGATGAACGCCCCTGCCCTGGCAGGCGCATTTCTGCCCAGCCCCTGACGCCGTCCTCTTCGCTCTGGCATGGCAACCGCGCGGGGCGTAGCATTCACTGCAAGGACGCGCGTTTGAACAAAGGAATTGGACGATGATGCTGAGAATTCTTGCCATTGCAGGCCTCTGCACCGCGGCGCTAAGCGGTTGCGACACGCCCTCAGTCGATGCGCCTCTGTCGGTGGCAGGCAGCCCAAAGCCCGGCTATCAGGCGGATCTGGCGCAATGCCAGGCCGAAGCGCAGCAGATTGGCCAGGGTCATATCGGCAAAAGCGCCGCCCTTGGCGGCGCCGGTGGCGCATTGGTTGGCGCCACGGAAAACAGTGACAAGGCGCTGGCTGGGGCCATTTTCGGCGCCATGGCAGGCGCAGCGGTTGGTGATGTGCAGGTCAAGCAGGCGCAGCGGGATTACCTGATCCGCTGCATGCAGGCCCGTGGTCACGCGGTAATCAACTAATCCTCAGCCTCCGGGCGATATTCCAGGATATCGCCCGGCTGGCAGTCGAGATAGCGGCAGATCGCCTCCAGGGTGGCAAAGCGCACGCCCTTGACCTTGCCGGATTTCAGCAAGGACAGGTTCGCCTCGGTAATACCGACCTCGGCTGCCAGCGCCCGCGAGGTCACCTTGCGCCGAACCAGCATCAGGTCCAGGTTCACGACAATCGGCACGGCCCCCTCCCCTATAGGAACTGGTTGTTCTCGTCTTCGATCTCGGCGGCGCGGATCAGCACGTCCGCAAGCGCAACCATCACCGTGGCCAAGACCAGGAATACCGATTCGATCTCAAAGGGCAGCCAGGAAATATCCATCTCCTCCATCGGGATGCGCCCATCGGCCATGGTGATCGGCACCACGTTCATGAAGGCATAAAGCCCCAGCCACATCATGCCCAGACCGATGCCACTGCGCCGCAGACCGGTGGCCAGCGCCCGAAACATATGCGCGCGCCCCAGCTTCAGCAGCAGATGGGCCTGCCAGAAGGTCAGCAGGATGCCGAGCAGAAATGTCACCGCAAAGACCAGCGCCAGGACCAGCCCAAGCGGTGCAGGTGCAAAGGGCTGGGGATCAAAATCGGCCAGATCCCAGAGCTCCTCATGCTCTCCCATCGCTGTCAGCACGATGACCGACAGCACGTAAAAGGTCATCAATGCCCCGGTGATGACCATAAGACCCCGCGCAATCAACGCCATATCACCCTCCTCTTTCGGCTCTCCCCTGTGATGTCAGCCTTTCCTTGCAAGAGCAAGTTCTTTCCCTAAATCGATACTGATTTATTGTTTTACAGAAATTTCTTGTTGCACAGGAAAAATTCTTATCTATGGTCCGCCGCATATCCGGCCCTCTCCCCGGGCCGGGCAAAATTCAAAGGACATAGTATGACCACCAAGATTACCCTGACCGCCGCTTCCATTGTGACTGGACTGCTTGTTTCCGCCTGCGACATGGCACCAACGGCACAGCCCCTGCGGTTGAGCGGGCCTGTGGGCGCGCGGTTTGCTCAGGATGAAGCTGAATGTAGATCTATCGCCATGCGCTATGATCAGAACCTTGCGTCAGAGGGGGCCGTTGCAGGGGCGCTGATCGGCGCCGCCATCGGTGCAGGCGAATCCCACGAAGACGCCCTGGCTGGTGCCGCAATCGGCGGCCTGATCGGCGCTGCCGAGGGCACGGTCGACAAGGAGGAAAGCCAGCGCAACATGGTGATCCGCTGCATGCAGAACCGCGGGCATCCGGTGATCGGCTGACCTCCAGCAGTGGCGCGACAGAGGGCTGTACTGGCCTGACGAACACGCCAAATACAGAGGTGGGGCCGCGATTTGTGGGAAACAGGCGCGGCCCCTTACTGCTCTGGTTTCGGGTCGGTCCGCAGGCGAAAGCGAAGCGACCCTTTCTGAGGGATTTCTGCCTCAACATGCAGGCTCAGTGTGACATTTCCGTCGAAAGTAAACAAATCCTTAGAAATTCGAATTGTTTGCATTTTGCGCGATCCGCCGCAGCGACGCGCCAGGGCAAGAGACTTTCCGCCGATCATCGGTAAGGTTTTGCCGATGTGGTGCCGGGATGAAGCAGAGCAATTGTCTGACCCGCCCGTGCTGACTACCGTCCGATTGGACATGGATCCGTCACGGCTCGCAAAGGATGGGCATTTATGAAACGGCGTGAATTTCTGACTGTACTGCTTCTTCCCATGGTTTCAGCGGCCTGCAGCCGCCCCACGCCATCCGTGAGCCGGGCGGAACCGCCGCTTTTCCCCAACGAAACGCCCGAGCTGCGCCAGAAGATCAATCACTGGTCGGACCATTACGCCGTGCCCCGCAGCCTGGTCCATCGTCTGGCCGTGCGGGAGAGCACCCATCGCCCCCATGCGCTCAATCGGCCCTATTACGGGCTATTGCAGATCCTGCCTGCCACGGCGCGCACCATGGGCTTTCGCGGGGCGCCGCCAGAGCTACTGGATGCCGATACCAACCTGAAATACGCGGTCAAATACCTGCGCGGCGCCTGGCTCTTGGCGGATGGCAGCCAAGATGTCGCAATCCAGCACTACGCCCGAGGCTATTATTACGAGGCGAAACGGCGGGGCATGCTGACGGAAACCGGCCTGCGCAGTTGATCCCCGCAGCCATCGGCCCCCAGCCGCGCCACAATCCGCACTGCACCCTTGCACGAAAAAGGCCGCCTCAACCGGGCGGCCTTCTCGTTATCCACGGTAAGAGCGGAGGACTTATTCGTCGTCCAGCGCCTCAACAGCCTTCTGCAGGTCTTCTTTGGAGACCTCTTTCTCGGCAACGGTGGCCTGTTCAAAGACGTGGTCAATGACCTTGTCTTCGAAGATCGGCGCACGCAGCTGCTGCTGCATCTGGGCGTTCTGCTGGATGAACTCGAAGAACTGACGTTCTTGGCCCGGGTACTGACGCGCCTGCGCCATGATCGCCTGGGTCATTTCCGCGTCGGTCACTTCCACTTCGGCTTTCTGGCCCAGCTCGGCCAGCAGCAGGCCCAGACGCACGCGGCGTTCGGCCAGCTTGGTGTGCTCTTCGGTCGCTTCGATTTCACCGTGGTTGTGATCGTGCACCTCGGGGTTATCCTCGTGCCACAGCTGATGCGCGATCTGCTTGGCTTCGGCGTCCACCAGCGACGGCGGCAGGTCGAAGGAGACCAGTTCGTCCAGCTTGTCCAGGGTCGCGCGCTTCATCACGGCACGGGCGGCACCGGCGTATTCGGCTTCCAGACGCTCGCGGATCTGACCCTTCAGGGCCTCCAGATCTTCGGCGCCGAATTTCTTGGCCAGTTCGTCGTCGATCTCGGCCGCCTTCGGCGCCTTCACTTCCTTGACGGTGCAGGTAAATACGGCTTCCTTACCGGCCAGGTTTTCCGCCTGGTAGTCTTCGGGGAAGGTGACGGTCACGTCTTTTTCTTCACCGGCCTTCACGCCAACCAGCTGCTCTTCGAAGCCGGGGATGAAGGAGTTGGAGCCCAGCACCAGCGGGTAATCTTCGGCGGAACCGCCGTCGAAGGCTTCGCCATCGACCTTGCCGACGAAATCGATCACGACCTGGTCGCCATCTTCCGAGGCAGCACCTTCGTCGCGGGCGTCAAAATCCTTGGCGGTTTCGGCCAGGTTCCCCAGCGCTTCATCAACGGCTTCGTCTTCGGCTTTCACCACAAGTTTCTCAACCGAGATCACGGAGAGGTCGACCTCGGGGATCGCGGGCAGCGCCTCGTAGGACATCTCGACGTTGACGTCGTCGCCTTCTTTCCAGTCCTCGTTGGTCATCTTGACCTCGGGCTGCATTGCAGGGCGATCGCCGCTGTCTTCGAAGTGCTTGTTCATGGCGCCATCGATGGCTTCCTGCATCACTTCGCCCAGCAGGCGCTGACCAAATTGCTTGCGCAGCAGCGCCATCGGCACCTTACCCTTGCGGAAGCCCTTCATTTCGACTTCGGGCTGCGCTTCGACCAGCTTTTCGCTCACCTTCTCGTCCAGCTCGGCAGCTGTGACGGTGATGGCGTAGCCGCGTTTCAGACCTTCGTTCAGCGTCTCGGTGACCTGCATCCTATACCCCATAGAGATTCGGGGCGCGCGCGCAGGCTCCGCCCCCAGACAATTTGTGGCCTTCTATTGGCATGGGGGCTTCGGCGCAAGAGGCATTGCCGCTCTCGATGTGACATTGCGCAGGTTTCTTGAGGTTTCACGGCCCCACAACGGCAAAACACGCCCCGAAGGGCGTGCTGCAATCGCAAATCTCGCAGCGTGCTGCTCAGAACTTCCAGCGTGCACCGGCCAGGATCACGTTGCTGTCCTGATAGGCGGTCGCGGAGGTATCCGAGTAGGAATAGTCGCGATAGGCGAGATAGGCTTCGACATTGTACTTGTCGATCTTCTGAACCGCGGCCACGCCCCAGGATTGCGCCGAGTCGCCCACGCTGACCATGTCGGAACCATCGTAGTAATCGAGCGACAGCGAGGTGGTGCCCGCAGCGATCCAGTTGGCGCTGTAGCCCAGCTTGGCATAGGCGTAGCTGCCCGCGATATCGCGCTCTCCGGCGGCAACCGACAGCGACAGGCCGGTGGGTTTATGGGCCACCGCAACCGAGCCTACGACATCGCGAATATCGGCCCGGCCGGTCTGTTCGGTCCAGGCCGCACCCAGGGCGGCATCAACGGCGAAGTCACCGAATTCATTGCCGTAGCGCACTGCGATATCATAGGTTTCCCGGTCGTTGTTGGTGCGCAGGATATCGGTACCGTAGGAGGCGGAGAAGGTGAAACCACCAAAATTGGCCGAGTCATAACGGATACGGCCCAGGCGGCCGCCGTCATAGTCGCTGAAGGCATCGCCCACGGAAACCCCGCTCAGGGCGCCGCCCGCGGTGCGGAAGGCATATCCACCGGCCGCGTCGCTGACCGAGACACCCGCAGCCACGCCGGTGCCCGAGGCATCGCTGCCCGCGATCCCGTCAGAGGCCATGGAGCCCTGACCGGCGGAGAACTTGCCATACCGCGCGGTGTCATACTGGAAATCCACGTGGCGGATACGGGTGCGGTTCCAGGTCAGGGTGTCTCCCTTGGAGGTCTGGCTGACCCCATCCGAGGCGCGCAGGCCAAAGGCGGTTTCGAACCGGAAGGTCAGCGTATTGTCGCCATAGGCCTGCTTCAGCCAGAAACCGATGCGCGAATTCGAGCCGGTGTTGTCGACCAGGCGATCGTAGGTCTCGGCGCCATCATCGTAATATTGGAAGGCCGGGTTGAACTGGCCATACCAACTGAAGGACCCGCCGGTGCTGTTTTCATAGGTCGGCCCTGCAAAGGCGGGCGCTGCAAGGGTCGCGGCAACGGAAGCTGCCAAGGCTCTGGTTGCAAATTTCGGTGTCATTAGATGTCTCCTGACGTTGTCATACGGCACGGCGGCCCCAATCCCCGGCGGCTGCACCTTCAGGAGAGGTAACAACGGCGCAATTGCCGCAGCACCCTTGAAAACGCCAGCGCGCTGACAGCTAGGACCCACTGCCATGGCTGGGCGGAATGTTGCCAATTCCCCCCAATCATTGGCAGGTTTACGCCAGAAAATCAGGTGTTTATGTAATGCAATTCACATATCGCATGCAGTACTCACAGGGCAGCAATGCCCCGCACGCAACACTCTTGAACACTTCTCAAATGTGCGTGAGCGCACACAAATTTGTTATCGGGATTTAGGCGCCCCTGCCGTCACATTGCGGTGAGTGCAAGAGCAACAGCACAATCAACACATGCGCGACCCTGTGGGTGCGCGGTCTCGGCTCACACCCGTCGTGCCTGGGTCAGCACCAGAATATCCTGAGCTGCCCTCGGCGCGGGAGGGACCGGTGCCGCAGGTTGCCGCCCGAACTCCAGACGCTCCACCTCCGCCATGAAGGCCTCAAGCTCCTGTGTCGGCTCGCCGAAGAATTCCGCGAGCTTCACCTGCTCCCGGCTCACCTGCCGCAGGTCCAGTCGTTCCTCGGCATCGAACATGGAGACCTGATAGCCGATCTTGGCAAAGCCTTGCCGGGACTGCGCCAGCGCTGCCGCCCCGCGCCGGGACAGCATCCGGAGAAAACTCGCATCGCGATACCCCGCAGCCGATAGTTCGGCCGTCAGCGCGTCGATCTCGCGGGGGGAAATATCTGTCAGGTCATAGCGATCAAAGACAGCATCGATTTCCGTCTTTCTGGGCTGCCCCCAGCGGATGAAGCGCACCACCTTGTCTGCGGCAACAGCGGGGATGGCACGCAGCGCATGGGTGCTCCCGGTCAATGGGTTGGACGCTTGCGAGATGGCGGCGTTGGCTTGTGTCATCGGGGGAACCTGCTTCTTTCTGAACCATCCCCATGGTGACCAAATATGGTAAATACAGCGCTAAGAAGACCAGACAATTGCCCGAAATGTGCGGGCGGCGTCAGCCCTTCCTCTCCTCTGCCTGCCTGAGCTCCGTCAGAAAGGCCTCTGCCGCCAGAGAGAGCTGCCGCGCCTTTGGCCATGCCACGTGCCAATGACGGATGATTGGAAAGGGGTCTACCTCCAGTTCGACCAGATACCCGTGACGCAGCTCCAGCGCGACGGTCGAGCGGCTGAGCACCGACAGGCCCAGCCCGGCGATCACCCCCTGTTTCACCGCCTCATTGGCCCCCAGTTCCAGTTTCACGCGCGGGGTGGCACCCGCCTCTTCGAAACAGCGCTCTGCCGCCAGCCGCGTGCCGGATCCGCTTTCCCGGGTCAGGAACGGGTATTCGGCCAGATCCCTCATGGTGAGACCGGGACGCCTGGCCAGCGGGTGATCCGGCGGCGCGATGGCTACCAGGGGGTTTTCCGCGAACCGCTCGATCTCGGCCTCCATGCTTTCAGGCGGGGTGCCAAGAATGTAGAGATCATCCGCGTTCTGGGCAAAGCGCGCCAGGATTTCCTCGCGGTTGCAGACGGTCAGCGCCACCTCGATTCCCGGATAGGAGCGATTGTAAGCCCCGATCCGGGCCGGGATGTCGTATTTCGCGGTGGAGACCACCGCCAGGCGCAACCGCCCGCGCGCAAGCCCCCGCAATTCGGCAAGGCGCATATCCAGATCCTCGGCCTCTGCCAGGATGCGCTGCGCCGACAGCAACACCACCGCTCCAGCCTCGGTCAGGAACAGGGTCTTTCCCATCCGCTCGATCAGCTTGTGACCGGTCTGTTCCTCCAGTTGGCGCACCTGGGCAAAGACGGCCGGCTGGGTCAGATGCAGCACCTCGGCCGCGCGGGTGTAGGAAAGCTGCTGCGCAACCTCCTGAAAAATCTGCAATTGTCGGAGTGAGTATCGCATGAATAAAGATTACTGTATTCTGAAACTAAAAACTATTCATTTTTATATATTCATTAACTATGGCTTCCTGTCCCCGATGAAGTGGCCCGCCCATATGGGTCGCCACGCGGAGGAGACACACCCATGAATATGCATGCACCAGCCAAGAAATACGACGCCGGCGTCAAGGACTACCGCTCCACCTATTGGGATCCCGCATATAGCCCCAAGGACACCGATGTTCTGGCGGTCTTCAAGGTGATCCCTCAGGACGGCGTACCGCGCGAAGAGGCCGCCGCTGCCGTGGCGGCCGAAAGCTCCACCGGCACCTGGACCACGGTCTGGACCGACCTTCTGACCGATCTCGATCATTATAAAGGCCGCGCCTACCGGATCGAGGATGTGCCGGGCCAGGACGAAGCCTTCTATGCCTTCATCGCCTACCCCGCGGATCTGTTCGAGGAAGGCTCGGTCGTCAACGTCTTCACCTCGATCGTCGGAAATGTCTTTGGCTTCAAGGCAGTGCGGAGCTTGCGCCTTGAGGACGTGCGCTTCCCGATCTGGTTCGTGAAGACCTGTTTCGGCCCGCCCCATGGCATCCAGGTCGAGCGCGACAAGATGGACAAATACGGCCGCCCCCTGCTCGGTTGCACCATCAAGCCGAAACTGGGCCTCTCGGCCAAGAACTATGGCCGCGCCGTATACGAGGTGCTGCGCGGGGGGCTCGATTTCTCGAAAGACGACGAAAACGTCAACTCCCAGCCCTTCATGCGCTGGCGCGACCGCTTCCTGTTCTGCCAGGAGGCCATCGACAAGGCCCAGGCCGAAACCGGCGAGCGCAAGGGCCACTATATGAACGTCACCGCTCCCACGGTGGAAGAGATGTTCAAACGCGCCGAATTCGCCAAGGAGATCGGCACCCCGATCATCATGTCCGACTATCTGACCATCGGCTGGGCGGCACATAACTCCCTGTCGAAATGGTGCCGCGACAACGGCATGCTCTTGCACGTGCACCGGGCCATGCATGCGGTGATGGACCGCAACCCCAACCACGGCATCAACTTCCGCGTCCTGACCAAACTGTTGCGGCTTCTGGGCGGCGATCACCTGCATTCGGGCACCGTGGTGGGCAAGCTGGAAGGCGACCGCAACGCGACCTTGGGCTGGATCAACCTGATGCGCGACAAATTCGTCAAGGAAGACCGTGAGATGGGCATCTTCTTCGATCAGGACTGGGGCAGCATGCCGGGTGTCTTTCCCGTCGCCTCGGGCGGGATCCACGTCTGGCACATGCCCGCACTGGTATCGATCTTCGGCAACGATAGCGTCCTGCAATTCGGCGGCGGCACCCTGGGACACCCCTGGGGCAATGCGGCGGGTGCTGCGGCCAACCGTGTGGCGCTTGAGGCCTGCGTGCAGGCCCGCAACGAAGGGCGCGAGCTGGAAAAGGAAGGCAAGGACATCCTGATGGCGGCGGCGAAACATTCGCCCGAGCTGAAATCCGCGATGGAGACCTGGAAGGAAATCAAGTTCGAGTTCGACACCGTCGACAAGCTGGACGTGCAGCACCGCTGATCGCGCCCCCTCGAACACATATCAAAAGGACCAAACCCATGAGCACCATTCAGGACTACCCCTCCCGCCTGTCGGATCCCGCCTCGCGCAAGATGGAGACCTTCTCCTACCTGCCGGAAATGACCAAGGACCAGATCCGCAAACAGGTGGAATGGATCGTCACCAACGGCTGGAACCCGGCAATCGAACATACCGAGCCGACCAATGCCTCGGGCTATTACTGGTACATGTGGAAGCTGCCGATGTTCGGCGAAACCGACGTGGACGCGATCCTGGCCGAGCTGGACGAATGCCACGCCGCCAACCCCAAGCACCACGTTCGTCTGCTAGGTTATGACAATTTCACCCAAAGCCAGGGCGCCAATATGGTCGTCTACCGCGGCGAGATGATCTGATGCCCCTGCTGCCCGGCGCTCCCTCGTGCCGGGCAGCACATCCCAAGCCCAGACCAGATTGCCCGGCCAAGAGGAGGAGCCCGCCATGAAAGACATGCTTGACGACTTCCGCGTCACCGATGCGCCCTTCTGGCGGCAGACCGGCGATGAGGTGGAGCTGTTCACCGCCGCCTGGGATGCCCGCATTCCCGTCATGCTGAAAGGCCCGACCGGCTGCGGCAAGACCCGCTTTGTGGAGCACATGGCCTGGAAACTGGGCCGCCCGCTGGTCACCGTCGCCTGCAACGAGGATATGACCGCCTCGGATCTGGTGGGGCGCTACCTGCTGGATGCGGACGGCACCCGTTGGCAGGACGGCCCGCTGACCTTTGCCGCCCGTCACGGCGCGATCTGTTACCTTGATGAAGTCGTCGAGGCCCGCCAGGACACCACCGTCGCCATCCATCCGCTGACCGATGACCGCCGGGTTCTGCCCCTGGAAAAGAAGGGCGAGCTCTTACAGGCGCATCCCGATTTCCTGATCGTGATCAGCTACAACCCCGGCTATCAGTCCCTGATGAAGGATCTGAAACAATCGACAAAACAACGCTTTGCGGCGATGAACTTCACCTGGCCCGAGGGCGAGACCGAGGTCGAGATCCTGGCCCATGAAGCGGGCATCGACAGTGAAACCGCAGGCAAGCTGGTGGAGATCGGCGCGCGCTCCCGCAACCTAAAAGGGCACGGGCTGGACGAAGGCGTGTCCACCCGGATGCTGATCCACGCCGGCCGGTTGATCAAGGGCGGGATCGCGCCGCGCGCCGCCTGTTCCATGGCGCTGGTCAACTCCATCACCGATGATCCGGATATGCGCGATGCTCTCGATGCCGCAGTCGCAACCTGGTTCTGAGGCGCTGCCCGCCGATCACACGGGCCTGCTGGACAGCCTGCCGGGTGAGGTTGCCGAAGTTCTGCTTTCCGCCCTGCCCGATGCCCGGCGCAAGCTGTCGCCCCGCGCTTTGGACACTTGGCTGCGCGGCGCTGAGGCCCTGATGCAACTGGGCCGCGGCACGGATCCGGTCATCGCCTGGATCGAGGCGGCACCTGCCCTTGCCCGGGATCTGGGCGAAGACGTTCTTGGCGATCTCTTGCCGCTGCTGCTGGGCTTTGCCTCGCGCACCTCGGGCGCGGTGATTGCCCGACTGCTGGAGACCGCACCGCAGGCCGCGATGCGTCTTGGCGATGCAACGCTTTTCATGGCCTACCTGCGCTTCCTGGAGCACCTTCTGGCCCGCGCACCCCGTGCCGTTCGGTCCATGCTTGACCACCTTGGCGATCTTCTGGAGATTCTGACCCTTGGAGGCTTACGCCGCTGGGCCGATTGGGGGGTGGAAGCGCACAGGACGAACTTCAAGGAACTGCTCGCCTATTTCTCGCTGGAAACCGAGGAAAGCCGCGCCGTCATTCAGCGCGAGCGCAAGGGCACGCTTCTGGTAGATGTGCAGCGGCGGCTGATGATCTACCTGCGCGCCCTTTGGGGGCGGGATTTCATGCTGACACCCACCGCGGGCGATTTCGAAGACCGCGCGGGCCTGCGCCCCTATTACGAGGGCTACAGCCTACACCTGCCCGACGCGTTGGATGACTGGCAGGATCAGCCTGCGCTGGATCTCTACCGGGCGCAGGCCGCCCATCTGGCCGCGCATCTCGCCTGCCTGCGCAAGCCCATTCAGGGCGAAGGGTTGAACGCGCTGCAATCGGCCATGATCGGCCTCATTGAGGACGCCCGCGCCGAGGCGCTCGCCATTGCCCGCCTGCCCCGGTTGCGCGATCTCTGGGCGCCATTTCACCAAGGCACCGCGCCGGGCATCGCCGGAGAGTTCGACCGCATCGCCCGCGCGCTCTTGCTGCCGGATCAGGCGCCCGAAAGCGATCTTGCGTCCTGGGTTCGGGGCGAATTCGTGCAGCTGGATCTGATGGACAACGAAGCCGCCCGCACCCTGGGCCTGCGCCTGGCCGAACGCCTGCGCGGCCAGCCCTATTCGGCCTATTCCGATCACCCCTCCTGCCCCTATCGCTGCGACAACCGGCTCTTGTGGGCGTTCGAGGAGCTGGAATTCAACACCGAATACGCCCCGCCGCCGCAGGTTCGCAAATATGTCTCGGTCAGTGAAATGGTGAACGAGGTCGAGGTCGAAACCGCAGGCGAGGACGCGCAGGAAATCTGGGTGCAATCGGCGGAGTTCTTCGACGACGACGGCCAGAGCTATAATGAGAAGGAAGGCCGCGAGCCGCTGGCGCCGCCGGTGACCTATGATGAGTTCGACCATACAATCCAGATGATGCGCCCGGCCTGGGCCACGGTGCTGGAGCGCCGCCCGCGTCTGGGGGATCCATCCGAGGCCGAGGCGATCCTAGCCGAACATCGCCCGGTGATGGAGCGGCTGAAGCACCGGCTGGACGCCATGCGCCCGCAAGGCATGCAGCGCATCCGCAAGCTGGAGGATGGCGATGTGATCGACATCGGCGCCGCCATAACCGCCGCCATCGACATTCGCATGGGTCGCCAGCCCGACCCGCGGGTGATGATGCGCCAGGTGCACAAGACCCGCGACACCGCCGTGATGGTGCTGCTGGATCTGTCGGAATCGACGAACGATCCCGTGGGCGATGGCTCCACCGTGATGGACCTGACGAAATCGGCCTGCGTCCTGCTGTCAGAGGCGATTAACCGCGTCGGCGATGCCTTTGCAATCCATGGATTTTGTTCCGATGGGCGCGCTCAGGTCTATTACGAGAGGTTCAAGGATTTCGACCAGCCCTGGGAAGACTTGGCAACCGCCCGCCTGATGGGCGCCGAAGGACGCCTGTCAACGCGCATGGGGACCGCCATTCGCCATGCCACGGCGCAGATGAAGCGGGTGAAGGCCACGCGCAAGCTGATGTTGGTTCTGACCGACGGTGCGCCTGCCGATATCGACGTGCGCGATCCGCAATACCTGCGCGCCGACACCCGCCGCGCGGTGGAGGAAGCCACGCAAAGCGGTATCACCCCCTTCTGCCTGACCCTGGATCCAGGTGCCGATGCCTATGTGCAGCGCATCTTCGGCCCGCGCGGCGCGATGATCCTCGACCGGGTGGAGCGCCTGCCGGAACGGCTGCCGCAGCTCTATGCGGCGCTCACCCGCTGAGACTATGTCTTGAACTGAGGAAGATAAGCGCCTGACAAGGCATCTATTTCCCTGGCGCAAAGCTGGGTTGCCGGAGGCACTTCTTCACCATCGGCGGCGCCGGTGATCAGATACCAATGGCGCATCACCGGCAGATCCCGCCCCCGCAGCAGCGCCAGGCGCCCCGCTTCCAACTCGTCATGCACCGTGTGCAGCGACAGGAAGGCAATCCCCAATCCGGCCAGAACCGCCTGCTTGATGGTCTCGTTGGAAGGCATCTCCACCTTCTTCGGGCTTTGCCCCTCTCCCAACCGTTCGATGAACCGTTCCATCAGGATCCGGGTACCCGAGCCTTCCTCGCGGCTGAGAAAGGTCTCCTGCATCAGCCTGTGCGGCGCATAGCCATCCTCCTGCGCCAGCGGATGATCCGGCGGCAGGACAATCCCATGCGGATGCGGCCCCAAGGGAATCGCCCGATGAATGACGCTGCGTGGCGGACGCCCCATGATCGCGAGGTCGTATTCTCCGCGGCCAAGCGCCTGGATCACCTCGGACCGGTTGGCCACCCGCAAAGATATCTCCACATCCGGAATCCGATCCTGCAGCAGCCGCACCAATCGGGGCACGAAATACTTCGCGGTAGAGACCGTTCCCAACACCACATGGCCCCGCCGCCCCTCTGCCAGGGCCAGGATCTGGCGCTCTGCATGCGACAAATTCGCTTCGATCCGATGGGCAGCAGCCAGCATCTCCTGCCCGGCGGTGGTCGGGTGAAACCCGGTGCCATCCTTCGCACGTTCCAGCAGAGCCTCTCCAACTGCGCCTTCCAGGTTCTTGATTTGGCTGTGAATTGTCGGCGGCGTCTGATGCAGAAGATCCGCTGCCCCCGTCAGGCTGCCGGTTTCCGCGACCGCCAGAAGCGCACGCAACTGCTTGAGCGTGATGGCATCAACTCGCATATTCGAAACCTTCTAATCCAAGTTCACATTTTTTAAATTCCTTAAAAATTCATTTTTTTGCAAGTTTTCCGTCGTGAGGGAGGAGGACAGCATGAGAATTCTAGATCAGGTCCCAAAAGACAGTGATCCTGCGCTGGTTGCGGAGCTCGACCGGCTGGCCGGTGTGGCCGCATCCCTGGCGCGGCGTATTGCACGCGGAGGCATCGACGAAAACCTCGGCGGCGCGGCTGGCACCAATACCGACGGCGATGCGCAAAAGGCGCTGGATGTGATCGCGGACGAGGCCTTCATGGAGGCGCTCGCCCAGGGCACTACCCGCCACTATGCCTCCGAAGAGCAGGACAGCGTGGTCACCATGAACCCCGAAGGCCAGTTCGCCATCGCGATCGACCCGCTGGATGGCTCCTCCAATATCGACACCAATGTTTCGATCGGGACGATTTTCGGGATCTACCCGGCGGCGGACACGCCCGAGGCCTCCTTCCTGCGTCCGGGCCGCGATCTGCTGGCGGCGGGCTATGCGATCTACGGGCCGCAATGCGCGCTGATCGTGACATTGGGTGACGGCGTGTTGAAATACGTTCTGGACCCGGAGGTCGGACAGTTCCGCCTGATTGGAAAGCTGGGACGGATCGCGCCGGATTCAAAGGAATACGCCATCAACACCTCCAACTACCGCCACTGGGGCACGGCGATCCGCGCCTATATCGACGATCGCGTTGCCGGCAGCGAAGGGCCTGCGGGCAGCGATTTCAATATGCGCTGGATCGCATCGCTGGTGGCGGAAACCCATCGCATCCTGACCCGTGGGGGTATCTTCCTGTATCCCGCCGACGACCGGCAGGGCTACGGCCAGGGCCGCCTTCGCTATGTCTACGAATGCGCCCCCATCGCCATGCTGATCGTACAGGCGGGCGGACGTGCCACCGACGGCCAAGAGCCGATCCTGGATGCGGTGCCGCACACTCTGCACATGCGCACGCCCTTTGTCTTCGGCTCGGCCAACAAGGTGGCGCGGGTCGCCACCTACCACGATCTGCCGGAAGAAGAGACCTCGGCGCTATTTGGAACGCGCGGATTGTTCCGCGCCTGATCCCAACACCTTCAGGACATCGACATGAGCATCAAACACCCGATCATCAGTGTCACGGGATCCTCCGGGGCTGGCACCTCGACCGTGAAAAAGACCTTCGACCAGATCTTTCGCCGCGAAGGCATCCAATCGGTCTCGATCGAGGGCGACGCCTTTCATCGCTACAACCGCGCCGATATGCGCGCCGAGCTGGAGCGGCGGCAGGCGGCAGGCGATCACACGTTCTCGCATTTCTCCTATGACGCCAACGAGCTGGGAGAGTTGGAGCGAGTCTTTCGCGAATATGCCGAGACCGGCAAGGGTCGCACCCGCACCTATGTGCATGACGCCGAGGAAGCCGAGAAAACCGGGGTGCCGCCGGGGGAATTCACCGCCTGGGCGCCCTTCGCGGACGGGTCCGACCTGTTGTTCTATGAAGGCCTGCACGGCTCGGTGGTGAATGACGAGGTGAACCTCGCCGCCCTGGCGGACCTCAAGATCGGGGTGGTGCCGGTGATCAACCTCGAATGGATCCAGAAGATCCACCGCGACCGGGAATCGCGCGGCTATTCGACCGAGGCCGTGACCGAAACCATCCTGCGGCGGATGCAGGACTATGTGCATTGCATCTGCCCGCAGTTTTCCGAAACCGATATCAATTTCCAGCGCGTGCCGGTGGTGGATACGTCGAACCCCTTCATCGCGCGCTGGATCCCCACCCCGGACGAAAGCCTGGTGGTGATCCGCTTCAAGAACCCGCGCGGCATCGATTTTCCCTACCTGATGTCGATGATCCACGACAGCTGGATGACCCGCGCCAACAGCCTGGTCATTCCGGGCGGCAAGATGGACCTCGCCATGCAGCTGATCTTCACCCCCATGGTGAACCGGCTGGTCCATGACGCAAAACGGGCCTGAGGAGACCTGCCATGACCATTCAAACCCCTGTCGTGACGACCGAAACCCTGATGGCCAATGCCATTCGCGCGCTCACCATGGATGCGGTGCAAGCGGCCAATTCGGGCCATCCCGGCGCCCCCATGGGACTGGCGGATGTGGCGACCGTGCTGTTCAACCGGTTTATCAAGATCGACCCCAGCCGCCCCGACTGGCCCGACCGCGACCGTTTCGTGATGAGCGCAGGCCATGGATCCATGCTGGTCTATGCGATCCATCACCTTCTGGGTTATGCGGACATGGACGCCGACCAGCTGCGCAATTTCCGCCAGATGGGCGCGCGCACGGCGGGACACCCCGAATACGGCCATGCAGCCGGGATCGAGACCACCACCGGCCCGCTTGGTCAGGGGATTTCCACCGCCGTTGGCATGGCCATGGCCGAACGCATGATGCAGGCGCGGTTCGGTGACGATCTGGTTGACCACTACACCTATGTGCTGGCCGGGGATGGCTGCCTGATGGAGGGCATCAGCCACGAGGCCATCGATCTGGCCGGTCACCTGGGCCTTGGTCGGCTGATCGTCCTGTGGGATGACAACCGCATCACCATCGACGGGCCGACGGATCTGTCCACCTCGACGGATCAGAAGAAACGGTTCGAGGCCGCAGGCTGGCATGTGCAGGCCGTGGACGGACACGCGCCCGAGGCCATCGCCGCCGCAATCGCCGCCGCCCGCGCTGATGAGCGCCCCTCGATGATTGCCTGCCGCACGGTGATCGGCAAGGGCGCCCCCAATATGGGTGGCAGCCACAAGGTGCATGGTGCGCCCTTGGGCGCGGAGGAGATCGCCGCCACCCGGGCAGCAATCGACTGGCCGCATGCGCCCTTTGTTGTCCCGGATACCGTCAGCCAGGCCTGGCGCGAGGTGGCAAAGCGTGGCGAGAAAGCGCGCAAGGATTGGGAGGCCCGCAAGAGTGCGTCAGTGAAAGCGTGTGAGTTTGACACCTCCATGGCCCCGCCGGATGCCGAAGCCCTGCGCGAAGCCATCAGCGCCTACAAGGCCCGCCTCAGCGCCGATGCGCCAAAGGTCGCGACCCGCAAGGCATCCGAGATGGCGTTGGAGGTGGTGAATGCCACCCTGCCCAACAGCGTCGGCGGCTCGGCGGATCTGACAGGATCCAACAACACCCGCAGCAGCGCCATGCGGCCCGTCACCGCGCAGGACTTCAGCGGAAATTACATCCATTACGGCATCCGCGAACATGCCATGGCCGCCGCCATGAACGGCATCGCGCTTCACGGTGGCTTCAGAACCTATGGCGGCACCTTCCTGGCATTCGCCGATTACTGCCGTCCCGCCATGCGCCTCTCGGCCCTGATGGGGGTTCCGGTCACCTATGTGATGACCCATGATTCCATCGGCCTTGGCGAGGATGGCCCGACACATCAACCGGTGGAAACCATCGCCTCGCTGCGCGCGATGCCGAACATGAACGTGATCCGCCCCGCCGATGCGGTGGAAACGGCGGAAGCCTGGGAAATGGCGGCCACTTCGGCCACCACCCCCACGGTCCTGTGCCTGTCACGCCAGGGCCTGCCGACCCTGCGCCGCACCCACAGCGCCGAAAACCTGACCGCAAAGGGCGCCTATGTTCTGCGCGGCAGCGCGGTGCGCGACGTGACCCTGATCGCCACCGGATCGGAAGTCGAAATCGCCATGGAGGCCGCCGACATTCTGGCACAGGACGGGATCCGGGCTGCCGTGGTCTCTGCCCCCTGTTTCGAGGCCTTCGCGGGTCAGTCCCCGGACTACCGCGCCGCCGTGCGCGGCAGCGCCCCCCGCATCGGTGTCGAGGCCGCCATACGCCAGGGCTGGGAGCTGTTCCTGGAACGCGGCGACGGCTTCATCGGGATGAGCACTTTTGGCGCCTCCGCCCCCGCCGAGGAGCTTTACCGTCATTTCAACATCACGGCCGAGGCCATCGCCGCCACAGCCCGCCGCCATTTCGAGAAGAGGACGAAGGCATGACCACGAAAGTCGCCATCAACGGCTTTGGACGCATCGGACGCTGCACTCTGGCCCATATCATCGAAAGTGGGCGCAACGACATCGAGGTGGTGAAGATCAACGCCACCGGCCCGATTGAAACCACCGCGCATCTTCTGCGCTATGACAGCGTGCACGGGCGGTTCCCGCACGCCGTTGCGGTCAACGACGATACGCTCGATCTGGGCCGCGGGCCGATCAAGGTCTTCTCCACCTACAACCCCGAGGAACTGGACTGGGAGGGCGTGGATGTGGTGCTGGAGTGTTCCGGCGTGTTCAATTCCAAGGAACAATCCTCGGTCCACCTGCGCCAGGGCGCGCGCAAGGTGCTGATCTCGGCCCCCGCCAAGAACGCCGACCGTACCGTGGTTTATGGGGTCAACCACCGCGATCTGCGCAGCGATGAGCTGGTGGTCTCCAACGGCTCCTGCACCACCAATTGCCTCGCGCCGCTGGCCAAGGTGCTGAATGACGCCATCGGCATCGACAGTGGCATCGTCACCACGGTGCATTCCTACACCGGCGATCAGCCCACCCTGGACCGCCGCCACAAGGACCTCTACCGCGCCCGCGCCGCCGCCCTGTCGATGATCCCCACCTCCACCGGAGCAGCCAAGGCGATCGGAGAGGTCCTGCCGGAACTCTCGGGTCGTCTGGATGGATCCGCGATCCGGGTGCCGACCCCGAATGTATCAGCCGTGGATCTGACCTTCATGGCCGCCCGCGATGTGACGGAGAATGATGTGAACGCGATCATGGCCGAGGCCGCGCAAGGCCACATGCAACAGATCATCAGCTATGAGACCGAACCCAAGGTCTCCATCGATTACAACCACGACAGCCATTCCTGCAATTTCGCCGCCGACCAGACCAAGGTGATGGGCGCGCGGCTGGTGCGGGTGATGGCCTGGTATGACAACGAATGGGGCTTTTCCTGCCGCATGGCGGATACGGCCAATGCCATGGGGAGACTTCAGTGATGGACCTGCCGCAGATTGATCTTGCCTCCGTCAAGGGCCGCCGCATCCTGGTGCGCGCCGACCTCAACGTGCCGATGAAAGAGAACGGCACGGTCAGCGACGACACCCGGATCCGCCGCTTTGCCGATGGAATGAAGCCCCTGCTGGCCGCAGGCGCGCGGTTGGTGATCCTGACCCATTTCGGCCGCCCCGAACCGGGCACGGATGCCGGGGAGTATTCCGTTGAACCGCTCATCCCATCCCTTGCCGCTGCCTTGGGGCGTCCAGTGCGGTTTTGCCCGGAGCTGATCGGGGAAGAAGCCGTCGCCCGCAGCCGGGGTCTGAGCGATGGCACGGTCATGCTCTGTGAAAACCTGCGCCTATCGGCAGGGGAGACCGCCAATGACCTCGCCTTCGCCGCACAACTGGCAAAGCTTGGCGATATCTGCATGAACGATGCGTTTTCCTGCGCGCATCGTGCCCATGCCTCGACCGAAGCCTTGGCGCACCTGCTGCCCGCCGTGGCCGGCCCCTTGATGGTTGAGGAGATCGAGGCGCTGTCGGCCGCTCTGGAATGCCCCAAACGCCCGGCGGTGGCGGTGGTGGGCGGCGCCAAGGTTTCCAGCAAGATCGCGGTACTGAAGAACCTGGTGCAGAAAGTAGATCACATCATTATCGGCGGCGGCATGGCCAATACCTTTCTCTATGCCGATGGCGCGCCGATGGGCCGCTCGCTGCACGAGGCCGACCAGATCGAAACGGTGCGGGAAATCCGCGCGCTGGCGCAGGCCGCAGGCTGTAGCCTGCACCTGCCCGAAGATGTGGTCGCCGCCTATGATTTTGCCGCCGGTGCAGCCCATGACATCACCCCCGCCGCTGCCTGCCCAAAGGAGGCCATGATCCTGGATGCAGGGCCGCGCGCGCTGAAACGGTTCCAGTCGGTACTGACCTCCTGTAAGACGATCCTGTGGAACGGGCCGCTGGGGGCCTTTGAACTCTCCCCCTTTGACCTCGCGACCAGGCACCTGGCTGAGACAGCCGCCGATCTGACCCGGCAGGGCCTGGCGGTTTCTGTCGCAGGGGGCGGCGATACGGTTGCGGCCCTCAACATGGCCGGTGTATCTGGCGATTTCACATATGTCTCCTCCGCCGGGGGGGCTTTCCTGGAATGGCTGGAGGGTAAGACGCTCCCCGGCATTGCGGCGCTGCAAGGCGCGGCAAAAGCGGCCTAAGAGGTTTTCATGGCACTTATCACTCTTCGTCAACTGCTGGATCACGCCGCCGAACACGGCTATGGCGTACCGGCCTTCAACATCAACAACATGGAGCAGGGTCTGGCGATCCTGAAGGCCGCCGCGAAATGCGACAGCCCTGTGATCCTTCAGGCCAGCCGGGGCGCGCGCTCCTATGCGGGCGACATCATGCTGCGGCACCTGATCCAGGCGCTGGTGGAAATGTATCCCCATATTCCGATCTGCATGCATCAGGACCATGGCAACAACGAACAGACCTGCCTGTCGGCGATCCGCCACGGGTTTACCAGCGTGATGATGGACGGCTCGCTTGAAGCCGACATGAAAACGCCCGCGTCCTATGAATACAATGTCGAGATCACCGAGCGGGTTTCCCGCATGGCCCATTGGGTTGGTGCCTCGGTCGAGGGCGAACTCGGCGTACTCGGCTCTCTGGAAACCGGCGAGGCAGGCGAAGAGGATGGATCGGGCGCCGTGGGCAAGCTCACGCAGGAGCAGCTTCTGACCGATCCGGATCAGGCCAAGGATTTCGTGGCGAAAACCCAGGTCGATGCGCTTGCCATCGCCTGCGGCACCAGCCACGGCGCCTATAAGTTCAGCCGCAAGCCCACTGGCGACATCCTGGCGATCAGCCAGATCGAGGCAATCCACGCCAAGATCCCCAATGTCCATCTGGTGATGCACGGCTCCTCCTCGGTGCCGCAGTACCTGCAAGACCTGATCAACGAATACGGTGGCGAGATGCCCCAGACCTATGGCGTGCCGGTCGAAGAGATCGAGCGCGGCATCAAATCGGGCGTGCGCAAGGTCAATATCGACACCGACAACCGCATGGCCATTACCGGCCAGTTCCGCAAAGTCGCACAGGAAAAACCGACCGAGTTCGACCCGCGCAAGTTCACCATCCCCGCGATGGAAGAGATGGAAAAACTCTGCCTTGACCGGTTCGAGCGTTTCGGCACCGCTGGCAATGCCTCCAGGATCACCCCGATTGATCTGGATGAAATGGCGAAACGCTACAGCAGCGGCGCGCTGGCGGTCTGATCACCCTTTTCCAAGCAAATAGCGGGGGCGTTTCGCGCCCCCCGCCCCTCCCCCACATGACGAGGCCCCCGATGTCCTTTGACCGCAGCGTGAAGATCGCGCCCTCCATCCTCTCTGCCGATTTCGCCAACTTCGGCCAGGAAATCCGGGCCATCGAGGCCGAAGGCGCCGACTGGGTGCATGTGGACGTGATGGACGGTCACTTCGTCCCCAACCTCACCTTCGGGCCGATGGCGGTGAAGGCGTTCCGCCCACATGTAAAAACCGTGATGGACGTGCACCTGATGATCGCGCCGGTCGATCCCTACATCGAGGCCTATGCCGATGCGGGCGCCGATGTGCTGACCGCCCATATCGAGGCTGGCCCGCATATCCACCGCACCCTGCAGGCCATTCGCGGCGCGGGCATGAAGGCGGGTGTGGCGCTCAATCCCGGCACCCCGGCCGAGGCGGTGGCGCATCTTCTGGACCTCACCGATCTGATCTGCGTGATGACGGTGAACCCCGGCTTCGGCGGGCAGAAGTTCATCGACATGACCGGCAAGATCGCCGCCCTGCGCCAGATGATCGGCGACCGCCCCGTGCATATCGAGATCGACGGCGGCGTCGATCCCACAACCGCCCCCAAGGTGCGCGCCGCTGGTGCCGATGTGCTGGTGGCGGGCTCGGCTGTCTTCAAGGGCGGCTCGGTCGACAATCGGTCGGTCTACGGCACCAATATCCGCGCCATCCGCGAGGCGGCAAATGCCGCTTGAGGCGCTGATATTCGATGTGGATGGCACGCTGGCCGAGACGGAAGAGCTGCACCGGCGCGCCTTCAACGAGACATTCGCCGTGGAAGGCCTTGATTGGTACTGGAGCCGGGATGCCTACCGCCACCTGCTCCAGACCACCGGCGGCAAGGAACGTATCGCCCGCTACATGGCTGAGATCGGGCTGCCACAGGATGCCATCGACATTGCCGCCCTACACAAGGCAAAATCCGATCGCTATCTGCGCCTGATGGGCGACCGCGGGCTGGAGCTACGCCCCGGCATTGCAGACTTGATCGCTCAGGCCAAGGCCGCCGGGCTGAGCGTGGCCATCGCGACAACGACCAGCCGCCCCAATGTGGATGCGCTTTGCGCTGCCTGTTTCGGAGCACCTGCCGAGAGTGTTTTCCCGGTCATTGCCTGCGGCGACGAGGTCTCGGCCAAGAAACCCGCGCCAGACGTCTATAACCTGGCCTTGCACCGCCTTGATCTGCCCCCAGAAAACGCCCTCGCCTTCGAGGACAGCAGCAACGGGCTGCGCAGCGCAGAAGCTGCCGGGGTCGCTACGGTCGTGACGCCCTCGATCTACACCGAGGACGACGATTTCACCGGCGCCCGCTCTGTGATCAAGGGTGTCACCGCGCTTGGCGGTATCGCCACCCTGACCCGCCTCTGGCCCCGGCCCTAAACCGCGTAACGAAAGGAGCCTGTCATGGCCGTTTCCCCTCCTATCTGCGATTTCGGCTGGCGCGCGCCGGAGTTCCGCCTGCCCGCCACCGATGGCCGGACCTACAGCCTGACGGAAATCGCAGGCCCCAAGGGGTGCCTCGTGATGTTCATCTGCAATCACTGCCCCTATGTGATCGCGGTTCTGGACCGGATCCAGCGCGATGCCTGTGACCTGCAAGAGCTGGGCATCGGGGTGGCCGCGATCTGTTCCAACGACGCCACCGCCTACCCGCAGGACGGTTTTGACAAGATGGTGGACCTGGCCCGCGACCGCGCCTTTTCCTTTCCCTATCTGCATGACAAAGACCAGAATGTCGCCCGCGCCTGGAATGCCGCCTGCACGCCGGATTTCTTCGGCTTCAACTCCGCCGGAGAATTGCAATACCGCGGGCGGCTGGATGCCTCAGGGCGCAACCCGGCTCCACCCGATGCCCCGCGCGAATTGTTCGAGGCCATGCGCCAGATTTCCAAAACCGGCCGGGGACCGAAAGACCAGATCCCCTCGATGGGGTGTTCGATCAAATGGAAGGAGCCCGCATGAGCCAGGCCATTGTATTCGACCTTGACGGAACGCTGATCGACAGCGCCCCCGACATTCACGCCGCCGCCAACCGGATGCTCCAGGATTTCGACCACACCCCCCTCACCCTGGAGCGCGTCACCAGCTTCATCGGCAACGGCATTCCCAATCTGGTCCGCTTGGTCATGCAGGAGCGCGGCATTCCCGAGACCGAAGAAGACACCATGCAGGCGCGGATGCTGGTCCACTACATGGCGCATCCAGCGGATCTGTCGCAGCCCTACCCCGGCGTGACCAACTGCCTTCAGACGCTGCGGGATCAAGGATACAAGCTGGGGGTCTGCACCAACAAGTTGCGCGCGCCATCCATCCAGATCCTCGACGCGCTGGATCTGTCACGGTTTTTCGAGGTGGTCGTAGGCGGCGATACCCTGCCGGTGAAGAAACCCGACCCGGCCCCCTTGCATGCAGCCTTCCAGGCCCTCGGCGGCAATGCCCTGCTTTACGTCGGCGACAGCGAAGTGGATGCAGCCACGGCCCAGGCCGCCAAGATACCCTTCGCGCTCTTCACCAAAGGTTACAGGAAGACCCCAGTCGAGGATCTGCCAAGCAGCGTCACTTTCGATGATTTCACCAAACTGACCGCAATTGCAGGCCAAGAGAGCGGCGTATCCGCCGTCTGACGCGGCATGGGTTCAACCTGCGCGCCGGACTATCCCAGACTGCACCGCCTGCGCCGCGCGCGCCCGCTGTTCAAGCATTTGCTGTGACACGACCGGCGGGAAGCCGAAACTGACCGGTTCACCCTCATCGTCCAGATAGGCCCACTGCGCCGCCAGGAGTTGATAGCTTTTGACTTCCCAGCCCTCCCAATCCGGGCGGAAGCGCAGGCGCCAGTTCCCCCGGATATTGAGCTGGAAGCGGGCTCGCGGCCCCCGTGCCTGGCCCAAATCCTTCAGCCGCTCATAGAGATCCGCGGCCTCCGGCAGGCGGCGCCCAGGAAAGATGACCTCGACCTCCTTCTCCGGCCGCGCGATGCCGCGGACCACAAGATCCCCGCGGCTGTTGCGATCGAATACGGGAAGCAGCTCCACCGAGACATCCTGCAACGCGTGCTTGAACAGACCTGCATCTTCGATCGCAGGCGTGATCTGAGATCGTGCCCTGCGACGGTTGGGAATGTCTGGCTCCCTTTGCATGCGGTTCCCCTCCTGAATACAGTCCTGCCTGACAAGCGCTCTCCAGCACGGCATTGCCAGCCACTGTTCGCATTTCGCTCTATGTATCCGGCGCCCGGTTAAGAAGGCGTTGATCCACCAATGCGTGTGCCGACGGCGCAAGTCATCCAGAGACGCGTGTGGTGCATCCCGCAATTCGCAGTATTTTTCTGAAAAGAAAGTGGTGCGGGTGAAGGGACTTGAACCCCCACGCCTTGCGGCGCCAGAACCTAAATCTGGTGCGTCTACCAATTCCGCCACACCCGCACGACACAGCCCCAGCAGGGTTTGTGTGGGCCGCTCAATAGCAAAGCCCGCAACCGGATGCGAGAGGAAATCGCACCTCGAGGGAACTTATCCAATGCGGCAAGAATGACACATCGAATTCAAGCCTTTGCAGCACGCATGCAAAAACCCGCAGACCTCTGCGCCCGGATGCGCCTAAGATGGTGAAAAACAAAAAGCACACTGAGGCAGAGCGAGTAACTCACATGAAAACGCAAGCGAATCCGCCTGCGCAGCAAATTCTTGCGCGCATCATGCAAAGCCGCCGGGAGCGGACCAGCAGCCCCACGGCACAGACCTCGGTCACCTTGATCAAGGGCACGCTAATCCAGACCCGTGAGGGTGAGACGGCCGTCGAAAATCTGCAAGCGGGCGATCACCTCATCACCCGAACGCAGGGGTATTCTCCCCTGTCGGGTATCCGCCAGTCCCGCGCCATGATGCATGCGGTGCGCTTCATGGCCGGATCCCTGGGCAATACCCGCCCCGACAGCGACCTGCTGTTGCCGCTCAATCAGAAGATCCTGCTGCGCGATTGGCGTGCCAAGGCGATGTATGGCCAGCCCCAGGCCGCCGTTCCCGCCTTCGAGTTGATCGATGGGGAGTTCATCCGGGATGAGGGCCTGCAGATGCTGGATCTTTGCACCTTGAGCTTTGCTCGCCCCCATGTGATCTATGCGGACGGTATGGAGGTCGCAACCTCGCAGGCCGCCAGCACCGACCTGCGCCCGGCAGCCTAAAGGCCAAGCTTGCGGAAGACGGCGGGGATCTGTTCCGGCAGGTCCTCGGCGATCAATCCGGGGCCGAATTCCAATGCGCAGTCCACATGCAGCCAGGCGGCACTTTCTGCCGCTTGCATCGGGCTGAACCCCCGCGCCAAAAGGCCAGTGATGAAGCCTGCCAAGACATCCCCCGATCCCGCCGTCGCCAACCAGGGCGCCGCGCGTTCATAATGGGCGGAGTTCACCGAACAGCGCCCATCCCGCGCGGCGATCACCGTATCGGCCCCCTTGAACAGCACCACGCAGCCCGCCCGCGCCGCAGCCTCTCGCGTGGCATCCACCTTGGAATAGGCGGGGCCTTTGGTGGCAGGCGCCTTCAGTTTATCCGCAATATCCGGGAACAGCCGCGCAAATTCGCCGCCATGGGGCGTGAGCACGCAGGTTTCATTCAGCATCGCAAACAGCTCTTCGGGCGCATCGCCAAAGGTCGACAATGCATCGGCATCCAGCACCGTCGCGCGTTTGGCCGCCAGTGCCGCAGGCACAAGATCCCGTGCGCGATCTAGGCCCATTCCGGGGCCAAGGCAGAGGGCATTGAGGCGGGTATCTTTCAGAACCTCAGCCAGAGCTTCTGCATCTGCAACCCGCTGCAGCATCAGCGCGGTGATCTGACAGGCAACCTCCTGCTGGGCGCTTGGCGGCACGCCGAGCGTCACCAACCCCGCCCCAATCCGAAGCGCCCCCCGCGCTGAAAGCCGCGCGGCACCGGTCTTGCCAGCGCCGCCCGTCAGGATCAGGGCGTGACCGTGGGAGAATTTGTGGCCGGATCGCTTACCGACGAAGAATGGTGCGGCCAGTTGTACGATATCGCCCGGCGGCACCGCCGGGCAGCCCCCAACCGCCCCCATGGGCGGGGGTTTTGCCCCCACCCGCGGACGGGAACTGCCCTTGAGACCGATATCCTTCACGACAACCTTGCCGCACAGCTCCGGGCCGCGCTCTAGAAAATGACCGAGCTTGGCGCGATGGAAAGAAACCGTGAGATCGGCGGCAATTTCCTCCAGATCCCTTGGCGGGGCCTTGGAACATAACCGAGTACCGGAATCGGCACAAACACCACTGGCGATATCCACGGACACGACACGCGGCGACGGGTACCCCCCCGCCCTGTGTTGCTCGCTCAACTTCCACTCCGAGAGCTGCGTCACCCAGCCAAATGCATTGAAAGACTCCATCGGTCGTGTCAGCCCGGTCCCAAAAAACGCATCGACCATAATTGAGTTTTGCCGGTAGATGGACGGATCAAGCCAGAAGGCACCCTCGCCCTCGTCATGATAGGGGGCGACGACCCCAAGCTCCAACCACCGCTCATAATTCACCCGCGCATCCGGCGGCAGTTTGGCCGGGTCTCCGTAGAGGAACACCTCCACCTCCCAACCGCGCACCTTCAGCAGCCGCGCCACAACGAACCCGTCGCCGCCGTTATTGCCGGGACCGCACAGGACCACGGCGCGTTTGCCGCTTGTGTCCAGCTCGGGCCATTCCTCGAAAATGGCCTCAACCACGCCCTGCCCGGCCCGCTCCATCAGCTCCAGGCCGGTCACCTCGCCTGACTCGATGGCAGCCTGTTCGATGGCGCGCATCTGGGCGGCGGTCAGCAATTCGGTCATTCCAAAGGCTCCCGCGATTCAAAATCGCTTACTTTTTGTGCGTATAGACTGTTTTTTAATCACACCTGCCCGTTTTGCAGGCTGATTTCCCGGCAAGTTGAGCAGTATCCATTGTCCACGGCATTTAGAAATGATCTGACCACCTTCGACAAGGTTGTGAGGAGCCCCCGAGATGAAAAAGATCGAAGCCATCATCAAACCGTTCAAACTGGACGAGGTGAAAGAGGCATTGCAGGACGTCGGCGTTCAGGGCCTCTCGGTGATCGAGGTCAAGGGCTTTGGCCGCCAGAAGGGTCATACCGAACTCTATCGCGGCGCCGAATATGTGGTGGATTTCCTGCCCAAGGTGAAGATCGAGGTGGTTCTGGATGACGATCAGGTCGACGCGGCCATCGAGGCCATCGTGAGCGCCGCCAAGACCGACAAGATCGGCGACGGCAAGATCTTCGTCAGCCCGGTCGAGCAGGCCATCCGCATCCGCACCGGCGAAAGCGGACCCGACGCGCTTTAATATCAAACACCGCCTGCCATCTGCACCATGCAAGGCACAGCAGATCGCAGCGCACAGAAGACACAGAATTTTCTTACGGAGAGGAAATCAAAATGAGCAAGGACGCAGTTCTTCAGCTGATCAAGGACGAAGATGTCGCCTATGTGGACATCCGGTTCACCGACGTACGCGGCAAGCTGCAGCACGTCACGGTTGACGTCGATATGGTTGACGAGGATTTCCTCGAAGAGGGTTTCATGTTCGACGGCTCCTCGATCGCGGGCTGGAAGTCGATCGAAGCTTCGG
Source organism: Phaeobacter sp. PT47_59 (assembly GCF_028890025.1). Lineage (NCBI taxonomy): Bacteria > Pseudomonadati > Pseudomonadota > Alphaproteobacteria > Rhodobacterales > Roseobacteraceae > Phaeobacter > Phaeobacter sp. PT47_59. The sequence goes on from NZ_JARCJL010000001.1 coordinate 198,467, forward strand.
ACATGAAGCTGATCCCGGACACCAACAGCGCCTATGTCGATCCGTTCTACGCGGAAAAGACCGTCTGCATCCACTGCTCGGTTGTTGAACCCGACACCGGCGAAGCCTACGAGCGTGACCCGCGCGGCACCGCCCAGAAGGCAGAAGCCTACCTGAAATCCTCGGGCATCGGCGATGTGGCCTACATGGGCCCCGAAGCGGAATTCTTCCTGTTTGACGACGTTCGCTTCTCGAACACCATCAACAAGGTCTCCTATGAGGTCGACGCCACCGACGCCTCCTGGAACACCGACACCGAGTACGAGATGGGCAACATGGGCCACCGTCCCGGCGTCAAGGGCGGCTACTTCCCGGTGAACCCGATCGACGAAGCGCAGGACCTGCGTTCGGAAATGCTGTCCACCATGAAGCGCCTGGGCATGAAGGTCGACAAGCACCACCACGAGGTTGCCTCCTGCCAGCACGAACTGGGCCTGATCTTCGACAGCCTGACCAAACAGGCGGACGAGCTGCAGAAGTACAAATACGTGATTCACAACGTGGCGCACGCCTACGGCAAATCGGCAACCTTCATGCCGAAGCCGATCGCAGGCGACAACGGCACCGGCATGCACGTGAACATGTCCATCTGGAAAGACGGCAAGCCGCTGTTTGCTGGCGACAAATACGCCGATCTGTCCGACGAAGCCCTGTACTTCATCGGCGGCATCCTGAAGCACGCGAAGACGCTGAACGCCTTCACCAACCCGTCCACCAACTCCTACAAGCGTCTGATCCCGGGCTTCGAGGCCCCCGTTCTGCGCGCGTATTCGGCTCGTAACCGCTCTGGCTGCGTCCGTATTCCGTGGACCGAAAGCCCGAAAGCCAAGCGCGTCGAGGCCCGCTTCCCCGATCCGGCCGCGAACCCCTACCTGGCCTTTGCAGCCCTGCTGATGGCCGGCCTGGACGGCATCAAGAACAAGATCGATCCCGGCGAAGCCATGGACAAGAACCTCTATGATCTGCCCGCAGAAGAGCTGGCCGACATCCCGACCGTCTGCGGCTCCCTGCGCGAAGCGCTGGAATGCCTGGCGGCCGACCACGAGTTCCTGCTGCAGGGCGATGTGTTCACCAAAGACCAGATCGAGGGCTACATCGCGCTCAAGATGGAAGAGGTGGAAACCTACGAGCACACCCCGCACCCGGTTGAATACGGCATGTACTACAGCTGCTAAGACCGGCACTGGGAAGAGAATTGAAAGGAGCGTCCAGTCGGGCGCTCCTTTTTCCTTTGCAGGCATGTTTTCCTTGCGCCGCAGCGTGGCTGTCTCTATCCCCTGCCGTTCCCTCCTCCTTGAAAGAGCGTTCCCATGACGGCTCCTGCAACCCTTGGCATCGACTTTGGCACCTCCAACTCCGCTGCCGGTGTGGCGGTGGCGGGGCAGCCCTATCTGATCGAACTGGAACCGGGCGAGCAGTCCTTGCCGACGGCGGTATTCTTTGACGGCCAAACCGGGCGCATGCGGATTGGCAACAGCGCCATTCGTGCCCTGACCGCCGGGGAAGAGGGGCGTTTCATGCGGGCGCTCAAAAGTCTCCTGGGCACGCCGCTCCTGCATGAAGAGCGCCGCCTGGGGGGCGAACGCCTGACCTTTGCCGATGTGATCGCGCGCTTCCTGGCCGAACTGAAGCGGCGCGCCGAGACACAGACCCGGATGACATTCACCCATGCGCTATCGGGCCGCCCGGTCAGGTTCCACAGCAAGGACGAAGACCGCAACCTGCGCGCCGAGGAGGACTTGCGCGCATGTTACCTGAAAGCCGGGTTCGAGGACGTGTGCTTCATGCTGGAGCCCGAGGCCGCATTGCGCGCAACCAGTCCCCGCGAGGGCCTCGGGTTGATCGTCGATATCGGCGGCGGCACCTCGGACTTTACCGCCTTCCGGCAGGAGGCTGACGGGGCGACCCAGATCCTTGCCTCACACGGTATCCGTCTTGGCGGCACCGATTTCGACCAATGCATCAGCCTTGCCAAGGTCATGCCGCTCCTGGGCCGTGGCAGCCAAATCCGCGACAGTTTCGGCCCCGGCACCCTGCCCGCCCCGAACCGCATCTTCAACGATCTGTCCAGCTGGCAGATGATTCCCTTCCTCTACACCCCGGAAGAGCTGCGTGCCGCCCGCGACCTGATGCGCCATGCGGTAGAGCCCGAAAGGTTCGCGCGCCTGGTTTCAACCCTGGAAGATCAGCTTGGCCACGATCTTGCCTTTGCGGTCGAGGCCGCAAAGATCGCCGTCAATCAGCCGCATGCCGATGCGGCCTCGGTCAACCTGGGCCTGCTAGAGCAGGGACTGCAGGCGCCGCTTGCAAGCCGCGACTTGAACACCCTGCTTGAGGCACAGATGCAGGAGCTGCTCCAGGCCGCACGGGACACCCTGCGCCAGGCCGATGTTGCGCCCAAGGACATCGGCCGGATCGTGCTGGTCGGCGGCTCGGCGCTGCTCTCCTGCCTGCAAGACCGCATGGTGGAGCTTTGCCCGGCGGCCAAGACCGAAAGCGATCATGCCTTGAGTGCCGTGGCCGATGGGTTGGCGCTGGCCGCGGCGGATGCCTTTGCATGATCCTGGTCAGCGGGGCCAAATGGCGCCGCTTTCCCATGTAATTTCCCCCCTTCCACGCTAGGCTGACGGTGTTCCAGCATTTAGAAAGCCACAGCCATGCGTATTTTGCCCGTTCTCTGCCTCTCATTGACCACCCTGCTGCCCATTGCCGCTACTGCAGCGCCCTGCGGCAACACCTCAGCAGGGTTCAACGACTGGAAAGCAGACTTTGCAGCGGAAGCAAAACGCGCGGGCGTGCGGGACAAAGGGCTGAAAGCGCTGCGGAGCGCGCAATACGCCAGCCGCACCATTGCCGCCGACCGCAACCAGAAGAGTTTTCGCTACAGTCTTGAGAAATTCATGCAGCTGCGCGGCTCGGCCACCATCGTGGCGCAGGGGCGCAAGCGCAAGGCGCGCAACCCGGCCTTCTATGCAGCCCTTGAAAAGAAATACGGCGTGCCTGCCGGTGTGCTGATCGCCATCCACGGCATGGAAACCGCCTTTGGCCATTTCATGGGCGACAGCGAGGTGGTTTCCGCCATCGTGACCCTGACCTATGATTGCCGCCGCTCCGACTTCTTCCAGCCCCATGCCATCGGTGCCCTGAAGCTGGTCGATCAGGGCGCCATCACATCGCAGACGCTGGGGGCCAAACATGGCGAGCTGGGCCACACCCAGTTCCTGCCCGGCAATGCGCTGCGCTACGGGGTGGATTGGGGTGGCGATGGCCGTGTCGATTTCTACGACCTGCAGGATGCGCTGGCCTCTACCGCCAATTACCTGCGCAAGAAGGGCTGGAAACGCGGCAAGGGCTATCAGCCGGGAGAGCCAAACTACAAGGTGCTGAAGGAATGGAACGCCGCAACCGTCTATCAGCAGTCGCTGGCCATCATGGGCCGTCAGATCGACGGCTGAGCGGGTCTTCCCACGCCGCTTCCCCGGCTGCAGGAACAGTCCGGCCAAATCGGCGCGATTGTAATCTATATGGCATCAACATGGCCGAGACCCGCCCGGTTTCGGCCTCATTCGTTCAGAACTGATTTACAGACCTGCCAATACTCAATTGATTTTATTTAATTAAAATTACCCCAACCTGCATAGGCAGCTATTGGGGCCGATCCCGAAACAATCCTCAGTCAACGCCTCACTTTGTACCATTTCCCTTTGTACTCTTGGTCTCAAGGCACCCCGACTGAAGGAGGCTTGGGAATGATACAGGCAGAACGGTTCAAAGGCAGGCTTGGCTTCAAGACCCGCAGCGACACGCTGCTCAATCAGGGGCTGGTGCAGGCGGTCGATATGCTGGACGACTACGGTCACCCCCCGGCGCAGATCAACACCCGCGCCACGGGCCGGATCGAGCTGGAAAGCGATCAGTATCGCGTCGTGCTGCGCTTGCGGCGGCTGCCGCTGCGCATGGGGTTCCAGATCCCGGCGGGGATCCCGGCTCCGGCGATCTTCCTGGATGTCACCATCGAACGTCTATTCCCCGCAGCCAGCGACAAGGAGATCACCGAACTCCTGCTTGCGGTTCTGCTGAGACGGCTGAGCGAAGCGCTGTCACCGCTTCTGATCTTTTGGCAGGATGCCCCCAAGGCCATGAGCCGCGAAACCTTCCTGGCTGTCTTCGAACACCACGACACAGCGCAACAAGAGGCTTCGGATACGGCTGCAAGTGTCGCACGGCTGAGCCGCCCGGTTGCACCTGCCAAACGCCAGCGCAAGCCGGGGTCTCATGCTCGTCCGGCGGTGCGCAAACCGCTGCGGGTGCCTTCGCCCTTTGAAGCGCCGTCTCGGCCGCGTCTGTCGCAGAAACTGTTCTCAAGCGAGACCGTCGCCCCCAGAAAGCCCCGCGTCCATGTCGGCTTTACTCCCGTAGAGGCCATGGCGGACGATCTGGAGCGGCAATGTGATCGCCGCGCGGCCATCGCGACCGTGCCTGCCGATCAGGTGATCGATCTGACCGGCCTGCGCTCAACGGATCACAAGGGGGCGCGGCAGAACATCATGACCTGGGCAGCCACCGGGTTGATCGCCATGCTGTCGGCGCCGATCGCGGTGCTGGTGTTGATGGTCGAACTGATGCGCGGCAGCCAACTGCAACCACGCAGCCAGATCCTTACCATCGCCGTCTTTGTGGGCCTATTGCAGGGTACGGGGATGGTGCAGGCGGCCGCAAAGGTGCTGATGCTGCCAGCCCCCTGAACCCTGCCGCCTGAACGCAGGCGGCGATACCCTGCGCGCCTATACCGTGTGCAGGGTCTGATCACTCTCTGCGTGATCGCCCCATTGCTCCAGCACATCGGCGCGCCGCAGCACGAAGGTATGAATGCCAAAGATCACCGCCCCGGTGCGCGGAAGACGCAGGATGGTCTGCTTTTCGCTGCGCAGATACCCGGCCTCGCCGCTGGGCGGCTGTTGCCGGGGCGCAGCCGCGCTGCGGGGCTGGTGCAAGGCCGCATCGTGATACCACAACGCATTGAAGCGCCACAGCGGCCTGCCCAGCTGCACGCCGTCGAACAGGCGCTGCACGCGGGCGGCGATATTGGCGTCATAGCTGTCCACCGGCACATGGATTGCCGTCAGGGGACGCATGAATTTCTCTGCCAAGGTCCAGCTGGCCGGAAAACACAAGACGGCTCCAGTCAGGATGTGTTCTTCCGATCCTTCGGGCTTTTCCAGGATACAGAAATCCTGCTGGGTGATCCGGCCGAGGCTGCCTAAGGGATCGCTCCGGTCAATCCTGACCTTCACCCCATCGGGCCGCGTCACCTCTTCCTCTGCATCCGGATAAAGCTGCGCCAGAACCTGTTCCAGCAATTCCTCTGCGGCGGCGCGCCCGCTCTCATCCATCATCAAGACGCGATCGCGCGTGCTGTCCAGCAGGCGTTCGCGTTCGGCCATCTGCCCGGCAAAGGCGTCATCCGGCGTCAGCCAGTCGGCAAGGGCCAGGGGGGCGATACCCGGCAGGCGCTTTGGCTCTAGCGGGTTATGGGGGATCCGGGTCTGAAGAATCTCTGTCATGATCCCCTGCTAACACGAATTTGATCAAAAAGGCGAATGGCATTGTGACGCGATCAAAACCACCGTTCAAGCAAAGCACAACCGGCGGGGTCAGTACCGATTGTTCAGCACTGCGGGCAGCTTGTCGCGCAGCACCAGCACGCTGGCGGCATCGGTTTTCTCATGCAGCCGCTGCAGCGGCACCCATTCCAGGGCATGGGATTCGTCGCTGACGGAAATCTCTCCGGTCACCGCGCGAAACAGGTAGCGCACATCGTAATGCAGATGCGCGCATTCCTTTGAATTCGCCGGGATTTCATGAATATCCACGTCGAAGACCTGTGCCGACAGCGGCGCGATCCGCGTCAGCCCGCTTTCCTCATAGGCCTCTTTCAAGGCGACGAAGCCCGCATCGGCAATGCCATCGCAATGGCCGCCCAATTGCAGCCAGCGATCCAGCTTGCGGTGGTGGGTCAGAAGCACCGATTGCAGATCCTGCGACAGCACAAAGGCCGACCCCGTGACATGGCTGGTCAGCGGGTCGCGGCCAAAGGCCTGCGGTTCATGCGCGCAGAATTCGGACAGCTGATCCCACATCTGCCGGTCACGCGCATTTTGCGGCTTGTACTGCCCGATCCCCTCGATCCGTTCCATGATCCCGCAGCTTCACCTTCGCGTGTGATCCGGCGGCGGCGCCTTGCCGAAGCCTGTCCTTGGGCGCAGTTTAGGCGGGAGAAAACCAAAGGCCAATCATCAATGCCCACAGAACGCATCAGTTTTCCCGGACATGCCGGGAGCCCGCTTGCCGCGCGCCTGGACCTGCCCGATGGGCCGGTGCTGGCAACAGCCCTATTTGCCCATTGTTTCACCTGCTCCAAGGACATCCCGGCAGCCCGGCGCATTGCCGGGCGCCTGGCCTCCATGGGCATTGCGGTGCTGCGGTTTGATTTCACCGGGCTTGGCCATTCGGAGGGAGAGTTCGAGAACACCAGTTTTTCCTCCAATGTCGCCGACCTGATTGCCGCCGCGCAGTACCTGGCAAGCCGCGATATGGCCCCTGCCCTGCTGATCGGCCATTCCCTGGGCGGGGCGGCGGTGCTGCGGGCGCGGGCGGGCATCCCCTCGGCGCGCGGTGTCGTGACCCTGGGGGCGCCCTTTGATCCGGAACATGTGGCCCATAACTTCAGCGATGCGCTGCCCCAGATCGAAGCAGCAGGCGCCGCCGAGGTCTGCCTTGGCGGGCGTCCCTTCACCATTCGCCGTCAGTTCCTGGAGGATATCCGCAAAAGCGCCCTCGGCCCGTCCGTGGCGGAGCTGGACGCCGCCCTTCTGGTCATGCATGCGCCGCGCGATGAAACCGTTGGCATCGACAATGCCGCCGAGATCTTTGCCGTCGCCAAACACCCCAAGAGCTTTGTCACGCTGGACGATGCGGACCACCTGATTTCCCGCCCCGAGGATGCCGAATATGCCGCCGAGGTGATCGCCGCCTGGGCGCGCCGCTATATCGAGATGACGCCGCCTGCCCCGCCCCCCGGCGCCCCCGAAGGCGTGGTGCGCGTGGCAGAGGCGGATCCGAACGGGTTCCTGCAAGACGTGCAATCCGGCCCGCATCACCACGCGCTGGCGGATGAGCCGCTCGCCTATGGCGGCACCAATCGCGGCATGTCGCCCTATGGATTCGTGGCAGCGGGACTTGGTGCCTGCACATCGATGACCATCCGCATGTATGCCCGGCGCAAGGGCTGGCCGCTGGAAACCGTGGCGGTGGATGTCTGCCACGACAAGGTTCACGCCCAGGATGCCGCGCCCTCGGGGCCTGCAAAGATCGACCAGTTCACCCGCAAGATCTGTCTCAGCGGCGGCCTCAGTTCCGAGCAACGCACCCGGCTTCTGGAAATCGCCGACAAATGCCCGGTGCATCGCACATTGGAAAGCGGCGCCCGGGTGATCACCATCGACAAGTCCCCGCTTTGACACGCTGCCATCGCAAATCCGGCGCCGCTTGATCGATATCAAGGCCGGTCCCCGCTTCATCGTCATGATCGGCGCGAGTGAAATCGCACCCGAACAGGCACGATAGGAGACGCATAATGGGACTGGTGAAGACTCTGGAGCAAAGCACGGATCTGGTAAACGGCATGGCAGATCGTCTGGGCATCGACATGGGCGAGATCATCGCGCGCGACCCGGAACATGAAGGCCCCAAGCTGATGCGCGCCATCATGCGCTGCAGCCATTGCGAGGATCAGGGCGGCTGTACCAGCCTGCAGGCCGCCAACGACCATCTGGACGCGGCTCCGGCCTATTGCCAGAACAAGGATGTCTTCGATCGCATCAGCAAGGGCTGAGACCGGCCCGCGCCGCAACGACCGACACGACCCTAGGGACAGCTGTTGGGGCGGACAATAGGTCTCGGCCCGGCCGTGGTCCCTTGTTCCTTTGGACGGAGCGGTCTATGACCCGGCGCAAGTGTTCCCGCAATTGCGAAAGGTCCTTCTGCCGATGATCCCCCGCTACGCCCGCCCCGACATGGTCGCCATCTGGTCGCCCGAGACCAAGTTCCGCATCTGGTACGAGATCGAGGCCCACGCCTGCGATGCCATGGCCGACCTGGGGGTGATCCCGCGCGAAAACGCCGAGGCCGTCTGGAAGGCCAAGGACGTGGAATTCGACGTCGCCCGCATCGACGAGATCGAAGCCGTCACCAAACATGACGTCATCGCCTTCCTCACCCACTTGGCCGAACATGTGGGTTCGGAAGAGGCCCGTTTCGTGCACCAGGGCATGACCTCCTCGGACGTGCTGGACACCTGCCTCAACGTGCAGCTGGTGCGCGCCGCCGATATCCTGCTGGCCGATATGGACAACCTGCTGGCCGCCCTGAAAAAGCGCGCGATGGAGCATAAGGATACCGTGCGCGTCGGCCGCTCCCACGGGATCCATGCCGAGCCCACCACCATGGGCCTGACCTTTGCCCGCTTCTACGCCGAAATGGACCGCAACAAGAAACGTCTGGAACAGGCCCGCGAGGAAATCGCAACCGGCGCCATCTCGGGCGCTGTCGGCACATTCGCCAATATCGACCCGCGCGTCGAAGAACATGTCTGCGCGCAGCTGGGCCTCAGCCCCGAGCCGATCTCGACCCAGGTGATCCCGCGCGACCGCCACGCGATGTTCTTTGCCGTGCTCGGCGTCATTGCCTCTTCGATCGAGAACGTCGCCATCGAGATCCGCCACATGCAGCGCACCGAGGTTCTGGAAGGCGCGGAATTCTTCTCGATGGGCCAGAAAGGCTCTTCGGCGATGCCGCACAAGAAGAACCCCGTGCTGACCGAGAACCTGACCGGTCTGGCCCGCCTCGTGCGCATGACCGTGATCCCGGCGATGGAGAATGTGGCGCTCTGGCACGAACGCGACATCTCGCACTCCTCGGTGGAGCGCGGCATTGGCCCCGACGCCACCGTGACCTTGGACTTTGCGCTGAACCGTCTGACCGGCGTGATCGACAAGATGCTGATCTTCCCCGAGAACATGCTGGAAAACATGAACAAGTTCCCCGGCCTCGTGATGTCGCAGCGGGTTCTGCTGGCGCTGACCCAGGCAGGCGTGTCGCGCGAGGATGCCTATTCCATGGTGCAGCGCAACGCCCTGAAGGTCTGGGAAGAGCGCCTCGATTTCCAGGACCTGCTCCTGGCCGATGCCGAAGTGGTTGCCGCCCTCGGCGAAGATGGCATCAAGGAAAAGTTCGACATGGGCTATCACACCAAACATGTGGACACGATCTTCAAGCGAGTCTTCGGCGCATAAGACCGCTCCGGTTTCCGCGACAGAACGCCCTGCCAATTTGGTGGGGCGTTTTCTTTGGTATCCGCTGCCTGTCCTGACATGGGCGACCGGGCGCCTGTTCAAGAAAACGTGTTCCCCGCCGACCGCGATTGCGGATAGGCTGGCCGCAGACTGTTTTTTACAAGGATCTCTTTTATGCGCACAACGCTCTTTGCCGCCTTGATCACGCTCCCTGCCACAACATTCGCAGCAGGCGGAGATGACTGGTCAGCCCCCAAACCCACGCAAACCACCAAAGAGTGCAAGGGCGCCAAGGTCTGGGACCAGAAATCCGGCAAATGCGTGGATCCAAAAAGATCGTCGCTGGATGCCGACACCCTTTACGGCGCGGTACGCGAACTGGCCTATGCTGGGCGGTTACGCGAGGCCCAGGAGGTGCTAGCCATCATGCCGGATCAGGCATCGCCGCGCGTTCTGACCTACTGGGGTTTCACCCATCGCAAGCTGGGGCATCTGGACCTTGCAAACCAGTATTATGAGCGTGCAATCGCCAAGGACCCCGACAATCACCTGGCGCGTTCCTACATGGGGCAAGGCTTTGTCGAGGAAGGAAAACTTGGCCTGGCCCTGACCCAGTGGAAGGAAATCCGCAAACGTGGCGGAACCGGGAGCTGGCCCGAAGAAGCCTTGCACCAGGCGCTACTGACCGGGCAAACATCAAGCTACTGAGCTTCAGGCTTTCTTTACCGCTGCTGTCCTAATGTGACCCCCACAGAAAGAGAATCTTTTTGGCAAGGGTCCTAGAATGCAAGACGACCAGATGTTGGCGCTTCCGATGGCGACAGGCGGAAATGACTTTGGTGATTTTTCCGCGCCTGCCCCTATGGGCGGAATGGGCGGTATGGGAATGGATAGCCCGATGGGCGGATCTCCGGTCAAACTCAGCGGCAAGGCAAAAGCGGCGATCGTGGTGCGGTTGCTGCTGAACGAAGGCGCCGACATCCCGATTGAAGAGCTTCCCGACGAATTGCAGATGGAACTGACCCAGCAGATGGGCAAGATGCGTCTGGTCGACCGCGAAACCCTCTATGCCGTTGCCAGCGAATTTGCCGAGATGCTCGACAATGTCGGCCTGACCTTCCCCAATGGGTTGGCCGGTGCCCTGACCGCCATGGACGGCAAGATCAGCCGGTTGACCGCCAGCCGCCTGCGCAAGGAGGCCGGCGTGCGCCAGTTCGGCAACCCCTGGGATCGCCTGAAACAGCTGCCGCCGGAAGACCTTGCCTCGCTCGCCGAAGCCGAAAGCACCGAGGTTGCCGCCGTCCTTCTGTCCAAACTGGAAACCGCCAAGGCGGCCCAGATGCTGGCCGCCCTGCCCGGCCCGGTGGCGCGCAGGATCGCCTATGCGGTCAGCCATACCGGCAATGTGACCCCGGAAACCGTGGACCGGATCGGCCTGTCTCTGGCCGCCCAGGTCGAGGCCCGCCCGGACCTTGCCTTCGACAGCAGCCCCGGCCAGCGCGTCGGTGCCATCCTCACAGAAGCCGCCGCCGCCAAGCGGGACGAAGTGCTGACCGCGCTGGAGGAAGAGGATCAAGAATTCGCCACCGATGTCCGCAAGGCCATCTACACCTACAGCCTGATCGCACAGCGTATGCAGCCGCTGGATGTTCCGAAACTGATGCGTGTTCTGGCGCAGCCCGATCTGGTCACCGCCATCGCCTTTGCCACCGACGAAGATGACGTGGCCACCAGCGAATTCCTGCTCGACAATATGTCGAACCGCATGGCGACCAATATCCGCGAGGAAGTCGCCGAACGGGGCAAGGTCAAGAAATCGGACGGCGAAGCCGCCTTTGGCCTGATCGTCAGCGCCATGCGCGATCTGGTGACCAGTGGCGAAATCGAGCTCAAGAGCGACGAGGACGAAGAGGAATAACGGGGCGCCAACAGGCGCGCGCTGGCCCCGGCGGCTATGATCGCTAGGCCGCGACAGCTTGCACCAGGGCTGGGCCAGGATTAAAGTGCAAAGCTCTGTCCCGACCTCAGCCCAACAGGCCCGTCACCGCAATGCCTCTCGCCGCATCCGAACTCTCCATCGCAGCCAAATCCAAGTATTTCGTCAGCAACCTGTTTCTGCGGGGGCTGATCGGGACCCTCAGGCTGATTCCCTATCGCCTGCGCCTGGCCACCATGGGGCGGCTGATCCAAGGCCTGTCCGGCATAGTGGGGTTTGAGCGCCGCATTCGCGACAATCTGGACCTGACCTGCCCGGAGCTGTCAAAGGCCGAGGTGGACCGGCTCTGCCGTGAGGTTTGCGACAATGTCGGCCGTACCCTGGCCGAGCTTTATGCCGGGGCGCCCTTCTTGCGCCGGGCGCAGGCGGCACCGATTACCGGCGCGGGCCTTGCCGCACTGGAACAGGCACAGGCCGAGGGCCGCCCTGTCATTCTGGTGACCGGCCATTTCGGCAACTATGATGCCGCCCGCGCCGGGCTGATTGCCCGCGGGTTTTCCATGGGAGCCCTCTATCGGCGCATGGCAAACCCCTATTTCAACAGCCACTACGTGCGCGCCATCGAAGGTAACGGCAAGCCGATGTTCGAACAGGGCAAGCGCGGCATGGTCGAAATGGTGCGCCATCTGAAAAAGGGCGGCAATATCGCCATCGTGGCCGATCTCCATGCCCATGGCGGCACCGAGATCGATTTCTTTGGCAAACCGGCGGTGACCTCGACGGTTCCGGCCGAACTGGCGTTAAAATACGGGGCGGCGCTGATCCCGGTCTACGGCATCCGCAAGGACAACGGCGTGGATTTCGAGATCCTTCTCAACCCCGAGATCCCCGCATCGGATCCGCTGACCATGACCCGTGCGATCTGTGATGATCTGGAGGGCGTCATCCGCCAGCATATGGGGCAGTGGTTCTGGATCCACCGGCGCTGGAAACCCTATGTCGTCACGCCGAAGGACGCGCCGACCGTCTCTGCTGCGGCTTCGGATCCCACCTAGGCGCTACTCCAGACGCCCCGCTGCAAGGATGGGACCGTTTCCCGCCTGCTGGACAAGAACCGCCAGCGACTGATCACCGGGCAGCGGCACGCGCACCTGCAGCGGCTGTTTTCCACTCCATTCGGCAACCTGCTGCCAGTCTTCAACGACATTGGCATAATCCAGCGTCCGCCCCGCCAATTCTCCACGGGTGATCTCGACCCGGCTCAAGGGGGTGTAGCGGATCACATCCACCACCATGGCGCCCGATGGCAGCGCCCCGACGGCCTGCAGCGAAACCGTAACATCTGACGGCCCGGCAACCAGGGACAGAGACACCGGAGAAGCCAGCGCCTGATGCCGCTCCACCGCATCCGCCAGTTTCAACGGATCGGCCCCCTCGATATCATCCTGCCCCATCACGATCATCTGGGGCGTATGCACCATCCGCCGCCCCATGGCGCGGGCATAGGCCTTTTGCCGTTGGGTATAGGCGGGATCGGCAAACACATCCTTCCACCCGATGTAGTCCCAGTAGTCCACATGGAACGCCAGGGCGAGAACATCCGGTCGTTTTGCCAGCTTGTGCATCTGGGCATCCGCAGGCGGACAGGAGGCACAGCCCTGCGAGGTGAACAATTCCACCACCACGGGATTTTTCACCGGCTCAGCCAGGATATCGGCTGGCATGGCGAAGCACAGGAGACTGGTCAAAGCTGCGATACGCATCATGGTGTGCTAGGTCCCTTTGGTCGTCATCATCGGCGCAATCCCTGCAGGATTTCCACCGCTCCCCTGATGTAGCCCAGCCACGGGCGATTGACCAATCAATCATAGGTGAGAGCTGTGTCAAAACCGATGGCGCCCCCGTTCCACGGCCCAGGCAGGCATGAACATCGCCGCAGAGACAACCCTTGCCTGCTCCGTTTCCTCTATTGAAACAGTCCCGGTCCTGTTGCAGAACTTTCTCAGCGAGTTCCCACTATCACATCCAGAGGGAGGCCAAGATGCCCATCACCGTCGGACAGGACAGTGCCAAGGCCCGCCGCACGCTCAGCCTCGGCGGCAAGACGATTTCCTACTATTCGATCCCCGCCGCCACCGAGGCCGGGCTGGGAGATTTTTCGAAACTGCCTGCCGCGCTCAAGGTGGTTCTGGAAAACATGCTGCGGTTCGAGGACGGTGGCTTTTCGGTCTCCACGGATGACATCAAGGCCTTTGCGGACTGGGGTGCCAACGGCGGCCGGAACCCGCGCGAGATCGCCTATCGTCCGGCCCGCGTGCTAATGCAGGATTTCACGGGCGTGCCCGCCGTGGTGGACCTTGCCGCGATGCGCGACGGCATCAAGGCACTGGGCGGCGATGCGCAGAAGATCAATCCGCTGAACCCGGTGGATCTGGTCATCGACCATTCGGTGATGATCGATGAATTCGGCAACCCGCGCGCCTTCCAGATGAACGTGGACCGCGAGTATGAGCGCAATATGGAGCGCTACCAGTTTCTGAAATGGGGTCAGGGCGCCTTCAACAACTTCCGCGTTGTGCCCCCCGGAACCGGCATCTGCCATCAGGTGAACCTGGAATACCTGGCCCAGACCATCTGGACCGACGTGGATCAGCACGGCAACGAAGTCGCCTACCCCGACACGCTGGTCGGCACCGACAGCCACACCACCATGGTCAACGGTGTTGCCGTTCTGGGCTGGGGTGTTGGCGGGATCGAGGCCGAGGCCGCGATGCTGGGGCAGCCGATCTCCATGCTGATCCCCGAGGTGATCGGGTTTGAGCTGACCGGCGATCTGGTCGAGGGCACCACTGGCACCGATCTGGTGCTTAAGGTGGTCGAGATGCTGCGCGCCAAGGGCGTTGTCGGCAAATTCGTCGAATTCTACGGCGAAGGTCTGGACCGTCTGCCGCTGGCCGACCGCGCCACCATCGCCAATATGGCGCCGGAATATGGCGCCACCTGCGGCTTCTTCCCCATTGATGCGGAAACCCTCCGTTACCTGCGCAACACCGGCCGCGACGAAGACCGTATCGCGCTGGTCGAAGCCTATGCCAAGGAAAACGGACTGTGGCGCGACGCGGATTACGCGCCGGTCTATACCGACACGCTGTCGCTCGACATGAGCAGCATCGTGCCGGCCATTTCAGGCCCCAAGCGTCCGCAGGACTATGTGCCGCTGACCAACGCCAAGGCCGCCTTCCGCCAGGAGATGGAAAAGACCTTCAAACGCCCCCTGGACAAGGAGGTGCCGGTCAAGGGCGAAGACTACAGCCTGTCCTCTGGCGATGTGGTGATTGCCTCGATCACCTCCTGCACCAATACCTCCAACCCCTATGTGATGATCGGCGCCGGGCTGGTTGCGAAGAAGGCGCATGAGCTGGGCCTCACCCGCAAGCCCTGGGTGAAGACCTCGCTGGCGCCGGGATCGCAGGTGGTCTCCGAGTATCTTGAGGCCGCGGGCCTGCAGGAGCATCTCGATGCCGTAGGTTTCAATCTTGTCGGCTATGGCTGCACCACCTGTATCGGCAACTCCGGCCCGATCCAGCCGGAACTGTCGGACGCCATCGCCCAAGGAGATCTCGTGGCGACCTCGGTGCTGTCCGGCAACCGCAACTTCGAAGGCCGTATCAGCCCCGATGTGCGCGCCAATTACCTGGCCTCGCCGCCGCTGGTGGTCGCCTATGCGTTGGCGGGCACCATGGATATCGACCTGGCCAATGACCCGATTGCCCAGACCCCGGATGGCAAGGACGTCTACCTCAAGGACATCTGGCCCTCGACCCGGGAAATCGCGGATCTGGTGCAGGACACCGTGACCCGCGAGGCGTTTCTTTCGAAATACGCCGATGTGTTCAAGGGTGATGCAAAATGGCAGTCGGTGGAAACCACCGATGCGGAGACCTATGACTGGCCGCCACAGTCCACCTACATCCAGAACCCGCCCTATTTCCAGGGCATGGGGCCGGAACCCGGCACCATCTCGAATATCGAAGGTGCCAGGCCGCTGTTGATCCTGGGCGACATGGTCACCACCGACCATATCTCCCCGGCGGGCTCCTTCGCGACCACCACCCCGGCCGGCCAGTATCTGATCGACCATCAGGTGGCCCCGCGCGAGTTCAACTCCTATGGCTCGCGCCGCGGCAACCACGAAGTGATGATGCGCGGCACATTCGCCAACATCCGCATCAAGAACGAGATGCTGGATGGCGTCGAAGGCGGCTACACCAAGGGCCCTGATGGGCAGCAGACCTCGGTCTATGAGGCATCGATGGCCTATCAGCAGGCCGGTGTTCCGCTGGTGGTCTTTGGCGGGGAGCAATATGGCGCGGGCTCCTCGCGCGACTGGGCTGCAAAGGGCACAGCACTTCTGGGCGTCAAGGCTGTGATCGCCGAAAGTTTCGAACGTATCCACCGTTCGAACCTTGTTGGCATGGGCGTCATCCCCTTCGAGTTCACCGCAGGCGACACCCGCAAATCGCTGAAGCTGACCGGGGATGAGACCGTCTCGATCCGTGGCCTTGATACCATCGAGCCGCAGCAGGAAGTGCCTTGCGACATCACCTACGCCGATGGCAGCACCAAGACCATCACGCTCAAGTGCCGCATCGATACCGCACCCGAGATCGAATATGTCGAACACGGCGGAGTGCTGCACTACGTGCTACGCAATCTGGCGAAGTCGTAACAGTGACGCCAAAACAATTGCGGGAAGGCGGCCCGATGGGTCGCCTTTTCATTGGATAGATGACGAGCAGGACTTTCGAAAATGAACGAGACCAAGGATACGGGCCAGATCACCGGCTATCACGCCCATGTCTATTTCGATGCGGAAACGGTGGAACAGGCGCTGGTGTTGTGCCAGCGTGCGGCGGAAACATTCGGCGTCAAGATGGGCCGTGTCCATGACAAGCTGGTCGGCCCGCACCCGATGTGGTCCTGCCAGCTGGCAGCAACGCCTCAGCAGTTTGCAGACCTCCTTCCCTGGCTGGCACTGAACCGCGATGGGCTGATTGTCTTTGCCCATCCCGAAACCGGCGATGAGTTGGCCGATCACCGCGATCACGGCATCTGGCTGGGAACCGGGCTGGATCTGGATCTGTCGCTGTTTGAGTGACGCAGAATAGCAAAACGCCCGCCAATGGCGGGCGCTGTCTCTGATAGTCAAATGGTCCGCTTACTGACCCGCCGCCTTTTCCATCGCCGGGCGCAGGGTCTTTTCCAGCACCGCATTGGTCAGTGGCCCGGCAAAGCGCAGCATGATCTTGCCCTGGCCATCGATCACATAGGTCTCGGGCACGCCATAGAGGCCCCAATCGATGGCCATGCGGCCCTTTTCGTCCCGCCCGATGGCGGTATAAGGATCGCCCAGCTCCTCAAGGAAGGCGGCCGCGTTGTCCGCCTGGTCCTTGTAGTTGACGCCATAGATCGGCACGCCCTCGGCGGCGAGCTGTTCCAGCATCGGGTGCTCGGCCCGGCAGGGCGCGCACCAGCTGGCCCAGTAGTTCACCAGTTTCACGGTCCCGTCGCGCAGGGTCGCATCGTCGAATCCCGCTTTGCCGGGGAAGGCCTCCAGCACCACCGGCGGCGCGGGCTGGCCTTCGCGCGCGGAGGGCAGGCTTTCCGGATCCTCGCGGAACATGCCCACCAGCGCCAAGCCAACAAAGCCCGCAAAGACCACGACGGGCACCGCCATCAAGGGAGAGATCTTAGCCATTGCGCTTCATCCGCTCCTGTTCCAGCCGTTCCATCTCGGCGCGCACCCGGCGACCGCGCCAGAGCGTCATCACCACCAAAAGCACCAAGAGCAGGATCGAAGCGGCATAGGACGACAGCACCGCCTCTGCGTATTTTCCAAGATCAGGCATCATGCCTCCAGCCTTTCACGCGCCAACAGCGCCTTGATCCGGCGCGCGCGAATTTCGGTTCCGGTGCGGTAGAACACCATTGCGATAAAGAAGACGCCGAACCCGATCATGCAGACATAAAGCGGGTTGGAGAAGGCATCCGCCACGTTCTCTTTCTTATCAAGGCTCAGCGAGGCGCCCTGATGCAGCCCCTGGTTCCAGAAGTTCACCGCATAGCGGCTGAGCACTGCAAAGACAGATCCCACCAGGCACAGGATAGATGTGAGATCGGCCGCGGTATCCGGGTTATCGATTGCCTCCCACAGGGCGATATAGCCAAGGTAGAACAGGAACAGTACCAGGAAGGAGGTCAGGCGCGGATCCCAGGCCCACCAGGTACCCCACATCGGCTGGCCCCAGATGGCACCGGTCGCCAGGGCAATCAGCGTCATCACCACACCCACCGGGGCGGCCGCCCGGGCGGCCAGGGCACTGACGTGGTGGCGGCGCACAAGCCACACCAGAGAGGCCACCAGCATCATGAACCAGGCATTGATCGCCAGCAGGGCCGCTGGCACATGCAGGAAGATGATCTTGACCGTGGAGCCCTGCCGGTAGTCATCGGGGGTGAAGAAGAAGCCCCAGACCAGACCCACGACCATCAAGAGACCCGAAAGGATCCACAAGGCAGGCATCACCCTTTCCGTGGTGGAGAGGAATTTCTTCGGATTGGCATATTCCCAGATCGACATGGTGGCTATCTTGTTCCCCGTTCCCGGTGTTTCAAGTGGTGGCTCTCATTCATGGTCATCCGCCCTCACTTAGCGTAGATTGATACGCAAGACGGCGGCGCTGGCAAAGGGCAATAGCGCGATCACCGCCGCCGAAATCCCCGCCAGCATCAACAACGGCGTCTGCACCGCCATACCCTCGGCACCGCGCCGGGCCACCTCGGCGCCAAAGATCAGGGTTGGCACGTAAAGCGGCATCACCAGAAGCGACAACAGCAGTCCGCCGCGCTTCAAACCCACGGTCAGCGCCGCGCCAAAGGTGCCGATCACCGACAGCGCGGGCGTGCCCAGAAACAGGGAAATCACCAGCCAGGAAAATCCCGGGGTCGGCAGGTTCAGCAGAACGCCCAGCACCGGCGCGGCCAGAACCAGCGGCAGGCCGGTGGTGATCCAATGCGCCAGGGCCTTGATGGCAACCACCCCCTCCAGCGGCAGGGGCGCGGTCGCCAGAAGATCAAGCGAGCCGTCCTCCCAGTCCAGCGCCAGCAGGCGATCGAGCGACAACAGGCACGAAAGCAGCGCCCCCAGCCACAACACGCCGGGCGCAATGCGGGTCAACAGCTCGGAATTCGGCCCCACCGAGAAGGGCACCATCACGGTGACGATCAGGAAAAACGCAAGGCCCAGGCCAAAGCCGCCGCCCGCACGCACCGCAAGGCGCAGATCCCGCATCAAGAGAGCGATCATAAAAAGCCCTCGTCGAAATCGTCCAATGCGGGCAGGCGCGCCTTGAAGACGCCCACGTCCAGCACCTCTGCCTCGTCCAGGCCCAGGTCGATATGAGTGGCGATCAGCGCCGATCCCCCCTGCCCCAGATGCGCGCGCACCGCATCGGCAAACATGGCCACCGCGCCTGTGTCGAGGCTCACCGTGGGTTCATCCATGATCCAGATGGGTCGCCCCGTCACCAACATCCGCGACAGGCCCAAACGCCGTTTCTGCCCCGCCGACAGCGCCCCTGCGGGCCGATCGCGCAAGGCGACCAGTTGAAAGGCATCCAGCGCCGGTTCGATGGAAGAGGCGCCAAAGACGCTAGCCCAGAAGGTGAGGTTTTCCGTCACGGTCAGGGCCGGTTTCAACCCGTCGGAATGCGCCGCATAGGCGATCTGATCCTCAGCCCCGGTGATGTGGCCCGACAGCGGCGGCTGCAGCCCGGCAATGGTGCGCAGGAGCGTCGTCTTGCCGATCCCGTTCGGCCCGCGCAGGATCAGGGCCCGGCCCGGCTCAAGCGTGAAACCCAGGCCCTCCAGCACAGGCAGGCCACCGCGCGCGATTGAGAGATCGGTTACATTCAATGTCATGAATGACTGACTATCCCATTGTGGGTTCTTACAAAAGACGAAATCGCCCGACGTTTTCCTCGCATCAGACCGGCAGCACGGCCAAGGCGATCCGGCGCCCTTCGGACAGAAGCACATTATAGGTGCGACAGGCGGCGGGGGAGTTCATCGTCTCGACCCCCATTCCGGCCGTCTCAAGGACCTGGCGCAAATCGGCGGGGATATGAGCCACCTCGGCGCCAGTGCCGATAAATAGAACATCGATCTCGTCAGCCAGCGCCAGCAAGGCCGCGTGATCGCCATAGCCGCCCCAAGCGCTGGTGCCCCGTGCTCCGGTGACAACGGCGCCATGGTGTACCTCGCCGCCGATGCGAAAGAACCCCTCTCCATAGCCGTCTACCGGCAGGGCGTCGGAATAGGTGACTTCATTCAGGCGCATGGATCTGTCTCTCCTGCTGGCTCCAGAATTCTCGACGACGGTTGCCGCCCGGCAAGGATATCATCCCCAAACCGGCAGGCCACCAACAATTGCAGCGGCGATAACACTATAGGCGACAAGACGATAGAGACGTTCTTTTTCCGGGTCAAAAAGCGCCTGCCCGACAAGGCTGCCCAACCCATAGGGCGGGATCAGCAAGACCCCCAGCCAAAGCGCATTTTCAGTGAGGATCCCCTGCCCCCACATCAGCGGCAGGGTGAGCAGAGATGTCAGTGTCAGAAAGACGATGGTATTGGCCCGCCCCCGCTCTGGCCCATCGGTCGAAGACAGTTGGAACAATACCGCGATTGGCCCGACAAGCCCGGTCGCCCCTCCGACCAGCCCGGATGCACCGCCAATGCCAAACCGTGCCCGCCACCCCGTGCCTGCCTTGCGGCGCCAGCCAAAGACCAGCGATGTCAAAGTCCCCGCAGCCACCAGCAAGACCAGCCAGCGCAGCAGGGTGATCTCCCAAGTGGATAGCGCATAAAGCCCCAAGGGCATCATGACGACAGCCGCCAGTACCAACTGCCCCACGTGTATCCGATTGCAGTGTCGAACAGCCTTGGGGACAACCGTGACCAGCGAGATCAGTGCCGAAACGGAAAAGGCTCCGACCGCAAGGGTCGGAGCCAAAAATGCAGTGGCAACAGGCATGAAGATCAGCGCCGCGCCAAACCCGGCAAAGCCGTAGACGATCCCCGCCACGAAGGTGACCGAGAGGACCCAAACCACGCCCGGCAGTGCAAGCGCAGTGCTGAGCCCCTCTGCCATCATCTAGGCGTCAACATTGGCAAATTGATTGCCGGTCGGCGTCGAGGGTTTGGACCAGTCGCGCTTGACCCCCAGCCACAGCAGGATGGTCGAGGCCACAAAGACCGAGGAATAGGTCCCGACAATGACCCCCCAGATCATCGCAAAGACGAAGCCGCGGATCACATCACCGCCCAGCACATAGAGCGAGATCAGCGCAATCAGCGTGGTCACGGAGGTCATCATGGTGCGGCTCAGGGTTTCGTTGATCGAGAGATTCAGCACCTCGGCCAGCGACTTTTTCTTGTAGCGGCGCAGGTTCTCGCGCACCCGGTCAAAGACCACCACGGTGTCGTTCAGCGAATAGCCCACAATGGTCAGCAGCGCCGCGATGATCGCCAGGTCGAACTTGATCTGCAGCTCCGAGAAGATGCCGATGGTCAGCACCACGTCATGCACCAGGGCGGCCACGGCCCCCAGAGCGAACTGCCATTCAAAGCGCAGCCAGATGTAGACCAGTACCGCGCCAATCGCCAGCACCACCGCGATGACCGCCGTCTGCACCAATTCGCCCGAAACCTTGGGGCCGACGGATTCGACCGAGACGAACTTGATATCCGGGGCAACGGTCGCAAGGGCCGCGTTCAGCTGTTCGATCACCTCGCCGGAAATCGACTCGCCATCGTCCTGCGCCTGGATCCGGATCATCGCCACATGCTGGTCTTCCTCGAAGGTCGGATCGAACACCTCGGTGATGGAGATATCGCCAAGGCCCAGCGGGCTCATCGCGTCACGATAGGCCCCGACATCGATGGCTTGGGTGCTTTCGGTGCGGATGGTGGTACCGCCGCGAAAATCGATGCCGAAGTTCAGCCCTTGCAGCATGAAGGAGGCAAACCCGACCACCATCATCAAGGCCGACAGGCCCAGCCAGAGCTTCCAGCGTTTGAAAAAGTCGAAAGAGGTACTTTCGGGAACAAGTCTCAGCCGCATATCACACCTCAATCGTTTTCGGACGGCGCCGTTCGAACCACATGACGATCATCACCCGCGTTACAAAGATCGCGGTGAAGACCGAGGTCATGATGCCAAGGCCCAGGGTAATGGCAAATCCACGCACCGGGCCCGAGCCCATGGCAAAGAGGATCACCGCAGTGATGAAGGTGGTGACGTTCGCATCCAGAATGGCGCTCAGCGCCTTGGAATAGCCCTCGTCGATGGCCCGCGCCGGACCACGCCCCGCCTTCAATTCTTCGCGGATACGCTCGAACACCAGCACGTTGGCGTCCACCGCCATGCCGACGGTCAGCACGATCCCGGCGATGCCCGGCAGGGTCAATGTGCCGCCGATCAGGCTGAGCGCGCCAAAGATCAGCGCCACGTTCAGCATCAGCGCGACGTTGGCAAAGATACCGAACAGACCATAAGACAGCGTCATGAAGACCAGCACGGCGATGAAGGCCACGATGGTCGCGATCTTGCCCGCGTCGATACTGTCCTGCCCCAGCTCCGGGCCGATGGTGCGCTCTTCCAGGAACTCCAGCCCGGCAGGCAGGGCGCCTGCGCGCAGGAGAACCGCCAGGTTGGTGCTTTCCTCGATGGAGAAGTTGCCGGTGATGATCCCCGATCCGCCGGGAATATGCGCCTGGATCACCGGCGCCGAAACCACCTCGTCATCCAACACGATGGCGAAGGGAGATCCGATGTTTTCCGCCGTATAATCGCCAAAGCGACGCGCACCGGAGGTGTTGAAACGGAAGGTCACCGCCGGACGGCCGTTCTGATCAAAGGAGGGCTGCGCATCCACCAGGTCTTCGCCGGTTACAACAGGAGCAGCTTCAACGGTGTAGAATGTGCCCGCCTCGTCCAGCGAGGGGATCACCTTGTTGCCGGTTCCGGCACGGGCGTCCGGCTCGCTGCCACGCCCCACCACCGGGTTGAAGGTCAGCTGCGCGGTGGTGCCGATGATCGCCTTCAGTTCCGACGCCGAGCCAATGCCCGGCACCTGGATCAGGATGCGGTCGGCGCCCTGGCGCTGAATGGTGGGCTCGCGGGTGCCGACCTCGTCGATCCGGCGGCGCACGATCTCCAGCGACTGGCGCACGGTGCGATCATCCGAGGCAAGGCGCTCGGCCTCGCTCAATTCGATGGTCAGAACATCACCATCGCCCGACACGACGATATCCGTCGCCCCGGCCCCGGTCAGGCTGGTGACCGGATTGGCAAGCCCGCGCACCACTTCCAAGGCCCGCGCCATACCGTCCGGTTTGGACAGCTTCACGCGAATCTGCCCATCGGGGGCCGGCTGCAGGCGGAAGGTGCCAATCGCGTCGCGTTCGGGCCGCAGGGCGTTGCGCACCTCGGGCCAGAGCGCATCCATCCGCGCGGCATAGACGTCTTCGACCTGAACCTCGGCCAGAAGATGGGCGCCACCGCGCAGATCGAGGCCCAGATTGACCAGCCCGGAGGGCATCCATTCCGGCCACTGCGCCGCCATCTCAAGACGCTCGGGCGTTTCGCCCTTCATCTCGATCGCGGTGACGGCGTCATTGGCCTGTTCGACGCGGGTGTAGAACGCATTTGGCAGGGCCAGCACAAGGCCAGCCACACATACCAGCCAGATCAGCACCCTCTTCCAGAGATCAATTTGCAGCATTGCCCTGCCTTTTCAGATAGTTGGGACAGGAGCCTTAGGCTGCCGGCTCGGTCTTCGAAAGCACCTGAGCAATGGTGGAGCGCACAACGCGCACCTTGACGCCTTCGGCCAGCTCGACCTCGACCTCATTGTCGTCCTTCACCTTGGCCACCTTGCCAATCAGCCCGCCCTGGGTCACCACCTGATCGCCACGGCGCAGGTCAGAGACCATTTTCTGGTGTTCTTTCATCTTCTTCTGCTGCGGGCGGATCAGCAGGAAGTACATGATCGCAAAGATCAGAATAAGCGGGAGAAACTGGCCAATCGCATTTGCGTCCAAGGGGATATTCCTTCTGTCTGGGAGGGCCCACGCTGGGCGCCCCGATTTTGCAGGCGAACCTATGCGCTGGCATGGGCAGTTGCAAGGCAAAGGCAGCGCGATGATGTGCAGATTCCGCCCTGCAACACCTTGGCAGGAACCCCGCTCTGCCCTCTTCCTCTTTGGCTGCGGCTGGGGCATAGGTTTGGCACTGATTCAAAATCGTCTCTCAGACAGGAGCCACCCTCATGCATGACATCCGCGCGATCCGCGAAAATCCTGCCGCTTTTGACGCCGCTCTGGCGCGGCGTGGGGATGCGGCTGTCTCTTCTGACGTGCTGGCCCTTGACGAGGCGCGCCGCGCCAAGATCCAGGCCGCCGAAGAAGCCCAGGCCGCTCAGAACAAGGCCGCCAAGGCGATTGGCGCGGCCAAGGCCAAGGGCGACAATGACGAATTCGAACGCCTGCGCAGTGAAGTGGCAGGCAAGAAGGCCGAAGTCGCCGCCCTGCAGGCTGAGGCCAAGGAGCTGGATGCCAAGCTCACTGACATGCTGGCCCGCCTGCCCAACAGCCCGGCCGCGGATGTGCCCGATGGCGCCGACGAGAACGACAATGTGGAGGTGAACCGCTGGGGCACGCCCGCAGAACTGGATTTCACCCCCAAGGAGCATTTTGAAATCGCAGGCGTCGCGGCAGCGATGGATTTCGAAACCGCCGCCAAGGTTTCCGGCTCGCGCTTTGTCTTCCTGAAAGGCGCCGTTGCCCGCATCCACCGCGCCCTGGCGCAATTCATGGTGGACACCCATGTGGATGAGAACGGCCTGACCGAGGTGAACTCTCCGGTGCTGGTCCGGGACGAGGCGATGTATGGCACGGATAAGTTGCCCAAATTCGGCGAGGACAGCTATCAGACCACCAATGGCTGGTGGCTGGTGCCCACTTCCGAAGTGCCGCTGACCTATTCGGTCGCCGAAGAGATCCTTGAGGCCAGCGCCCTGCCCATCCGCATGACCTCGCACACGCTGTGTTTCCGCTCCGAAGCGGGATCTGCCGGGCGCGATACATCGGGCATGCTGCGTCAGCACCAGTTCGAAAAGGTCGAGATGGTCTCGATCACCCATCCGGACGCTTCCGACGACGAACAAAAGCGCATGCTGCGTTGCGCCGAAGGGATCCTGGAGAAACTCGGCGTACCCTACCGGACCGTGGTGCTTTGCACCGGCGACATGGGGTTCGGCGCGCGCCGCACCTTTGACATTGAAGCCTGGCTGCCGGGCCAGGATGCCTATCGCGAGATTTCCTCGGTGTCCACCACCGGCGACTTCCAGGCCCGCCGCATGAACGCCCGTTTCCGTCCCGAGGGCGGCGGCAAGCCCGAGTTTGTGCACACGCTGAACGGATCCGGCCTCGCCGTCGGGCGCTGCCTGATCGCGGTGCTGGAGAACGGTCAGCAGGCCGATGGGTCGGTCAAGCTGCCAGAGGCGCTGGCCCCCTATCTCGGCGGCAAGCTGACCCTGACGGCAGAGGGCACCCTGGCCTGAGTCGGCCCCCGGTCGCAAAGACAAAAGAACCGGCCCCAAGGATGAGGGCCGGTTTTTTATTGTCCGATCTGTGATCGCGGATCAGACGCCGGGCTCAGCCCTTTGCCTTTTTCGATTTTTTCGCCTTTGCCGGTTTGTCCTTGGCAGGCTTGGCCTTGGCGGATTTCTCCTTGGCTTGCTTCTTCTTCTCCGGCTTGGCGTCGCTGTCCGCTCTGCCATCGGCCGTCTTGCGGGCCAGGATGGCCTCGGCCTTAGCCTTTTCCCGCTCGATCGCCTTGCGCGCCTTGGCCTTCACCCGCTTGGCCTTTTCCTTGGCCTTCACCCGTGCCTCAGACATTTCCAGAGCCAGTGCTTCGGCCTTTTTCGCGGCCTTGCGCGCCTTGATCTTAGCCTTGGCGGCTTTTTCCTCGGCCGCAAGACGCGCCGCTTCGGAGGCGGCAAGGGCGGCATTCAGTTGCGCTTCACTCTCGCCGGGTGCGGGCCTGTCCGCGCCGGTCTCGGCAGCCGACGCCCGCGGTTTTGGCGCCTTCTTCCTCGGTGTGGCCGCCCCAGTCTTCTTCGCTGTGCCTGCCAGATGATCCTGTGCCGCCTGCTGCAGCCGCGCGGCCCGCGCCGCGCCGATGCCCTTCACCTGGCCCAATGCTTCGGCACTGAGCGCGGCAAGCGCTTCGACCGATGTCACGCCATTGGCTTTCAGTGCTTTTTCCAGAACGGGACCAACCCCCGCAAGCTCACGAATAGCAGTCATATCTACCTTTCTGTCTCAATCCTGTCGTCCCCCGACTGAACGAAGAGTGCCACAGGCGCGCTAGGCCGGAAAGGGCACAAGACGCTTTTGCTCCTCATCCCAGAGTTTCAGTGACAGGGCGCGCAAAGCTTCACCAAAGGAAATACGACGCGGAGCCACCTCGGGCGGCAGGTTGTAATGGCATTGGCGCAGGCGGTAGCTGGGAATGCGCGCGTTGAAGTGGTGGATGTCATGCAGCGTGATATTGGCCACCGCGAAATCGAAGAACCAGCCGAAATCAAGACAGGAGGATCCCTGCAGCGCTGCCACCTGCGGATTGAGATCCGGGCGGCGGTCCCAATAGGTGTCTTCGAAATTATGCTGCAGGTAGACCAGGAAGACCCCCAGCATGCCGCCGAGGAAAGAGAAGGTGAACCAGACCAGCACTCCGGTTGTTCCAGCCACGTAGTAAAGAAGTGAGATCAGGGCGATGATCACCAGGTTGTGCAGCATCACCCCCATGATACCGAACTGCGTCGTATTCTTGGGCCAGCGATAGCGGATGAAATAGGTGAAGGCCGATCCCACCGGCACCAGGATCAGCGGGTTGCGATAAAGACGATAGGTCAAACGCTCCCAAAAGCCCGCCTCCTGCCATTCACGCAGGGTCATGGTGTGGATCTCTCCGGTTTCGCGATGTTCCAGATTGCCGATATTGGCGTGATGCAGATTGTGATTCTGTTTCATCACCTCGAAAGGCGCAAAGGTGAAGGGCGACAGAACATGACCGGCGATCTCGTTCTGACGGCGGGTCTCGAACAGGGAATGGTGGCCGGTGTCATGTTGCAGCACGTAAAGCCGCACCGCCGCAAAGGCAAAGACAATGCCCGCAGGCAGCAGCACATACCACTGCTCCACATAGGCGATGGCAAGGTATAGCGACAGGAAGTAGACCGCGAAGGTGCCAAAATAACTCAAGGACGCCAGGCGGTTGTCCTTCTTGGTATAATCACGCGTGTAAGCTCTCAGGTCCATGAGACCCCCTTAAATACGCTCTGTGACGCCCCTGTGAAATCAGTGAGGCGGATGCATCCAATAGGTTCAATAGCCACCGAACCCCATCAAAGGGGACGGCCGACCGTTATAAATTTAACGACTTGCTAACGAATTTCAACAACCGCACAGGCAGGGCGTGTAAAAACGCAGCACCCGCCCGCAAACCGGGAGGTGCTGTGCCTGCAATACCGCCGGTCGCGCGCAGGGTCTAATCCCGGCGCCCTTGCAGGTGTTTGCGCAGCTTGGACGGTGCCGCCTTTTTCTTGCCCTTGTAGGGGTTCTTGTCGCCCTGTCCGCGCATGGTCAGGCGGATCGGCGTGCCAGGCATGTCGAAATCCTCGCGCAGCCCGTTGACCAGGTAACGCGTGTAGCTCGCGGGGATCTTGTCCGGGTGCGAGCACATCACGACGAATCCCGGCGGGCGGGTCTTGGCCTGGGTCATGTAGCGTAGCTTGATCCGCTTGCCCTGCGGTGCCGGGGGCGGGTGCTGCTCCAGCATGCCCGTCAGCCAACGGTTCAGCGCCGCGGTCGGCACCCGGCGGTTCCACACCTGATAGGCGCGCAGGATGGCATCATGCAGCCGGTCCAGCCCCTTACCGGTCTTGGCGGAGACCGTCACCAAGGGCGCGCCGCGCAGCTGCGGCAGCAGGCGGGCAAAGGCCTCTTTCAAGGCTTTCAGCTTTTCCTGCTTGTTGTCCTCGACATCCCATTTGTTGACGGCAACGACCACCGCACGCCCCTCGCGCTCGGCCAGGTCGGCGATGCGCAGGTCCTGCTGCTCAAAGGGGATCTCTGCATCCAGCAGCACGACCACGACCTCGGCGAACTTCACCGCCCGAAGGCCATCCGAGACGGAAAGCTTTTCCAGCTTTTCCTGCACCTTGGCTTTTTTGCGCATTCCAGCAGTGTCAAAGATCCGCATCGGCGTGCCGGACCAATCGATCTGCAAGGAGATCGCATCACGGGTGATCCCGGCTTCGGGGCCCGTCAGCAGGCGGTCTTCACCGAGGATCTTGTTGATCAGGGTCGATTTGCCCGCATTGGGACGGCCCACCACGGCCACCTGCAAGGGTTTGTCCACGGTCGGAACCGGGGCGGCCTCTTCGGCCTCTTCCTCGGTCAGGTCTTCGTCCACGGAGACATCGGTGCTGGGCGCATGATCCTCGGCGGTCTTTTCGAACTTCTCCGCAATCGGCAACAGCTCGGAATAGAGATCGTTCATCCCCTCGCCATGTTCACCGGACATGCGGATCGGCTCACCCAGGCCCAGACCATAGGCCTCCAGCACGCCTGCATCGGCGGCGGCCCCTTCGGACTTGTTCGCGGCCAGGATCACATGGGCGGATTTCTTGCGCAGGATCTCGGCGAACATCTCGTCCACCGGGGTAACGCCGGTGCGCGCATCGATCATGAACAGGCAGATGTCGGCCATATCCACTGCACGCTCGGTCAGGCGGCGCATGCGTCCTTCCAGCGAATTGTCGGTGGCATCCTCAAGGCCGGCGGTGTCGATCACCGTGAACCGCAGGTCGCCAAGACGCGCCTCGCCCTCGCGCAGGTCACGCGTCACGCCCGGCTGGTCATCGACCAGGGCCAGCTTCTTGCCCACGAGGCGGTTGAACAGGGTGGACTTGCCCACGTTCGGGCGGCCCACGATAGCGAGGGTAAAGGACATCGGACCAACTTTTTGCGATTCAGACGCGCCCCATAGCGCATCTGGTGCCTTTGGGAAAGGGCTGATCGGTTCTTTAGCGGAAGGCGAGCAGATCGCCCTTGGTCGAAACCACATAAAGCGTGCTGCCCGCAACCACCGGCGCCGTGGTGGCGCCACCGGGGGCTACGACACTGCGCGCGAGGCTCCCATCACGGGGATCGAACAGCCGGATGACCCCATCATTGGAGGCAACCACGACCTGCCCACCGGCAACAACGGGGCCATAATGAGCCACCACAGCGCCTCGTTTGCCCGGCTTGTCCTTCAGGAATCCCGGCAGATCGACCGCCCAGATCACTTCGCCACTGGCCGCATCCAGACGCAGCAGCTGGTTGCGGTCGCTCAACTGGAACAGGCTGCCGCCAACCGGCCAGACCGGACCAATGGCGCCTTCCTGGGTGGTCCAGATCCGTTCGCCCGTGTCGGTATCGATGGCAACGGTGCGGCCCGAATGGTTGCCCACGAAGGCACGCTTTCCGACCACGACCGGGGCACCGGTCACATCACTGATCCGCGCCAGCGTGGAGCCAACCCGCTGCCCTGCGACCGAGGCGTTCCAGCGCCGCACGCCGCCGCGCTTGAAACTGGCGACCAGATCGCCTGATCCGAAGGCAAAGATTGCATAGGCCCCGGCAACCACCGGCGCAGGCGCGCCCAGCACGTTCGAGGGGCTGGCGACGCCTTCCACCTGCCAGGCAATGCGACCATCCGAGGCGTTGACCGCCCAGCCGGTATCATCCCCGGCGACCAGATAGACCAGACCATCCTGGATGATGGGTTCGCCGGATCCGGTGGCCTCCAGTTCCTGGCGCCAGATCTGCTTGCCACTGGAGGCTTCCAGCGCGGTCAGAACCCCGTAGCCGGAGGAAATATAGAGCACGCCCTTATCGTAGGCGAGGCCGCCGCCGGTCGCTTGCCCCCCACCTTCACGCGAGGGGATCAGGTCGGTCTGCCACAGGATCTGCCCACCCGGGGACACCGCAGACACCTGCGCTGCGCTATCCAGAGTGTAGATCCGGCCATCCGCCACAACAGGGCGGGCGGTGATCCGCTGGCGGCGACCGTCGCCTTCACCGATCGACACCGACCACGCCAGTTGAGGGGCCGCGCCAAGCGCCGGATGCGCAACCCTGTGCGCCTGCAGCCCATGGGTCTGTGCCCAGGCCGCATTGACTGTCTGTTTCGGCAGCGAGATCGGTCTCGATTGGTTGACAACCTTCGTCGGCGCATCCGCACGGATGTTTTCGCGTTTTCCTTGCAGGACAACTTCCGGTTCGGAACACGCGGACAAGAGCGTGATCACCGCAGTGCTGCACACAAGCGCCTTCACCAGCGCCCCCGCGCTAGAAATGGAAATAGCTGACGTCATTACCCTGCCCCGCACCCTGCCCTGCAAGTCACAATCCTGAACCGCGCCACTTCTGCGCGACCCGTCTAAACCTTCCGGTCTCAACCTTCGGAGGCGACCTCTGCCTCATCCGGGTTTCCACCAAGAGCCACAATCACTTGAGTTGCCCGTTCTTTCAAGTCCTGGCGCACCGTTGCATCCGCAATGATGGCCCGCAGACGTGTGATCGCGGCTGCACTGTCGCCCGCTTCGATATCCAGCAGGGCCAGTTGTTCAGCGGCCAGCAGCGACAGGGGCGCGCCTGGCTGCGCCAGCGCCTCATAGCGCAGGCGACGCTCGTCCACGCTCAGGACATCCGCCTGCAGCCCCAACGATTTGAAGGTGGCGGTATGCCGGTAGATCAGCGGCAGGTCGCCATCCGCGGCGATCTGATCGAGAACGGCAACCGCCGCCTCGGCCTGATCGGCCTCGGCCAGTGCACCGGCCTGCATCATCTTGGCCAGGGCCGCCCCCGCACCGCTGCCCGCGGCCACCGAGGCCAGGGCCGAAGCCCGTTCGGCCGCTGCATCGGGTTCCAGAGCCGCCAGCATGGCATCACCCAAGGCCTGCGCCGCCGCCTGCTCCTGCGCCTTGCTATACTCGCGCCAGGCTGCACCGCCGACGATCAGCACCACGGCAAGACCACCGATCCAACCATACCGTTTGAGCATAAGGAACAGCCGGTCCCGGCGGACCTCTTCTGTCACCTCATCGATAAAGCTGTCGGTATCGCTCATGAAAATACCCCTGATCTGCCCGGCTCTGCCGCGACGTTGTGGCCTTTTGATGCCTCTCTTAACCCGCCGGCAAAGCCAAGCCAAGTGCCACAATTGCGATCATCGACGCAGCAAGTCGGGGAAAAACCGAAAAAATATGAACTGAACTGCTTTGTTTAGTGTGGACAATGCCTACATGAATACTATGACTTCCCACGGGTGTCTGGCGGAACCCTCTTGAAAAGCCCGGCCTTGGCCGGAGATTGATCGTTGCTTTGAGAAAGGCCCGAAATGCGTTTGATACCCCTCCTGACAGCCGTTGCGGTAAGTGTTGGGCTTTATTTCCTTGTATTCCAAAGGGAAGATCTGTTTGCCTTCGCCCGAGGCGAGGCCCAGGCCGAGACCATTTCCACAGGTGATGCCGACAAAAAGGCCGAAACGCCCGCGGCTGATCCGTCTTCCACCGAGGCTGCCGCCGAGACACAGGACAACCGCATCGGCGTCGTCGTCCTGCGCAGCCAGGCGCGCCCGCTTGACAGTGCTGTGATCCTGCGCGGGCAGACCAGAGCCGCCCGACAAGTAGAGGTGCGCGCCGAGACCTCTTCGACCATCATTTCCGAACCGCTGCGCAAAGGTCATCACGTGAAGACTGGCGACCTGTTGTGCGAATTGGACGCTGGCACGCGCCATGCCGCCCACCAGGAAGCCCAGGCGCGGCTGATCGAGGCGCGCGCCCAAGCGCCGGAAGCCGCAGCCCGGCTGGAAGAGGCCAAGGCGCGGCTGCGCGAAGCCCAGATCAACCTGACCGCCGCCGAGAAGCTCTCGGTCGATGGCTATGCCTCCGAAACCCGCCTGGCCGCTGCGCGGGCCGCCGAACGCTCTGCCGTGGCAGGCATTGCCACCGCAGAGGGCGGGCTGGAAACCTCCCGTGCGGGCATTGAATCGGCCGCGGCCGCCGTCGCCTCCACCGAAAAGGAAATCCAGCGCCTGCGGATCACCGCTCCCTTTGACGGGCTGCTGGAAAGCGACACCGCCGAGATCGGCAGCCTGATGCAGCCCGGCAGCCTCTGTGCGACGGTGATCCAGCTGGATACGATCAAAGTGGTGGGCTACGTGCCGGAAACCGAGGTCAACCGGATCGAGGTCGGCGCACTGGCCGGAGCGGAACTGGCCAATGGCATGCGCGTTCAAGGGACTGTAACCTTCGTCAGCCGCTCTGCCGACCCCAACACCCGCACCTTTGAGGTCGAAATCGCCGTCGACAACACCGATCTGCGCATCCGCGACGGCCAGACCGCCGATATCGCCATCGCTGCCGAAGGCCGCAAGGCACACAAGCTTCCGCAATCGGCGCTAACGCTGGACAATGAAGGCCGTCTGGGCGTGCGCCTTGTGCGCGCCGACCACTCTGCCGGTTTCGAACGTGTCGATGTCCTGCGGGACACCTCTGACGGGATCTGGGTTGGTGGCCTGCCGGATGAGGCCGATGTGATCGTTGTCGGTCAGGATTTCGTCACAGATGGTGTGCCGGTACGGCCCACCTACCGGGAGGCCAGCCAATGATCGGCGTCGTCTCCTGGGCGGCTGACCGCGCCCGCATGATTCTCGCCTTCATCGTGATCTCGCTCCTTGTGGGCGGGTTCGCCTATGTGAGCCTGCCGAAAGAGGGCGAGCCGGATATCGATATTCCGATGCTGCATGTCTCGGTGCAGTTCCCCGGCATTTCCGCCGAAGACAGCGAAAGCCTGCTGATCAAACCGATGGAATCCGAGCTGGTCGATCTCGACGGGCTGAAGGAGATGAGCTCCACCGCGGCGGAGAACTATGCCGGGGTGCTGCTGGAATTCGATTTTGGCTGGAACAAGAGCGCCACCATCGCCGATGTGCGCGATGCGATGAACACGGCCCAGGCGGATTTTCCCGATGGCGCCGAACAATATGTGATCAACGAGATCAACTTTTCCGAATTCCCCATCGTCATCGTGAATCTCACCGGCGATGTGCCGGAACGCACCATGGCCCGTATCGCCAAGCGGCTGCAGGACGATATCGAGGCGCTGGATTCGGTACTTGAGGCGCCCATCGCCGGGAATCGGGACGAGATGGTCGAGGTGGTGATCGATCCCCTGCGGCTGGAATCCTACAACGTCACCGCGATCGAGCTGATCAACGTGGTGCAGAATAACAACCAGCTGATCGCCGCCGGTGAGGTGGAGACCGAACAGGGCACCTTCTCGATCAAGATCCCGTCCTCCTTTGACGATGTGCGCGATATCTACGCCCTGCCGATCAAGACCAACGGCGACCGGGTGGTTAAGCTCGGCGAGCTGGCCGAGATCAACTACACCTTCGAGGATCGCGAAGGCACCGCGCGCTTTGATGGCGAGGATACCGTCGCCCTGCAGGTGGTGAAACGCAAAGGGTACAACCTGATCGACACCGTCGACGAGGTGAAGGCGACCCTGGCGCAGGCCCAGGCGAAATGGCCGCCGGAACTGCGCGCGGCGATCTCCCTTGGCACCTCCAACGACCAGAGCCGCGTGGTGGGATCCATGGTGAGCCAGCTGGAAGGTTCCGTGCTGACCGCGATTGCGCTGGTGATGATCGTGGTGCTGTCCTCGCTTGGCAGCCGCGCCGCCTTGCTGGTGGGCTTTGCCATCCCGACATCCTTCCTGCTCTGCTTTGCGCTTCTGGCTCTGATGGGGATTTCCGTCTCCAACATCGTCATGTTCGGTTTGATCCTGGCCGTGGGCATGCTGGTGGATGGCGCCATCGTCGTGGTGGAATATGCCGACAAGCGGATCAGTGAAGGCTCCGGCCCGATGCACGCCTATGTCGAAGCCGCGCAGCGGATGTTCTGGCCGGTGGTGTCGTCGACCGCGACGACGCTCTGCGCCTTCCTGCCGATGCTGTTCTGGCCGGGTGTCCCGGGTGAATTCATGGGCATGCTGCCGGTGACGCTGATCTTCGTCTTGTCCGCATCATTGGTGGTGGCGCTGGTCTACCTGCCGGTGATGGGCGGCGTTTCGGGGCGTATCAGCCGCGTGTTTGACGGCACCTCCAAAGGCCTGCGTGCGGTGCTGCCCTGGTGGCTGCGTGCCCTTCTGGTGCCGCCCGCGATCTGGGGGATGTTTGCCGGGCTGATGCAGATGTTGAACCCGGCCTACCTGCTGCCGGAGGCTGCCGCCGCCACCATGCCGGGCGCGTTGACAGCCACCTTTGGCGCGCTGGTTTTTGTGCTGTCGGCCTTTGCCGCCTCGATCACGCTGGGAGCCACCAGCATCCAGCGCAAGCCGAAATCGGTCTCCGCAGGCTACCGCCACACGCCCTTTGGCTATTTCATCAAGTTCATCGCGGGCAATCCGATCATGCCGCTGGTAACCGTGGTGGCGGTCGCCTTTTGCATCGCGACGGTGTTCAAGACCTTTGGCGAAAACAACCTCGGCGTTGAATTCTTCGTGGCCTCCGAACCCGAGCAGGCCACGGCCTATGTGCGGGCGCGGGGCAATATCTCGCTGCATGAGAAGGACGAGATGGTGCGCCAGGCCGAAGAGGTCATCAAGGCGCATCCGGCGGTAGTCAATGTCTTCTCCTTCGCCGGTGAAGGCGGATTGGACACCGGCGGCCCCGGCGGCGGGCAGAAGCCGCAGGACACCGTCGGCCAGGTCCAGTTCGAGATCATCCCCTGGGAAGATCGCCCCAAGCAGACCGAGACCTGGTTCTTCGGCCTCTTGACGCGTGAGGTCACCGCCACCGCCTTTGACGGCAACACGGTGCTGGATGAACTCAGCGCCGAGTTGGACAAGCTTCCCGGCTTCATCACCGAATTGAGCGCGCTGGAGCAGGGTCCGGGATCGGGCAAGCCCATCCACCTGCGCATCAAGGGCGACGGCTGGGAGGATCTGACAACCGCCACCGAAACCGCGCGGGCGCATTTTGATGCCATGCCGGGCCTCACGCTGGTGGAAGACACCCTGCCCCTGCCCGGCATCGACTGGCAGATCGACGTGGATGTGGAAAAGGCCGGTCGCTATGGCGCCGATGTGGCCACCGTGGGCGCCATGGTGCAGCTGGTGACGCGCGGTATCCTTCTGGACACCATGCGCGTGGACAGTTCCGACGAGGAGATCGAGATCCGCGTGCGCCTGCCCGACGAGGACCGCGTCCTGTCGACGCTGGACACGCTCAAGGTGCGCACCGCCGATGGCCTTGTGCCGCTCAGCAACTTCATCACCCGCAAGCCGGTGCCCAAACTCGCCCAGATCACCCGCGTGCAGCAGCAGCGCTATTACGATGTGAAGGCGGATGTGGAGCCGGGCCTCAACAAGGTGGTGGTTGCCGATCCCGAAACGGGTGAAGACAAAACCTTGGCACATATCAAATCCGTGCCGGAAGGTGCCACCGGTGAGATAGCTGCCCCGAATGGCAAGCCGTTCACCCTCTTTGCCGTTGACGAGGCCGTGACTGTGGAGGCAGTGCAGGCCGCACTGGACGACGGCGGCCGGATCGTACCGATCAATGCCAACGAGCGTATTGCGGCACTGACTACCTGGCTGGAAAACGAGAACCCCTTCCCCGGCACCATCACCTGGGAATGGACCGGTGACCAGGAGGAACAAGAGGAAAGCGGTGCCTTCCTCTCCAAGGCGTTCGCGGGGGCCCTGGGGCTGATGTTCGTGATCCTGCTGGCGCAGTTCAATTCCTTCTACAACTCGGTGCTGGTGCTTTTGGCGGTGGTTCTCTCCACCACGGGCGTGCTGATCGGCATGCTGGTGATGCAGCAGCCGTTTTCGATCATCATGACCGGCACCGGCATCGTGGCGCTGGCGGGGATCGTGGTGAACAACAATATCGTGCTGATCGACACCTATCAGGAGTTCAGCCAGCACATGCCCCGGATCGAGGCGATCATCCGCACCGCCGAGGCGCGCATCCGCCCGGTGCTCTTGACCACGGTCACCACCATGGCAGGCCTGGCGCCGATGATGTTCGGCATCAGCCTCGATTTCATCAACGGCGGCTATTCCATCGACAGCCCCACCGCGCTGTGGTGGAAGCAGCTTGCCACCGCCGTGGTCTTTGGCCTTGGCATTGCAACCGTGCTGACCCTTGTGGTGACACCCTCGCTCTTGTCGATCCGAGTGTGGCTTTCGACCTATATGTCCTGGATGGGCCGCCTGCTGGCGCGTCTCACGGGGGGTCGCTCCAGCCGGATCGCGAAAGACATGCGTCTGGCCAGAAAGGCCCGCAAGCTGCCAACCACCGAACTGTTGTGGGACAGCGTGCCGCCTCTGGAGCCGAGACAGAGCCTTCCCGGCACGGATCAGACCGCCCCCTTGCGGGCCGCTGAATAGATCCGCGTCCATATCCTCAACAAGGCCCCGCCACGGTGGGGCCTTTTCTTTACAGGGGTGTTGGTCCGGCCCCCACCTGCGCGATCTTTTCCTCGGCGCGCTCGGCCTCCTGGGGGCTGGCTTCGGGTTCCGGCTGCAACGCGCGGGCGCCCGGGGTGTGCTGCAACACCACCTGGAGCGGGAAATGATCCGAACCGATGTGCGCCAACCGCGCGATCCGCATCAGCGTGAAGTCTCCCGAACAAAAGACGTGATCCAAAGGCCAGCGCAACAGCGGATAGCCCGCGTGAAAGGTGCTGAACAGACCCCGCCCGATGCGCGGATCCAAAAGGCCGCTCACCTTCTGAAACAGCCGGGTTGAGGGGGACCAGGCCACATCGTTGAGATCGCCCATGACCACCACCGGCCCGGCTCCCGGATCCACATCCCGCGCCACACGCAGCAGCTCCCCGTCGCGCTCGGCGGAGGTTGCGTTTTCCGTCGGGCTGGGCGGCGCCGGGTGCAGGCAATGCAGGCGCACCCGTGCACCGGAGCGCAGGATGACATCGGCATGGATCGACGGCACGCCCTCTTCCACCAGATAGGCGATATCCGCCCCGGCCAGTTCCAGCCGGGAATAAAGATGCATGCCGTAAAGATTGTCCAAGGGGCATTTCACGACGAACGGATAGCTCTCCTCGATCCCCGCAAGCTGCTGCTGCCACCAGTCGTCCGTCTCCAGCGTCAACAGCAGATCCGGCGCCTGTCTTTCGACAAGGTCCAGCAAAGGCCGCGCATCGCGATTGGTCATCAGAACATTGGCCACAAGGAGGTTCAGCTGATCCTTGGGCCGGGATTGCCGCGCCGTCTGGATCTGGTGCGGAAACAGCACGGAATAGGGCAGAACGCGCCTCATCTGGATGGCGAGGCTGACCGCCAGAGCCAGGATCACCGCCCTGTCCCAACCTGTCTGCCAGCCAAAGCCCCAAAGGAACAGCAGCAGCACGACAAAGGTGAGACCTGCGATCTGAACAGCGGGAAACTCAAATCCTCGCACCCACCAGGCCTCGTGCCGCAAGAGCGGCGGCACGGTCAATAGCGGCACCAAACAGGCCAGCAGGTAGAGCGCCGCATTCAGATCCATGTCGCTGCCTCCCCTGGGCTATCCCGGCCTCCGCGCCCTAGGCCAGGTTCTGTTCCGCCTGCTGCCCCTGCCACAGGTGGGCATACCGGCCCTGGTTGCGCAACAACTCCTCATGAGTGCCCGCTTCGCAGATTTCGCCCTGTTCCAGGACCACGATCTGATCGGCTTCGGCCACGGTGGACAGGCGATGGGCGATGGTGATCACGGTGCGCCCCTGCCCGGCCCGCGCCAGCGCCTCCTTGATCTCGCGTTCGGTATCGGTATCCAGCGCCGAGGTGGCCTCGTCCAGCAAGAGGATCGGAGGGTCCTTCAACAGGGTGCGGGCGATGCCGACCCGCTGCTTTTCACCGCCCGAGAGTTTCAGCCCCCGCTCTCCCACCTGGGTGTCATAGCCCTCGGGAAGGCTGAGGATGAAATCATGGATCTGCGCGGCGCGCGCGGCCTCCTCGACCTCTTCCTGGGTTGCCGCGTCGCGCCCGTAGGCGATGTTGTAGCGGATGGTGTCGTTGAACAGCACCGTATCCTGCGGCACCACGCCGATCGCCGCATGCAGGCTGGCCTGGGTCACATCGCGCACGTCCTGCCCGTCGATCATCAGCGCACCGCTGGTGACGTCATAGAAGCGGAACAACAGCCGCCCGATGGTGGATTTCCCCGACCCGGTAGAGCCGACAATGGCAACGGTCTGCCCGGGCTGTGCATCCAGGGTGATCCCCTTCAGGATTTCCCGCGCCGGATCATAGCCAAAGCGCAGGTCTTTGAGCTGGATATGCCCTGCGCTGACCTTCAGATCCTGCGCGCCTGGGCGGTCGGTCACGTCAGCGGGCTGCTCCAGCAGATCGAACATCTCTCCCATGTCCACCAGGCTCTGGCGGATTTCACGGTAAACCGACCCAAGGAAGTTCAAAGGCACGGTGATCTGGATCATATAGGCGTTGACCATGACAAAATCGCCAACGCTGAGGCTGCCGTCCTGCACGCCGATGGCCGCCATGACCATGACAGCCACCAGACCGGCGGTGATGATCAGGCTCTGGCCAAAGTTCAGGAAGGCCAGCGAATAGGCCGTCTTCAGCGCGGCTTGGGCATAGGCACGCATGGCAGCATCGTAACGCGCGGCCTCGCGCTCTTCGGCACCGAAGTATTTCACGGTTTCAAAGTTCAACAGGCTGTCGATCGCCTTTTGATTGGCGTCGGTATCCTGGGTGTTCATCTCGCGCCGCAGCTTCACCCGCCATTCGGTCACCGCCAGGGTGAACCAGACATAAAGCCCGATGGTCACCCCTACCGCGAGCAGATAGCGCGCATCAAAGAGAACCGTCAGGATGACGGCCACCAGCGCCAGTTCCAGCACCAGAGGTCCGATGGAGAACAGCAAGAAGCGCAGGAGGAACTCGACCCCCTTGACGCCCCGCTCGATGATCCGCGACAGGCCGCCGGTCTTGCGGGTGATGTGATAGCGCATCGACAGGTGATGGATATGACGGAAGGTCTCCAGCGCAAGGGAGCGCAAGGCCCCTTGTGCCACCGGAGCAAAGACCGCATCGCGCAGCTGCTGGAAACCGATGGTCAGAACCCGCGCCACACCATAGGCCACGGTCAGCCCCACCGCCCCCAGGGCCAGCGGCGACACACCGTCGCCCGCCAGCGTATCCACCGCCCCCTTGTAAAGGACAGGGGTGTAGACAGCGACCAGTTTGGCCAACACCAGCACCGCAAGCGCCACCACGACGCGGGTTTTCACGCCCGTCTTGCCGCTGGGCCATAGGTAGGGGGTGACCTTGCGCAGGGTGCGCAGGCTGGAGCGCCGCTCTTCGGCGGAGATGCTGCCGATGGTGGTGGGATTGCGTCTCATGAAGTTCCTGACCGCTAGCTGTGACTGGCGCTAGAGGCACAGATAGCCCCGTGATCGCGGGAATGCGAGGTGAGAAAAGAAAAAACCGCGCCCCCACAAGAGGAGCGCGGCCCTGTGTGTCGTGGCTTGTGCCGTTCCGATCTACTCGGGCAGATTGAACACCTGCCCCGGATAGATCAGGTCGGGATCGCGGATCGCATCCTGATTGGCCTCAAACACCCGCACGTAAAGGAAGCCGCTGCCATAGCGTTCCTGCGAGATCGCCCAGAGCGTATCGCCCTTCTGGACGGTAACGGCCCGCACCAGCGGCACCGGCTGATCCGGAGCCGTGCCCGGCGCCTGCGCGGGCGGCTGCAGCACCTCGGGGGCCTCGCGTTTGAAGGGGGTTTCCAGGCGGCTGAGCACCGCGCCATCCGCTGCGTCCACCTCATCCAGGCGCAGCGTGTAGATCCCCGGATCAATGCCGACCAGGGCGCCACCCCAGCGGCTGTCTTCGCCCACCGGCATTTCGCCCGCCAAAGCATTGTTCACATAGGCGCGCACCAGCGCACCCGCACGGCCGCGCCCCGTCAGTTGCACCTCGCCGCTGTCGGAATAGCTGATGGTGTCCAGCGCCACCTTACCGCCCAGGACCGGGGCCGCAGGCTGGACCAGTTCCACCCCATCCGCACCGGCGCGCAGCACGGCCACGGATGTGGCCTGCGGTTCGGGAGCCGGTTCGGTTTCAGCCCGGACCACCTCTTCACCCTGGCTCTGAGCGGTGCTGGTTGTCGGCGCTTTATTCGGCGCTGTATTCGACCCCATATTCTGCTCTGCATCCGGTGCTGTCTCGGCCGTATCGCTCTCGGTGGTATTGAGGGCGATCTGTTCCGTGCTGGTCTGTTCCGTGGCTCCCTCTGACGGTTGCGCGGGTCCGTCGGCATCGGCCTCTACCGGTGGTGCGGTCTCCTGTGCGTCCCCCGTATCGGAGGTCTGCTCGGGGCTCGCCTGTGCGGTCTGGACCGGTTCGACTTGCGTTTCCTGCTCCGGTGCAGAGACGGTCCCCCCCTCTTCCCCGGCGGTCTCAACGGCAGCCGAGGCAAGCTCCGTGCTGGTCTCTGCCACGGTTTCGGGCTGGGAGACCGGCGCTTCGGCGACATCCGGCACAGGGGCTGGCGCAGGCACGGGGGCGGCTGGTGCAAGGATGAACTGATCCAGCGATGCGGCCTCCTGCTCACCCAGGCGGGCCAAGAGGGAAATCACCCGCGGTTGCTGGCTGGGCAGGATACTGGCGAAGATCACAAATTCACCACTGCCTTGAGCCGAAGCCTGTTCCAGAACCGTTCCGTCCAGCAGCACCGAGATCGCGGCACCGGGCACGGCCCGCCCGGCGATCACCACGGCGCCATCGGGATCAACACGCACCAGGTCCAGCTGCGGCGGCGCCAGCGCGGTCACGGTCTCTGTCACGGGCTGGCTGTCTTCAGGATCCGCGGCCTGCGTGTCGGTCTGCCCCTCCTGGGCGGTATCCTGAGGCTCTGCTGCGGTCCCGGCAGTCTGGACATCCGCGCCCGCCTCTTGCGGTGCCTCGGCCGACGGTTCAGCTTCAGGTTCGGGTGCGGCGGTCTCAGTCGCTGCTGTCTCAGTCGCTGCGGTCTCAGCCTTTCCGGCCTCTGCCGGCTCAGCGGCCTCGGACGCGGCGGCTGCCACATCGGGCGCCCCGGCACTGTCTTCGCCCGGGGCGGATACGCCATCTGTCCCTGCACTTGTCGCTGCGCCGGAGTTTTGCTCCCCGTCAGCCGCTTCGGCCTGAGCAGCATCCGTTCCTGGCACCACCACCGGCTGTCCCGTTGCAGGCGAAAGCGCGACCTCCGCCTGGCTGTTAGGACGCAGCGCCTGACCTTCGGAGGGATCCTCCCCCTCGAACACGCCAAGCTGCACCAGGACCACACCTCCAACGATCACGACAACAGCGGCAATACCCCCTATTGCCAGAGAGCTGATGCCCCCAGTTCCAGATGTCTGCGCCATTGTGTTCCTTCCCTTGAACGAGATGTTCTCTCTCGCTTGGTTGAGCCAACCTAACAATGGGGGTATCTGGGGTCAAAACAGCATGGCTGTTTGCCGATGAAACCCTGATGAAAGGTCATCCCATGAGCATAAAATCCGTCTGTGTGTATTGCGGATCCCGTTTTGGGGCAATGCCCAGCTATGCCGCAGCCGCC
Source organism: Phaeobacter sp. PT47_59 (assembly GCF_028890025.1). Classification (NCBI taxonomy): domain Bacteria; kingdom Pseudomonadati; phylum Pseudomonadota; class Alphaproteobacteria; order Rhodobacterales; family Roseobacteraceae; genus Phaeobacter; species Phaeobacter sp. PT47_59. The sequence goes on from NZ_JARCJL010000001.1 coordinate 239,616, forward strand.
GAGCGTCTGGGAAAAGGGCTGGCAGAACACAGTTTGCGGCTGGTTTACGGCGCCGGAGACGTCGGCCTGATGGGCACCGTGGCACGTGCGGCGCAGGCCGCGGGGGGTGAAACCTTTGGCGTGATCCCCGTGCATCTGGAGCGGCGCGAGGTCGGCAAATCGGATCTCACCACCTATGTGGTCACCGAGACCATGCACGAGCGCAAGAAGGTCATGCTCTACAATGCCGATGCGGTGGTGGTTCTGCCCGGCGGACCGGGATCCCTGGACGAATTGTTCGAAGTGCTGACCTGGCGCCAGTTGGGCCTGCACCAGAAACCCATCTTCGTGATCAATACCGATGGATACTGGGACAAGCTGCGCGATCTTCTGGATCACGTGGTTGCGCAGGAATTCGCGGATGCCGCCGTTCAGGACTATCTGACCTGGGTCGACACGGCGGAAGAGGCCCTGGCGCAGTTGACCGCCCTCTGAGCCGCCAGACGTCCAGCCGGACCTCTTTCAAAGAGGTCCGCAGTGGCCTTTCAAACCTGGCCGGGTCAGGCGGGTGCAAGCGCTGACTTCAGCGCAGCGGCGATCTCGGGCACCGGATGGTTGGTCAGATCCTTCGCCAGTTCCAGCATCACAAGCTTCTGAGCCTTGTCACTCAGTTCGCTGCGGAGCGCACCCAGCGCCTTGGGCGGCGCGATGACCGCAAGGGACGAACAGGCACCCGCCGCCACCCATTTGTTCACCAGCGCTGCTACTCCGGCGGCAAAGTGATCTTCACCCATCTGGTGCCAATCCGCTGGCTCCACCGCCCCCCGCGCGGCCCCCGAGTCGCCGCTGAACCGTCCCGGCGCATCGCTTCCCTGCGCCGCAGTCGCGGGGTTGTCGATCTCATCGACCCGCATCACCCGCAAATCCGCATCGGTGGTGTCACTGACATTCTCCAGGAACAGGGCCTTCTGGCCATCTGCAACCAGGATCCAAAGTCCTTTTGGCAATCTCAACATCGGCTCTCCTTTCCCTCTGCCTGTCAGAAGACACTCAGACGCGGTCACCGGGCCTTGATGCGTATCAAATGCACAAGAAAAAACCCGCACCGGTTGTGGCGCGGGTTCTGATCTCTCCATCCCTTGGGGATGTGCAGCGCTCACATGCGCGAAGCGACGTTTTCCCAGTTGACCAGGTTGTCGAGGAAGTTGGTCAGGTAGGCCGGGCGCTTGTTGCGGAAGTCGATGTAGTAGGAATGTTCCCACACGTCGCAACCCAGAAGTGCTGTCTGGCCAAAGCACAGCGGGTTCACGCCGTTTTCGGTCTTGGTGATGGCCAGCGAGCCATCTGCGTTTTTCACCAGCCAGGCCCAGCCAGAGCCGAACTGACCTGCGCCCGCGGCAGAGAACTGCGACTTGAACTCGTCAACCGAGCCAAAGCTTTCGACCAGAGCCTTTTCCAGCTCGCCCGGCATTGCACTTTCGCCCGGGCCCATCATCTCCCAGAACTGGTTGTGGTTCCACAGCTGCGAGATGTTGTTGAAGATGCCGTTCTGGGCCACGGCGGATTTGTCGTAGGTGCCGACAATGATCTCTTCGAGGGTCTTGCCCTCCCACTCGGTGCCCGCGATCAGCTTGTTGCCGTTGTCCACATAGGCCTTGTGGTGCAGGTCGTGGTGGTATTCCAGGGTTTCCGCGGACATGCCCTTGGAAGCCAGCGCATCATGTGCATAAGGAAGATCGGGAAGTTCAAAAGCCATATCGGACCCCTGTCAAATTTTGTTGCGTTCCTGTGCAGATACATGCGGCGCAGCCCCCGGCAGGTCAAGGGCCAAGGTAACAAATCCGCGCCAAATGCCCGCAAGGTCTATGTGCGCCAATTGGGGAGACCAGAATGATTGCAGAGGCCTGGATCCGTGCACGCAAAGCCTGCTACCGCCTGCGTGGCTATTTTCCGGGCCAGTTGAACGGCGTGCCCTTCCGGCTGGATCCCTATCATTCCAAGTTCTGGCGCAAGGCCTCCGCCGGGCAATGGGAGCCCGAGACCTTTGCCGTACTGGATGCGCATCTGGACAAGGATCATGACTATCTGGACATCGGCGCCTGGATCGGCCCCACGGTTCTATACGGCGCGCACAAGGCACGGCGGGTGATGTGTTTCGAACCTGACCCGACCGCCTTTCGCCATCTGGCCTGGAACCTTGAACTGAACCGCATCGACAACGTCTCTGCCTTCTCAGTCGCCATCAGCGATGGCTTTGGCCTGGCGCGCATGGCTTCCTTTGGCGGAGAGGCGGGCGACAGCATGTCGAGCCTCCTCAATGACGGGGCGCATGGCTCGGATGTGATGACCATTGGCTGGCAGGATTTCGCGGCTCAGGCCGACCTGTCACGGGTATCCCTGGTGAAACTCGATATCGAAGGCGCCGAATTCGATGTGCTGCCGCAGATGATCCCTTGGCTGAAGGAGCAGCGTCCGGCGCTCTATCTCTCCACCCACGCGCCTTTCCTGCCCGAAGAGACCCGCAAGGCCCGGATGGCCGAGTTGGCGGATCTTCTGTCTTTTTATGGGGAGTGCCACCCAGACAATGGCGCAGAGGCAGGCTTTGGCTCACTCACCAGCGCCCGTGCCCTGACCCAGTTCCCGACCTTCCTGTTCAAATAATGCGCCGAGCTGCCGAACCGTTCACTTGATCCGCTTGCACGCCCCTGTTCCGCGCCGGTCGGCATCGTCGCCGTGAAGGTTCATCTGGATATTTGCGGTGGTCCTCGCTGTATCCAGGCGCACGGAATAGCTGGCGCTGTCCGATGTGTTTCCGCGCAAGGGAAAGCCCTGCAAGGTCCACTTCAGCCTGTACTTATGAGCCCCCAATTCTTCAAAATCCGCAGCGATCGGCGCTTTGAAGACTTTGTGGATATAGCCATCATAGACCATGGCCGTGCCCCCGACAGCATCCACCACGAAGATCGACTTCGGCGGAATACCACCATAAGCCGTGTAGGATTTGAAGTCGCATTCATAGGCGATGGGCGCAGCTTTCGCTGCAAGGGGCAGCGCGATCAGCGCGATCGCGGCCGCCAGGATTTTCTTGCTCATTCGAATATCTTGTCTGTTCAATTACATACCAGCTTCCAAGAGCAGGCAACGAACACCGACAAAACTAGCAAAGACGTGCCCTTAGGTTCGGGCACGCTATAAAATCACGGCAACTCACACAACCCTAAAGTCACCTCAACCGTAGACGCCAACCCTTGATTGCGGATGCGCCGAGGTTTTCAGAAGGTTGAACACATACTGCGCAACCGAGCGGAAACAGACGATGTGGAAGGTCTCCGCCTCATCCAGCCAGAAGGCGGCGGCGACCTGGGCCATGCGGGTGCGGCGGAAATCACCGGGGGCAAAGGCGGCAGGATCGAAATCCACCGGGCAGATCTTGCCCAGAACCTCACGCGCGCCGGCGCCCGACAGGGAAAACAAAGCCCGCGCATCCGAGACATTGACCGCCAGCGCGTGTTCACCTGACAGCGCCTCGGCCAGCGTGGAGGTTGTTTGCTCCACCTCGTCATAAGGTACCAGCAGCAGCAATTCATCCGGCGACATCCAGGCGACCGCGCCGCCTGTGGCCACTGCGATCTGGCGTTGACTCGGAACATCGGCACCGGTTGCGGCCTTCACCGCCTTTTGCAAGGTCTTGGAGGACAGATCGCCACGCAGGGTGATCATGCCCTGCAGCCCGGATTCCTCGATGGTGGCAAGCCCGGCATAGCGGGCGCCCGGCAGGGCGCTCAACGGATCAGACATTCTGCTTCTCCCCTTCCTTGTCGTAGAAGACCGGATCGACGATCTTTGCCTTGTAGACGGTGCCATCGGTGCCGGGGAATTCGATCACCTCGCCCATGCGTTTTGGTCCGTGTTTGACCAGCCCCATGGCAATCCCCTTGCCCAGAGTCGGCGAATGATAGGTCGAGGTCACCCGGCCAATGGTGTTCTTCTGCCCATTGGCGTTGACACCGCTGCCCACCGCATAGGCACCATCCGGCAGCACGGCGCCATCCAAGGTTTCCAGCCCCACCAGCTGCCAGCGGTCGGGATCGACCATATGGCTGCGCTGTTGCGCGCGTTTGCCGATGAAGTCTTCCTTCTTCTTGGAAATCGCCCAATTCAGCCCCAGATCCTGCGGGATCACGGTGCCATCGGTTTCGTCCCCGATCATGATGAAGCCCTTTTCGGCGCGCATCACGTGCAGACATTCGGTGCCATAGGGCATGACGCCGAATTCCGCGCCAGCGGCCATCAGTGCATCCCAGAAGGCCTGACCCTGCGAGGCAGGCACCGCGATTTCATAGGACAGTTCACCAGAGAAGGAAATCCGGTAGGCGCGGCATTTGAAACCGCCGATCTCTCCATCCTTCCATTCCATGAAGGGCAGCGCCTCTTTGGAGACATCCATGCCGCCGCCCGCCTCAGCGTTCAGCTTTTCCAGCAGCATCCGCGCCTTGGGGCCGACCACGGCGACCTGTGCCAGCTGCTCGGTCACATTGGCGACATAGACCTTCCAGTCCCACCATTCGGTCTGCAGCCATTCCTCCATATGGGCGTGGATACGGTCCGCACCGCCGGTGGTGGTGTGGCAGAGCCAGGTGTCCTCGTCGATGCGGGCGACAACGCCATCGTCGGACAGGAAGCCATTCTCGGAGCACATCAGCCCATAGCGGCATTTGCCCACTTTCAGGGTCGACATCATGTTGGTGTACATCATGTCGAGGAAACGCCCGGCATCCGGCCCCTTGACGATCAGCTTGCCCAGGGTCGAGGCATCCAGGAGACCCACATTCTGGCGAGTGTTCAGGATTTCACGGCTCACCGCCTCCTTCACGCTTTCGCCCGCGCGGACAAAGGCATAGGGGCGGCGCCAGTGGCCCACCGGCTCCCAATCCGCACCATTGGCATCGTGCCAGTCGTGCATCGGGGTCTTGCGCAGCGGCTGGAAGATCTCGCCCCGCGCCTCTCCGCCGATCGCGCCCATGGAAATGGGGTGATAGGGCGGCCGGAAGGTGGTGGTACCCACCTGCGGAATTTCGGAACCCAGACTATCGGCAAGCACCGCAAGACCGTTGATATTGCTGAGTTTCCCCTGATCCGTCGCCATGCCCAGCGTGGTGTAGCGTTTGGTGTGCTCGACACTTTCAAAACCTTCGCGCGCCGCCAGTTGCACGTCCGAGACCTTCACGTCATTCTGGAAATCCAGCCAGGCCTTCATGCGCAGGTCTATCTCGGCGCGGGCGGGCATCAGCCAGACCGGCTGCATCGGCGCCTCGTCCTGCGCCACGCCGGCTGCGGGTTTGGCTTCGGCTTTGAACCCTGCGGCCGCGGCGGCCTTTGCGCCTGCCTCGGCAGCGTCGCTCAGGACCGCGCCAAGCCCCAGCGGACCATTCGCAGACCCGGCTGCAACCACGAAACCGGCCCCGTCAGCCCCCAGCGGAGGACGCGCGGGATCGGGGCGGAAATGCGCCTGAGCGTCATCCCAGGTCAGCTTGCCGCCGCAATGGGACCACAGGTGCACAACCGGCGACCAGCCGCCGGACATGGCGACGGCGTCGGCCTCTACCTCTTCCTGGGCGCCGCCCTGGCCGTTCTGGGCGCAGATCGCGACCCTGGTGACGCATTTGCCATCCTTGACCTTGGCAATGCCGCGGCCGCATTCGACGCGGATCCCCAGGGCGCGCACCTCTTCCATCAGGGCACCGCCGCCGGTGTCGCGGGTGTCGAGCACCCGCACGACCTCGATCCCGGCTGCATGGAGTGTCAGCGCAGTGCGATAGGCATCGTCGTTGTTGGTGGCAACCAGCACGCGTTTGCCCGGGGTTGCGCCCCAGTTCACCACATAGTCGCGCATGGCCGAGGCGAGCATCACGCCCGGCACATCATTCCCGGCAAAGGACAAGGGCCGTTCGATCGCGCCGGTTGCGGTGACGATCTGTTTTGCACGGATCCGCCACATGCGGTGGCGCGGACCGCCCTGCCCTGGCGCGTGATCGGTCAACCGCTCGTATCCCAGCGCATAGCCGTGATCGTAGACGCCCGCCCCCATGCAACGGTTGCGCAGGGTGACGTTCTCCATCACCGACAGTTCGGCTAGTGTCTGTTCCACCCAGGCCTCGGGGTAGTCGCCGTCAATGGTCCCACCATCGACCGGCGCGCGCCCGCCCCAATGGGCGTTCTGCTCCAGCACCAGCACCTTGGCGCCGGATTTCGCCGCCACCAGCGCCGCCTGCAGGCCGGCCACACCGCCGCCGATCACCAGCACATCGCAGAAGAAGTAGAAATGCTCGTAAGTGTCGGCATCCTTCAGCTCCCGGTCCGGCGCCTGTCCCAGACCGGCCGACTTGCGGATGATCGGCTCGTAGACGTGTTTCCAGAAGGGTTTCGGGTGGATGAACATCTTGTAGTAGAAACCGGCAGGCAGGAAGCGCGCCAGCTTGTTGTTCACCACACCCACGTCGAACTCGAGGCTTGGCCAGTGGTTCTGCGACTGGGCGCTGAGGCCCGAGAACAGCTCGGTCGTGGTGGCGCGCTGGTTCGGCTCGAACCGGTCGCCCGTGCCAAGACCAACAAGCGCGTTGGGTTCCTCCGCGCCCGAAGCCACCAGCCCACGCGGACGGTGATACTTGAACGAGCGCCCCACCAAGAGCTGATCATTGGCCAGCAGGGCCGAGGCCAGCGTATCCCCGGCATAGCCCGTCATGCGCGTGCCGTTGAAGGTGAACTCGATGGGTTTGGAGCGGTCGATCAGGCGCCCCTGATTGGCAAGACGGGTGCTCATGCTGCGGACCTTTTGCAAAAGACGGCGACAGATGGGGTTGGGCGGCGGATCATTCGAACTCCCTCCAGCTCCAGCCGGGGCGTTTGGCGGTGATCGCATCGCGGATTTCCTGCGGCGGCGTCGGGGTCTGCGCCGTGTAGGTGCCAAAGACCTCAAGCGTCATGGTGCAGCGGGCCGCGTGGAACCACTTGCCGCAGCCGTTCACATGCCGCCAGCGTTCGAAATGCACGCCCTTGGGGTTTTCCCGCATGAAGAGGTAGTCGTGAAACTCATCATCCGAGGAGCCGGGACCAAAGCGTTTCAGATGCGCCTCGCCACCGGCGTGGAGTTCGGTTTCCTCGGCATCTACGCCGCAATAGGGGCATTTAAGGATCAGCATGGGCAGAGCCTCCAGCTTGTATTGTCAACGCGGGCACCCATATCGAATCCATGTTTCTCTGGATCATTCTGGCGTTTGCCGCAGTCTTTTTCTTCTTTGCCTTTCTCCACTGGCGCCGCGATGAGCGGGACAATCCCAAACGCCAGTTCAAAGGCCCCGCCCCGATTAGATTCATGAAACACGTTGCCTATCTTTTGGCAGACGCTGTTCTTGGCGGACCGTAGCGAGTCCAAAAGCATCACAACCCAGTGCCAGAATGCATTCACAAGCTCGGCGCCCGAACCGAGGGCGGGGGCGGAACGCGCCCGCCCATGGGGGCGGGTCGGGCGCGATGCGACGCGCGGCGTCGCATTGGTCGGAAGGATCGCCAACTCCATCAGTGCGCCACCCCGGCAGCGACGCTCTCGTCGATGAACTTGCCTTCCTTGAAGCGCATCATGGAGAACTCTTCCGCTAGTGGCGAATGGCCGGTCGCCATCAGCTCGGCCATGGCCCAGCCGGATCCCGGAATGGCCTTGAAACCGCCGGTGCCCCAGCCTGCGTTGACGAAACAGTTCTGCACCGGGGTTTTCGAGATGATGGGCGAACGGTCCCCGGTCACATCCACGATCCCGCCCCACTGGCGCAGCATCTTGAGGCGCGAGACCATCGGGAAGGTCTCGATCAGGGCGCGCACGGTTTCCTCGATATGGTGGAACGATCCGCGCTGGGTGTAGTTGTTGAACCCATCGGTGCCGCCGCCGATGACCATCTCGCCCTTGTCGGACTGGCTCATGTAGCCGTGCACGGTATTGGCCATGACGACCACATCCATGCAGGGTTTGATCGGCTCGCTGACCAGCGCCTGCAGCGCGACGCTTTCCACCGGCAGGCGGAAGCCGGCCATTTGGCTCAGGTGCGAACAGTTGCCTGCAACCACCATGCCGAGCTTGTCGCAATCGATGGCGCCCTTGGTGGTGTCGACGCCGATGACGCGGCCGCCTTCGCTGCGCACGCCGGTGACTTCGCATTGTTGGATGATATCCATGCCCATGGCCGAACAGGCCCGCGCATAGCCCCAGGCCACCGCATCGTGGCGCGCGGTGCCGCCGCGCTCCTGCCAAAGACCGCCCAGCACGGGATAGCGGGGACCGGCCAGATTGATGATCGGCACCAGCTCCTTGACGCGGGCAGGTTCGATCCACTCGGTCGAGACCCCTTGCAGGGCATTGGCATGGGCGGTGCGCTTGTACCCGCGCACCTCGTGTTCGGTCTGGGCCAGCATGATGACCCCGCGCGGGGAGAACATCACGTTGTAGTTCAGGTCCTGGCTCATGTCCTCATAGAGGGACCGCGCCTTTTCATAGATCGCAGCGGACGGATCCTGAAGGTAGTTCGAGCGGATGATGGTGGTGTTGCGCCCGGTGTTGCCGCCGCCCAGCCAGCCCTTTTCCAGCACCGCCACATTGGTGATGCCAAAATTCTTGCCCAGGTAATAGGCCGTCGCAAGGCCGTGTCCGCCGGCGCCAACGATGATCACGTCATACTGGCGTTTCGGCGCAGGATTGCGCCAGGCGCGTTCCCATCCGGTGTGATAGCGCAGGGCCTCCCGCGCGACAGCAAAGGCTGAATAGCGTTTCATGAGCGAATCCACTGGTTCCCGTCTTCTCTTGGTATGCCCGAGGGCAGGCACGGAGCGGTGCCGTTTATCGTCGCATTTCTGTATAGATGCGACATCACCGATCATCGAAAATCCCCAGAGCCATCCTGGCAAGATCCTGGCGCAGACAGGGTGCAGACAGGGTGACGCAGCAGTTAGGCCTTTTTTCGCGGGCACTGGAGATATAGATGGGGGTGAAACATCGGAGTGAGCATGGTTTTCTGGATCCTGACCGCCTTTATGGCCCTGGCCGTTGCCGGATTGATGGCATTGGTTCTGCTGCGCAGCCGCGACATGGGCGAACCGCCCGCGGCTTATGACCTGCGCGTCTATCGCCAGCAATTGCGCGACGTGGACAAGGATCTGGCGCGCGGTGTCATCAATGAAGCCGACGCGGGCCGCATCCGCACCGAGGTGTCGCGCCGCATTCTGGCTGCCGATGCGCAATTGCAAAAGGACGGCGGCGGCGCCAATCAGCCTGCGGGCCTGTCCCGCGGCATGGCGCTGATCCTGGTGCTGGCACTCTGCGGCGGCACCCTGGCGCTTTATGCCAACCTCGGCGCGCCTGGCTATGGCGATCTGGCGCTCAAGACCCGTATCGCCATGGCAGAGGAACGCGCCGAAAACCGCCCCTCTCAGGCAGAGGCCGAAGCCCAGGTGCCCCCGTTCCCGGCGCCCGAAGTGGAAGACAGCTACCGCCAACTGGTCGAACAACTGCGCCAGACCGTGGCCAAACGCCCCAATGACGCCCAGGGCCATGCGCTGCTGGCGCAGCACGAGGCGAACTTGGGCAATTTCACCGCCGCCCATCAGGCCAAGGCCCGGTTCATCGAGCTCATGTCCGGCGCGGTGGGGGCCAGCGATTTCGGCGAGTTGGCCGAGCTGATGATCATGGCCACCGGTGGCTATGTCTCCCCCGAGGCAGAGGCCGCGCTGGTCCAGACCCTGAAGCGTGACTCCGAAAACGGGGCGGCGCGTTATTACTACGGGCTGATGCAGGGTCAGCTGGACCGCCCGGACCGCGCCTATCAGATCTGGGCCGAAACCCTGCGCACCAGCGCGCCAGGTGATCCTTGGGTCGATGGCATCCAGCGCCAGATCGAGGACATGGCCTTCCGCGCCGGGGTCGAATACCAACCGATCACACCGCAGGGGAAACCACCCCTTGCCGGTGCCCTGCCCGGCCCCGATGCGGCCGACGTGGAAAATGCCGCCGCCATGAGTGATGAGGACCGCGCCGAGATGGTGCGCGGCATGGTCGCGCGGCTGTCGGACCGGCTTGCGACCGAAGGCGGCACCGTGCAGGAATGGGCTCGCCTCATCGGCGCGCTGGGGGTTCTTGGCGATACAGAACAGGCCCGCGCCATCTACCAGGAGGCGCAACAGACCTTCACGGGGGACAGCGCCGCGCTGGAGCTGATCACCGCCGCTGCCCGTCAGGCCGGGGTCGCCGAATGATCCATGAGAGTTTCGAAGATTTCGCCGCCGCCCTGCCCGGGTTTACGGCCCTGATCGGACTGGATCTGGGGGACAAGACCATCGGCGTTGCGGTTTCCGATCGCATCGGCGCGGTTGCCACCCCGCTGGAAACCGTGCGGCGCAAGAAATTCACCCTCGACAGCGCGCGGCTCCTGGAGATCATCAAGGACCGCGATGTGGGCGGTATCCTCTTGGGCCTGCCCCGCAACATGGACGGCAGTGAAGGACCGCGCTGCCAATCCACCCGCGCCTTTGCCCGCAACATGGCCCGGCTGACCGATCTGCCCATCGGGTTCTGGGACGAACGCCTCAGCACGGTTGCCGCCGAAAAGGCGCTGCTCGAGGCGGATACGTCTCGCAAACGCCGTTCCGAGGTGATCGATCACGTGGCAGCCTCCTATATCCTGCAGGGAGCGCTGGACCGCATGAGGCATTTGAACAATGGCTGACCACCCCACGGACAAGATCTGGATGCGGCAGGAAATCCAGTCGCCCTGCGTCAAACTCTGCGTGGTCCACCCGGAGGCCCGCATCTGCACCGGCTGCTATCGCTCCATCGATGAAATCACCCGCTGGTCGAAGATGTCACCCGAGGCACGCGCCACAGTGATGGAAGAGCTGCCGGACCGCGCCTCTCTTCTCAAGAAACGCCGCGGAGGGCGCGCGGCCCGGATACAGCAAAACGCGCAGAAAAACACACAGAGCTGATCAGGCCGCAGAGCGATCCGAAACCTGCGCTAGGGCCTCCAGCACCAGGTCCGGCCCGGCCCCGGGGCGGTTGGCGCCTTCCGACAGGATGCGCCGCCAGGCGCGCGCGCCGGGACGCCCGGCAAACAGCCCCAGCATGTGACGGGTGATCTGGTGCAGCCGTGCACCGGCACTCAGATGAGATTCGATATAGGGCAGCATCCGGTGGACCACCGCCACCGGATCGCGCGTCTCTCCACAGCCATAGATCACCGGGTCGGCGGCAGACAGGATATCGGCAGGCTGATGATAGGCGGCACGGCCGATCATCACACCATCCAACCCCTGATCCAGATGCGCCTTTGCGGCCTCCAGCGAGGCAATACCGCCATTGATCGAGATATGCAGATCCGGGAATTCTGCCTTCATCCGGTGCACCAGATCGTAATCCAACGGCGGGATATCGCGATTTTCCTTGGGCGACAGCCCCTGCAGCCAGGCCTTGCGCGCATGCACCGTCACCCGCTGGCAACCCGCCGCGCGGATCTTTTCCAGAAAACCGGGCAGCACCTCTTCGGGTTGCTGATCGTCCACCCCGATACGGCATTTGACGGTAACTTCAACCGCGACCGCCTCTGCCATGGCCGCCACGCAGTCGGCCACCAGCTCCGGCGTCTTCATCAGCACCGCGCCAAAGGCCCCCGATTGCACCCGGTCGCTGGGACAGCCGCAGTTGAGGTTGATCTCATCATAGCCAGCCTCGGCCCCCAGCCGCGCAGCCTCGGCCAACTCCCCCGGTTCGGATCCGCCCAATTGCAGGGCCACCGGATGTTCCTCGGGGCTGTGATCCAGCAGATGCAACGCCCCCCCGCGCACCAGCGCCGGGGCCGTTACCATTTCCGTATATAGAAGGGTCTCCTGGCTCAGCAGGCGATGCAGGTAGCGACAATGGCGATCGGTCCAGTCCATCATCGGTGCGACACTAAGGCGTGCGTGCCGTCTCAGGTCGTTTCTCGCAATGTCAGACACTTGGCGCACCTCGTTGCTTCCCCGGTTGTTTCCCCGCCCCTCCAATAGCATGCAGAAGCTGACAAGCAGAGGCCAAAACACCGCTTGCGCAGGATGTGCAAGAGCAAATCCGCGCGGCACGGTCTTGGCGGCAAGAGCATACCGATTTGGCCGCCCAGCAGAGCTATTGCCTGCAAGCGCATGAGGTGAAAGGGTGTCTTCATGACTGTATTTCCTTTGATCATTCTCCTTATCATTGTTTTCATTATCGCGGCCCCGATCTATCTGCGTATTTTGCTACGCAAACAAGAAGACCGACTGGACGCGCTGGAACGTCGGCTCTCAGAGGCGCTTGACGAACTCGCACTTGGAACAGGCAGCCCACCCGCCAGGATGCAGCCAGACACAGAACAGACCGTGGTCAAGCCTGCTGCCGATCACATCGACGCTGCGACAGAAGACGCCGAAATGTCGGACCAGCAGGAACAGAGGCGCGAGGCCGTGCCTGCCGCAGAGGCACAGTCCGAAGGTCCAGCAGCAGAAGAAACTTCTCGGACACCGGCAGGTGGCAATACGCCTTGGGGCATCACCCGGTCACAGCCCCCCGAAGACCCCGTGGATGTTCCTGGCCGCAGCCTGGAGGAAACCCTGGCCTCGCAATGGCTAATCTGGGTGGGGGCCATCGCTGTTGCGCTCAGCGCGGTGTTCCTGTTCCGCTATGCGGTCGATCAGGGCTGGCTGACGCCGATGACACGGGTGATCCTGGGCCTGCTGCTCGGGGGGGCATTGCTGGCGGCTGGCGAATGGGCCATGCGCAATCCGGTCAAGGCGGTAGAGCGGGCGGTGAACCCGGATTACGTGCCCCCGGCCCTGTCCGGATCGGGCATCTTTGCGGTGTTTGTGTCGCTATATGCGGCCCATGGCATTTTCGGACTGCTGACGCCGACCACCGGCTTTGTCGCCCTGGCGCTGACCTCCTATGCCGCTTTGCTGCTCTCCCTGCGCCAGGGAGCTTTTGTGGCGCTGCTGGGGCTAGTTGCCGGGTATCTGGTGCCCGCCCTCGTGGATACGCCGGTACCGCAGGCGATGCCGCTGTTTCTCTACCTCTTTGTGCTGACTGCTGGATGCCTACTGGTGATGGTCTGGCGCAAATGGTGGTGGTTTTCTTACCTGGCCTTGACCGGTGCCCTTGTGTGGCCGGTTCTGTGGCTGGAGGGCAGCTGGACACTTGGAGATCAGGGCGTGTTGAGCAGCTATGCCCTTGGCCTGGCGCTGCTGTTTGCGCTGCTCTCGACCGGACTGCCGATCAAACGGCCCGAAACGCCCCTGTGGCGATGGGCGGTCAAGATGCTGGCCGATACATCCGGGCTTGGCTTTGCGCTATCAGGTCTGCTGCTATTAGCTGTTGCGGCAGCGACTGGCTTCAACGGGGCGGGTTTTGCCTTCATCGGTGCCTACGGGGCGGCCGCGCTCCTGATGGCGACACGCCGCGCGGCGCTGGAAAGCCTGTTGCTGGCCTCGGCCACCATCACCCTGGCGGCGGTCCTGCTCTGGCCGACACCAGTGGAGGTGACCCCGGCCATCGCCGCACAGGATCTGCCGGATCGCGGCTTCGGCCCCTTCCTGGTCCCGCCTGAGTACCGGGTCTATGCCCATGCCTTGTGGACCTTTGCCGCGCTGTTTGGAGTTGGCGGATTTATCGGCATGCGCTGGGGGCGCAGCAAGGCCGTCTGGGCCGGGATTGCCAACCTGATGCCACTGCTGTTCTTCGTGATCGGCTATTGGCGGATCGGCGGGCTGGAGACCGATGTCGCCTGGGCCCTGATTGGCGGCGCCCTTGCCCTCCTGGCCGTGGCCGCTGCCGTGCGAACGGGGCGATGGGTGGATCATGGCCCCGGCAGCGACCTTGCCACGGCCCTTTTTGCGGCAGGTGCCACCGCAGCGCTGGCGCTGGCCTTTACCTGCCTGCTGCGAGAGGCCTGGCTCACTGTCGCGCTGGGTTTTGAAACGCTGGCGCTGGCCTGGATCTGGTCGCGCGTGCGCCTGCAGCCCCTTCGCACAATCGCCGCGCTGGTCACCCTGGTGGTGATCGCCCGACTGGCGCTGAACCCGATGATCCTGGACTATGAGGGCGATGTCTTCGGTCTCTTTGGCTGGGTGATCTACGGCTATGGGCTGCCGGCGGTGGCCAGTCTTGTGGCCGCGCGCCTCTTTGGCGGCAGCCCCACGGATCCGACCCGCACCCTGTGCGAGATCGCGGCCGCAGGCTTTGCCTTCCTGATGGTCGCGCTGCAGTTCAAGCTCTGGACCTCGGGGGATCTGTCCCCGGCAAACTGGGCCCTGTTCGACCAGTCGGTACAGGTGATCTGGTGGCTGGTGGCCGCCGGTCTGCTGCTTTTTGAAGCCCGGCGCGGACAGCGGCGCTGGCCCTATCCGGCGGGCATGGGGCTGTTACTGCTTGCGCTGGTCACGATCTTCTTTGGCGCGGTCCTCAGCCTGTCGCCGCTGCTCACCGGTGAGCCGGTCGGACGCCTGCCGTTGCTGAACCTTCTGGCGCTGGCCTATCTGGTCCCGGCCATTCTTCTGCTGGTGATTGGCCGCAGCAGCCAGTTTCGGGTGACCGATAGATTGCGACGGCTTCTTCCCGGGGCAGCCGGGGGGCTGCTGTTCCTCTACATCACCCTGGAAACCCGGCGCGCCTTCTGGGGGTCGGTGATTGCCCTGAGCGACACGACACAGCCCAGCAATCTGGAATTCTATGCCTATTCCGCCGTCTGGATCCTCTTTGCCCTGTGCCTGTTGGCAATCGGCATCCTGCGGGTGTCGGTCCCGCTGCGCTATGCCTCCCTGGCGGTTCTGCTGATCACCGTGGCGAAGGTCTTCCTTTTCGACATGTCCGACCTGACCGGGCTGTTCCGGGTCGCTTCCTTCCTAGGGCTGGGCCTGGCCTTGATCGGGATCGGCCGCATCTACCAGCGATACGTCTTCCGTCCCGAACAAACTGGCCCCGAGGATGAGACCGCGTGACCGGTTGAGGGTAGGAACCGGCCTGCACTGGACAGAGCCATCACAGGCGCACCCTCAAGATCGGTGGTCTAGGTCAAACCCGGGCCAGCGTTATCGTCGGCGGTTGGGGCGTTCCCCTGTTCCCACGTGCGACCTCCTGGGCGCGGATGCGGCGCGCTGCGGCGCGTGGATCCGGCGCCACTGCCAGGGAGAGGTAGCGGTCCCCCTCGCGGTAGATCAGCTTGCGCTCCACCAGGCTGCAAAGGGTGCTGCGCAAATCCTCCTGCTCTGCAAAGAACCCGGCACGTCGCAATTCGGCCAGGTGGCGGATCTGGCAACACCAGAGATAAAGATCCCGCTCGGCCCCCTGCAGACGATGCTGACGGGGTTTGCGGCCGCGCTGATCCTCGATCACCAGGCTGCGGCCAAGGTCATGATATTGCAGGAAAGGGCGCTCGCCAATCCGACCTTCGGACACCTCTCGCCAGGTTTCCAACGTCTGCACCAAACCGCTCCAATCGGGGCCCTCTTGCCGCTCGTCCCAGCTCAGTTGGTAGAGACACAGGCCCGCGTTGATCTCATTGGGCAACAGCGTGGCGTAATAATCGTCATTGCGCACGTTGTAGATGCCATGCGCCGCGCGCTGCTGGTCGGCGCCTGACCCAAGGTGCAGCTGGAACACCGCCAGGAACAGCGTCTGATAGGCATAGGCGTAGTCGGCAATGATCCGGCGGTTGTCATCCACTTCTTCCTGGGTGGTACCGGGATAGCCCACCAGCAGATTGCCGTAGTTCACGATCTCCAGCTCAAAGAAGGTCTTCATGGCCTGAAGGTTATGGATCACCGTGGTGCTTTTATTGAGACGTTTGAGATAGGCGTTGCTGAAGCCTTCGATCCCCAATTGCGCGGTCTCCAACCCGGCATCATGCATGCGCAGGATCTCATAAGGGGTGACCGTCGCGCGAAAGGGAATGGCAAAGCGAAAGCTGCCCGGCGCGCCCTCGATGGCATCGGCAAAGGCACGCATCTTGGGACCGGGCAGATCGTTGTCCATGAAATAGAACCAGGCCACGCCATAGCGATCTGCAAGTGCGGCCAGTTCGTCCCGGATGCGCTGAGGCGATTTGAACCGGTAGCCAGCCCATTCCGCCGGCACCGAGCAGAAGCTGCATTTGTGCACGCAGCCCCGGCTGGCTTCCACCGCGATGGCCTTGGCCCATTGCGGCGCGCTGCGGATCAGGGGATGCGCGTAGTAGCTGTCGTATTCCGGCACCGGCAGGCTGTCGAGATCTGGCAGTTGCGTGAACCGGCCCGGTTTCCCGCCGGTTTGCCGTGACAGAACACCCGGGATGTCTGCGATCCTTCCCTGCTGCAGCCCCCGCAAAAGCGCCAGCAGCGCCGCTTCACCTTCACCCTGGACGATGAAATCAACCTCTTCAAAACTGGCCAGGATCGTCGGCCCCATCTTCGCACCCACGTTGGTGCCACCCAGGATCACCACTGCGCCCGGAAACCGGGACTTCAACAGCCGCGCAAAGTATAGGCTGGAAAACAACTGCGTATAGGTGGTCGTCAACCCCACCACGGGCGCCCTGCCCCGCGGTGCCCACAGCGCCTGCAGACGGTCCAGAACCTGCATTAGGGTCCGCTCCAACGCAGCCCCGATATGATCAAAGGCCTGGTCAAGCGGCACCGGCAGATCCTGCAAAGCCGCCGCCACATTGGGCATCCAGCCCACCGCGTCCAGAAAATGCACCCTTGCCGCCTCTGCTCGCTCGGGAAACAGCCGCCCCGTGAAGAAACAATCGCCCAGGCAGTTCTTCTCCGCCTCTACCGCGATCGCCTCGTAAGGCGCCATTCCGACGGTCTCGGCCCCGTCCAGAAATGCGGGGAGAAGATCGACGTTCCAGCCCGGTTCCTCTTGCCGCAGATAGGCTGCGAGGCTGCCGATATCGATGGGCGGCACCCGGACCGAGCGCCAGGGCAGCGAGATCAGGCTCAGCATGGCCCGGCTGCCGGACGGGTCATGTCATCGCCTCCCGCAGGCTCTTGGGCCGCATGTCGGTCCAGACCTCCTCGATATGATCCAGACAGGCCTCCCGGCTGCCCGGCTCCCCCACCTGCTGCCAACCTGCGGGCAGCTCACGCTCGGCGGGCCAGATCGAATACTGTTCCTCGTCGTTCACGACCACAAGGTAGGTTTCAAATGGATCGGACATGGTGTTTCTCCTTTGGAAATTAAAGAATAGGCAATTTGCGAAATCAGCCTGGGCGGGCGTTTTCCGTCTGATTTCTCGTTTCCTTTACGCCCCCTTCAGACACGGCGGACCTCGCTCATGGTCTCCTGCAGCGCTTCGGCCAGGGGGCGGATCCCCGCTTCATCGCGCCAATCGGCGTCGTATTTGATATGGCAGGCGTATCCCGCGCCCTGCGGGGTCAGGATCACCACCAGCCGACAGGTGGTCACCGGCGCCACCTCCCAGATCCGGCTTCCCGGCAGAAAGGGCGTCGCCTGCAATGTGCCAGAGGAAATCGGAGCAGCTGCATCCTGATAAAGCAGCATCACCTCAAACGGCGGCCCCTGCGACAGATCCAGCCCCGCCAGGACATCCTCGAACGGCAATGTCCCTTCCGCCAGGGCTTCCAGCACCGCCTGCTGGGCAAGTGGCAGCAGATCGGCGGCGCGCTGGTCCGCGTCAAGCGCGAGGCGCAGGACAACGGTATTGGCCAGTAGGCCGATGGTGCCCATGGCCTCGGGCCGGTCGCGACCGGACACCATGGTGCCAATGCGGATATCGCGACTGCCGAACACCCGGTGCAGGGCCAGGGCCAGCGCTGTCAGGGCGCGGACGAAGGGCGTGCTCTGCCCGGGATCCGATGGGCTTGGCAGATCTGTGATATGCCAGGGCAAAACCGCCATCCGGCGCGGCGCGGCGGGCTCGGCCTCTGGCGTGCCCAGTTGCACGTAACGCGGCCCGGCCAGGCGCCCTTGCCAGAACGACAGGCTCTTCTTTGCCGCCGGGCCTTGCCGCCAGGCCGCCAGGGCGCGCGCCGCATCGATCATCTGCCATCCGGGCGGAGACAGGCGTTCGCCGCGATAAAGCGCCCAAAGATCCGACGCCAGGATGCCCACCGATATGCCATCCGACACCGCATGGTGCAGCACCAGGACCAGAATGTGGTCCTCCGGCCCCAACCGCAACAGCCGGACCCGCATCATCCGCCCCGCCCCCAGATCAAAGCCGGTCTCCACCTCCTGCCGGATCGCCACAAGCGTGTGCTTCTGCCAATCCTGCGCGGGGATCTCTTCGATGGGAAGCGGCACCTCTGTCAGCGGTAGAACCTGTTGCAGAAGCTGCCCCTCACGCCGCAGGAACCGGCTCCGCAGGGCGCTGTGGCGCGCCACCAGATCGTTCAGGGCAGCCTGCAACCGCGCCGGGTCAAGCGCGCCACTGAGCCGCATACCCCCGGCCATATTGGCAAAAGCTGTCTCGCCCAGCGCCTCTTGCACGGCGGCAAAACTCTCCTGACCCGGGGTCGCCGGTGCCTCTTCGCCGCCCCGAGGCGCCGCTGGCCGGGCGGCGGGCAGGCAGGCCGCGGCCGCGCGCCACAGGGCAGAGGCTTCCAAAAGCGCCCGCAGGGGCAGCGCCAGCCCATGGCGCAGCCGCAGCCGCGCCACCACCTCTGCCGCCGCCAGCGAATGGCCGCCAAGATCCAGAAAACCCGCATCCCGCCCCGGCGGCGGGTCGAGTTTCAGCACCTCGCCGCAGATCTGGCACAGGGCGGTCTCCTGCCGGGTGCGGGGTGGCTCGGACCCTGTGGCCTGCTCCGCCACCTGCATCTGCGCCAGCGCCTGTTCGTCGATCTTGCCCGCCGCCGTCACAGGCAGGGCATCGAGCCACAAAAAGCCCTGCGGCAGCACCGAGCGGGACACCCGCGCCCGCAGCGCCGCCCGGATCTCTCCGTCAGTCCTCCGCGCGCCGGTGAGATAGGCCATCAGGCGGCCGCCAGTCAGCATCACATGCGCGCCGGTCACCCCGGGCAGCGCCAGAAGTGCTGCCTCAAGCTGTCCCGGCTCCAGCCGGATGCCACGCAGTTTGATCTGGCGATCTCCCCGGCCAAGCCAGACCAGCGCGCCTGCCGCATCGCGCCTGGCAAGATCGCCGCTGCAATAGAGCCGCGCGCCGGGGCCTCCCGAAAAGGGATCGGGGCGAAACGCCGCGGCCGTCCTGCGCGGCGCACCCAGGTAGCCATCGGCCAGCATCCCGCCGCCCACATGCAGAACACCGGTCACGCCAAGCGGCACCGGTTCATCCGCGGCATCCAGCAGATACACCGCAGCCCCCGGCGTGGGATATCCGATCGGCAGCGTCCCATCCCCCGGCTCGACCGGCATGTTGCAGGCATCGATCGTGGTTTCAGTCAGCCCGTAGCAATTGAACAGGCGCCCCTTGGGCCAGACCTGCATCAAGCGGTTCGCCAAATCGCGGGTGACCGCCTCTCCCCCGATCAGCAGCAGCCGCAGGGGCGCCTCAGCCACCCCCGGCACCTCGGCCAGCCGTGCGGCCCGTGAGGGAGGCAGATCCAGCACGCTACAGCGCTGCTGCACCAGGATATGCGCCAGGGCCGCCATATCGCTGAGCGCCTCTACAGGCGGCACCACCAGCGCCGCACCGGCCGTCAGCGTATCCAGGACCTGCGACACGAAGGGATCAAAGGCCGCAGCCGTGGTCAGGCAATGGCGATCCGTGCGACGCAGGGCCAGCCACTCCGCCCCGGCTTGCAGCCGCAGCTCCAGGGCCCGGCGCGATACCTGCACCGCTTTTGGACGTCCAGTGGAACCCGAGGTGAACAAAACATAGGCAGGGGCGGCCTCTGCTGCGCTGCGAGGGGGGATCGGGTCGGCTGCCCGCGCCGCGTCAAGGCCAAGCACGCGGATGCCAGCCATAGGGGGGCGATCGCCCTGCACCAGGACCAGGCTGGCACCGGCCAGCGACAGCCGCTCCTGGCGCAGGGCCGGTGGGTCGCCCGGATCCAGCGGCATGAACCCCGCCCCCGCCGCCAGCACGCCCAAGAGCGCCGTGACCAGGTCGCGCCCATGCGGCAGGTCCAACGCCACGACATCGCCCGCGCCGATACCGCGCGAAACCAGCGCCCCGGCCACGGCACGGGCCTCTCGTGCGAGTCTTCCTGCCGCGATGCTCTGCCCCTCGTCAATCAGGGCCGGAACCTCTGGGTGAAGCGCCGCGTGCTCAAAGAACCGCAACAGACGCGGCACCTGCGCGCGTGGCGCGGCACCCCTGACCGAAGCGCCCCGGATCAGGTCCCGTTCCCGGCGGTCGAGACAGGCCTCAAGATCCAGCGCAGCTGCGGGATCCCGCACCACCGCCAGCAGCACCCGGCGCAAGACGCGCGCAAACCGGGCAATATCGCGAGCCCCATAACGCGCCGGATCCGCCTCGATCAGCAGCCGCAGATGACCGCGCGCCACATCCACGGTGAAATTGGTGCCAAAGGGGTAATGGGTGTATTCCACCTCCTCTACCGCCTCAAGCGCCAGATCGCCCCCGGCAATGCGCGCCCGCGTGGTGCGGAAATCGGTGAAGTTGAAGGTGCTGGGGAACAGTTCCGCGCCCCCCGCCTGCCGTTGGATTTCGGAGCCGGGGAAAAACCGATGCTCCATGAGCCTGCACTCGGCCTGCCAGACATCCTGCGCCAGGGCGGCGAAACTGCGGCGCGCCCGCTGCCAGGACACACAGAGGGGCAAGGTGTTGACGAAAAGCCCCAGAACCGCGTCAGACCCCGGTCCCGGCGGGCGTACGCCGACCGTCAGCCCGGTGCGCACCACCTTGGCCCCGGTCAGATATCCCACCGCCACCACATGCGCCGCCAGCAGCAGGCTTTTGAGCGGCAGATCCAGCTGGTCGCCCGCCGCCCGAAGCCCGGCCAGCAGATCGGGCGGCAAGGGAATTTCGCGCATCCGCTCGCCCGCGCCTGCCGGACCAAAGAGGCTTGGCAGCGGGCGCGCATCGCCTTGCGCCAGTTGCGCCTGCCAAAAGGCAGCCGCCTCAGGGTCGGCAAGGGCCGCCCGTTCGCGCGCCACGTAATCTGCAAACCGGGTCGCGGGTGGCGGCGCAAGCGCGGGCAGCTGCCCGGCAAGATAGGCCCGATAGCGCTCCAGCAGCTCGCCCAGGAAGAGGTTGACGCTCCAACCGTCCAACAGGGCATGGTGATGGGTGAAGGTGATCCAGAAGCGATCCGCCTGCAAAAGATGCGCCGTGATGCGCCAGGGCGGCTCCCGCTCGATGTCAAAGCGGCGCCCGCGTTCGGCGTTCAGGAACTGTGACACCTGCCGCTGCTGCTCGCCGCCGGAAAGGCCGCGCAGATCCACAGAGGCAAAGGGGATATCGATCCGTGCCTGCACCTCCTGTTGCGGCGGGTCGCTGGCCAGATCGAACAGGCTGCGCAGAATGGCGTGGCGTGCGGTCACATCCGCCAGGGCCCGCTGCAAGGCCACGGGATCCGCGGCCAGCTGCAATCCGTATCCCAGGACACAGTGGTAGACCGGCTCTTCGGGGGTGATCTGCATGTGATAGTGCATCCCCCGCTGCAGCAGCGTCATGGGATAGCGCGCCGGAGCCTCGCGGGAGGTTTCTGCCTCGGGCCGCTCTTTGCCCAGCCCGACCGCCGCTTGCCCCTCCAACGCCTGGGCCAGGGCCGCAACGCTGCGCATCCGGTAAAGCGTACCGGGATCGACCGGCAGCCCCGCTGCCGTCATTTGTCCGGCCAGTGTCACCACCTGCATGGAATCGCCCCCCAGAACGAAGAAATCCGCGTTGCGGTCCGGCACTGCCCGCCCCAGCACCTTTTCGAAATGCCCGGCGATGCGGCGCTCCAGCGCAGAGGCGAACCCTTCTGCCTCGGGACGGGGCTGCGGCTCCGGTGGCAGAGGCCGCACCGCCAGGGCATCCAGGTCGACCTTGCCGTTGCCGGTCAGCGGCAGCGCTTGGAGGGCCAGGATGCGGGCGGGGATCATATAGACGGGCAGCCGCGCAGAAAGCGCCGCACGAAGCTGCGCTTCGTCAATTGCGCCGCCCGCGGGCACCACCCAAGCCCAAAGGGCGCCTGCCTGCCCGTCCTGCTGCACGGCGGCAACCGCCTGGGCGACACCGGGATGATCTTCAAGGGCGGCTTCAACCTCTCCCAACTCGATCCGAAAGCCACGCAGCTTGATCTGGCGGTCGTTGCGCCCCAAGTGATCGAAATCCCCACCCAGGCGCGCCCGCCCAAGGTCACCAGACCGATAAAGACGGGCGCCGGGCTGGCAGGGATCGCAAATGAACCGCTCCGCCGTCAAAGAAGGTCGCCCCAGGTAGCCCCGCGCCACGCCGGACCCGCCAACCACCAGTTCGCCCACGACCCATGCCGGCAGCGCATGCCCCTGGGCATCGCAGATACGCAGCGACACCCCCGGCAGCGGTGCGCCGATCCCACCCGAAAGATCCTCTGCGGTGAGACGGCGCCAGGTCACATGCACCGTGGTTTCGGTGATCCCGTACATGTTCACCAGCTGGGGGCGGTCCAGGCCAAATCGCGCAATCCAGGCACGCAGATGATCGGGCACCAGCGCCTCTCCGCCAAAGATCACCAGGCGCAGCGCCCCCAGCCGGTTCGCCTGATCGATGGCCGCAGGTTGCAGCATGCGAAAGGCCGAGGGGGTCAGGTTCAGCACGGTGACCCGCTCTGTCGCCAACAGGGCCACGAACCGCTCGGGCGCGCGGCTGACCTCGTAAGACACCACGACCAGCCGCCCACCGGTCAGGAGCGCTCCGAATATCTCCCAGACCGAAAAGTCGAACGCACTGGAGTGAAACAACGTCCAGACGTCCTTTTCGGTAAACCTGAACCCTTCGGCCGTGGCCGCGATCAGCGCCGCGACATTGCCGTGACTGATTGCTACCGGCTTGGGCAGCCCCGTCGATCCGGAGGTGAAGATGAGATAGGCCAGATCGCCCGGCCCTGCAGGGCACCGCTGGCCATCCTCCTGAGCCCCACGCAGGGTCTCGGGCGTGATGCTGGCGCAGGGGAGATCCGCGCCAGCCGGGGCAATGGCCAGCCTGACAGCGGCCTGCGCCAGCATCCGCGACAGGCGCTCCTGCGGGGGCGCATCGCCAAGCGGCAGATAGCAGCCCCCCACCTCCAGCACCGCAAGGAGCGCCGCCACCATATCGGCCGAGCGCGGCAGGGCGATGGCGACGACATCGCCGCGTCCCACCCCGGCGCGGCGCAGCCCTGCAGCCATGGCACGCACCTGGCCCGACAGCACTCCATAGCTGAGGTGCTGCGCGCCGTCGCTGATCGCCGTGGCATCCGGCATCCTTGCGGCCATCTCTTGGAACCGGGCAGGCAGGCTCTGCCGGGGCAGATCAGGCCCCGGTGGGGCGGCAACGCGCGGCGCAAGACCGGGAAAGCGCAGATCGGCAACCGCACGCTCCGGGTGCTGCAGGGCGTCCGTCAGCAAGGCGTCCAGCAGATCAAGGATATGCCCTGCCCCCTCGCGGTCGAACAGCGCGCTGCGGTACTCCAACGCCAGGCACAGCCCGTCGCCAACGCGGCGCAGGAACAGCGTCAGATCGTATTTTGCACCGGCGGGCGCAATCTCCACCATCTCCAGAGGTTCGCCATCCAAAAGGCGCGGTCTGGGCGCGTTGCCCGCATCGGTGCAGGCCACGTTGAACAGCGGCGAATAGCCTTGCTGCGTGTCGCGGCCGAACCGCTCTACCAGCCGTTCAAAGGGCAGCCGCGCATGGGTGATCCCCCCGGCCAAAGCATCACGCAGGGCATCACTCAGCCCGGAAAAATTCTGCCCCAAGCACCCGCGCACCGGCAGCGGCATCATGTTGAGATACAGCCCCACCGCGCGCTCCAGCCCGCTCTCGGAACGATCCGCCATCGGCACGCCGATACAGAAATCCTGCTGCCCGCTCATCCGGGCCAATAGCGCCGCCCAGGCGGCCAGAACCACGGTATAGACCCCCATGCCGCGCGCCCGGGCATGGGATCGCAATGCGTCAGCAAGATCGGGGGCAAGCGGGCGCTGTTCGGTGGCGCCCGCAAAATCCCGCGCCACGGGACGGGGCCCAGCCAGAGACAGATCCAGCGGCGGCGGCAGCGGGGTAAGCTGCCGCGCCCAATAGGTTTCGGCATGGGCGGCGTCGGGGCTCTTGAGCCAGGCGTGCTGCCAGCGGGCAAAACCTGTCGGCGACACCGGGGATTGCGACTTGGGTGCCTTGGCCCCCTCCAAAGCCTGCGTGAACTCGGACAGCAGCACATCCAGCGAGACGCCATCCACCGCGATATGATGCAGGACGATCACCAAGAACCGCTTGCCCTTCTGCAGCGGGCCAAGCGCCGCCCTCCAGGGCGCGTCCTGCGCCAGATCGAAGGGGCGCTGCGCGATCTGGCGCGCCTCGTCTTCATCTTGCAAGCGGAGCAGCGGCACGTCGCAATCCAGATCGCTCACTTGGTACAGGACGCCATCGCTTTGGCGAAACCGGGTCCGCAGCGCGGCATGCCGTGCTGCAACCGTGCTCAGCTCCGCCTGGATCCGGCCCGGGTCGAACCGCGCTGGCAGGCGCAATCCGGCGGTGATGTGAAAGGCAGCGCCCGCGTCAAACAGGCGCTCACTGACCCAGATCCGCTCCTGCGCCAGGCTCGCGGGTGCCAGATTATCGGGTGCCTGGTTGGCCGATGCCAGATTGGCCGATGCCTGGCCTTCCGCGCTTTCCTCCGGCGGCCATCGGCAGGCTCTGAGCCGCTCCAGAACCGCCGCCCGGGACGCCAGCAGCCGGGCCTTGAGCTCCGCGTCCAGGACCCCTGGCGGCGCAGAATAGGCCAATGCCTCCCCATCCAGCCGCAGATGAATATCCCGCGCGGCCAGATCCCGGAACAGCTCTGCCAGAGGGTCTGAGGCAGGGGCGGCGATATTCACAAAACACCCTCCTCCCGTGGCACACCCTGCGGCAGCCCCACCGCGGCGAGCAGCCCCGCTGGTGTCGGGTGATCAAAAACGTCGCGCACCTGCAGGTCGGGGAACCCGGATTTGCGCAACGCGGCCACCATGCGGATCGCCAGCAGCGAATGACCGCCCAGTTCAAAGAAGTTGTCCGAAGGCCCCACCGCGACACCGCCCAGAAGATCGGAGAAGATCGCGATGACCTCCGCCACCTTGGGATCCAGATCACCCGGCACCTCTGCCGGGGCGGCAGGCTCCGGGAAGGCCAGCGCGGCAATGGCCCTGCGGTCCACTTTGCCACTGGCTCCTAGCGGCAACTGCTCGACGGGCAGGATCGGAGCCGGGATCAGGGCCTCGGGCAGACGCTCGGCCAGGTGCCGCTGCAGGGCGCGGGGGCGCAGCGGCTGATCCAGCACGACGCAGGCAGCCAGGCTTTGTCGGTCGGGCGCAGGAACCACTGCGGCAGCCCTGACAGCTGCGTGCTGTTCCAAGGCCTGCTCCACCTCGGCCGGGTGCAGCCGATGGCCGCGGATCTTCACCTCGTCATCGCGGCGCCCCAGATAGTGAAGCACCCCGTCCAGATCCAGCCGCACCAGGTCGCCGGTGCGATACATGCGCTCGCCCGGCATCTCAGAAAAGGGGTTTGGCACAAAGGCGCAGGCCGTGTCGCCCGGGCGGGCATGGTAGCCCTCTGCCAGCATGGGCCCCGCGATGAACAGCTCTCCGGCCTTGCCCTGCGGAACCGGGCAGACCCTGTCATCCAGCACATAGAGCCGCGCCCCTGCGATGGGGCGGCCAATCGGGATGAGGTCAGGCAGCGGGGCGGCGGCAGGAACCTCATGGGCAACGCAACCGACCGTGGCCTCGGTCGGGCCGTATTCGTTCACGATCCGTGCGACCCCAAGCCAGGGGCGCAGCTGTTCCGCGCGCAAGGCTTCGCCGCCCAGGATCAGGCAGCCCAGCCGCGGGCCTTCCCCCTCTGATGACGGCACCGCCGCCAGGAGCGACGGGGTCAGCTTGACCAATCCAAGATCCCCCGCCCCTGTCAGGGCATCGACCAGGGCGGCACCCGGCGGATCGGGCGGCAGAAAGCGCAGCGCCTTGCCCTGTAACAATGGTACGAAGAGTGACGTCAGCCCCATGTCCGCTTCGGTGCGGGCATGAACCGGACTGGATGCCTCAGTGGACAGGCGGTAGGCAGAGCGGGCCCAGTGCAGGTAGTGATCAAAGGCCCCATGGGAGATGCACACGCCCTTGGGCCTGCCGGTGGAGCCGGAGGTGAAGATCACATAGGCCAGATCGGCGGAGTGCGGGCTGGGGGCATCGGTCGGTCTCTCGGCCCGGGCGGTCAGTGGAATCATAGCGATCCCCGCGATAATGCCCTCCCCGCTGCCATCTGAAACCAGCAGTGAAATTCCGACATCTTCGGCCATCATCTGACGGCGACGCGCGGGCAGATCGGGCGGCAACGGCACGAAGGCGGCGCCGGACCGCAGGATCGCCAATACCGCACACAGCCAGTCGCGCCCCATTCCCAAGGCGACCCCGACGCGCGCGCCCGGCCCGGCACCCGCGCGGATCAACGCCCCGGCAAGACCATCTGCCTGAACCAGAAGCGCGGCCAGGCTTTCCGTCTGCGGTCCGGAGATCGCAAGGGCATCCGGCGCTGCTGCGGCCAATGCCGAAAGCCTGTCGAACAGCGGCTGGAATTGCTCTTCAAGCGGCGGCCCATCCAGATGGCGGCGCTGCCAAGCAAACTCGCTGCTACCAAGCACCGGCCGCAGATCCGGCGCCTGCTGCGCGGTAATCCAGGTCTGCAGCCGCTCCAGCATCCAGGCGGCCTGCTGATCCTGCAGCCGTTCGGGATCAAACAGCAGCCGCATGTGAAGGCGCGCTTCGGCTTCGAACAGCTCCAGATCACAGCCCGTCGCCAGCGCCGGAGCCGAGGCCTCCAGCACCTCGATCCCCGGCACCGCCTGCAACCGGTGCCACAGAAGCCCAGCCGTGCCCGGCGAGGCTCCGGATTCTGGCGGCACATAGGTGGATTGATGCGCCCGTGTAAGCGCCAGCGCCTCTGCCGCCGCAGCCGAACGGGCAGCGGCGCTTTGCCCCGGTTTGGGCACCCAAGATAGCGGCAGCGGCAGCGCAAAAGGACCGATGGCCCCCGCAAGCCCCGGATCGTCGCGCGGATCACAGAGCACGGCAAGATCCGGCGCTGCGTCAAAGGAGAGATCGAGGACCGCACGCCAGGCGCTCAGCACTTCGGCCACGCCGGGGGTATTCGACAGGGCCAGAACCGGGGTTGCGCGCACCATCCTTGGTGGCGCGACCAGGCGATCCTGCAAGACCGTCTGCCAATGGCGTTGCCCCTCCTCACCCATGTCATCGCCCAAGAGGCTCTGCTGCCACGCCAGGTAGTCCTCGTGCGATGGCACCTCGGCAGGCCAGGCTGTCTGGCCCTCACAGGCCGCCTTCAGGAGCAACAGCAATGAAGCCGGATCGGCGCGTGCGGCCGGTGCTTCAAGGGAGACCCGCACCCCGCGTGCCTCCGCCTGCAGATCCACACGCAGATCCGCCCCAAAATCTGCCAATCCCCTGATGGTCTGGCAGAGCCTCTCGGGCGATATGGCCTTGGCGACCCGCGCCTTCAGGCAGGAGGGCGCACCCCCGCGCGCTGCAAACCAGGAGTGAAGCCGGTCTGACTGCATCATGCAAGAACCTCCGAAGTGTGCAGCCGCAGGTCCGCCAGGGCATCGCGATGGGCCCTTTGCGCCGCCGCCTGGCTTTGCATCTGGAACTGCTGGCGATGAAGCGCATTTGCGCGCCGCATGAACCCTTTGAGATCGCCAAAGGACATGCCGCGCCCGCGCAGATAGGGGATCGACCAGAAATCGAAGGACCATTGCGGCAGCCACAGCGCGCTGCGCTCCTCCAGAAAGGCTTCCTCGATGAGATCCAGCGCCGTCGCGCTGTCCATGGTGGCATGGCGCCAGGCAAAACCACCGCCGGTGATATCGTAGCGGTCGCGCTGTGCCTCGATCGGGGCGCCAGTTTCGGAATACCAGGGCTGGATGCGATAGTAGTCCGGCGCGGTTTCATCCAGGAAGGCCAGGGTTTCGGCAACCGTCTCCTCGGTCTCTCCGGGGAAACCCAGGATGAAGGAGGCAAAGGTCAGCACGCCCGCCTGTTTCAGCGCCTTGATCCCACGCCGATAGTGTTTGGTGCTGGCTGACTTGTTCATCGCCTTCAGGATCGCCGGGCTGCCGGATTCAATGCCCAGGAAGACGCCACCGCAGCCTGCCTCCACCATCAGCGCGATGGCTTCCTCATCCAGGTTGGAGCAGCGCAGGTAAGAGTACCACTCGAACCCCCAATCCCGCTTGATCATCGCCCGGCACAGAGCCTTGAACCGTGGCAAGGGCACGTTGAAGGTATCGTCGATGAACACCAGATGCCGCACGCCCAGCGCCGCCAAAGCCTGCAACTCTTCGATCACCCTCTCAACGCTGGTCAGGGCCAGGACCCCTGCGCGAATGGGATAGCTGCAAAAGGAGCAGTTGAAGGCGCAGCTGCGGGCGGTGCGGGTCTGCACTGCCGGGCCCAGCCGGGCGGGCGCAAACCGCCGCCAGTCGATGACCCGCTGATCCATCGGGTTTTCCTCTGGCGCGATCAGGGTTCTGCTGCCATCGGCAAAGATCAGATTGGGCACCTGGTAGAGATCGCCCCCTTCCGCCAGGGCCCGGGTCAGGCGGCACAGGGTGCTCTCTCCTTCCGGGTCCGCCACATAGACGTCGGCACCCAGATCGCCCAGCGCCACGGCCAGCTCTTCGGGCGTTTGGCTGTTGCGCAGATGGTTGGCCACCAGGGGACCGCCCAGCACGATCCGCGCATCCGAGCGGGCGCGGATGAAGGCGACCATCTCATGCACCGGTGCATTCGTGACATAAAAGGTGGTGGTGATCGCCACGCAGCGCACACCCTGCGCAAGCAGCATGGCGAGGCGATCCGTCTCATCCTGAAAGAGGTTGATCCAATCGGCACTGAGGCCTGCATTTTGCAGCATGTTGACGAGGTAAACCGCCGCCAGGTTCGGAATTGCGCCACAGCGCATCGGCGGGCTGCCCGCCGGGCGAAACTGATCAAGCAGATCCATGTAGGAGCGCGCGCCGCCTTCCCCCTCGATCACCGAGAGCGCAAGATCCCTATAGGCCGGGCTGGTCTTGCCCATCCGCGCCAGCGCCGCGGCATGGGTGGCGGTGGCGGGCTCGTTATAGCCGATCACCAGACAATCGAGCGGCGCCGTCATGGGGCACCCGCCAGGGATTTTCCCTCCACGGGATCGCTCAACGCGACCAGGATCCTGCGCTGTCCCGTGTAGGGCCTGCGCCCATGGGCCGCCAGAAGGTTGTCCACCACGGCCATATCGCCCTGCTGCCAGGCGATGGGCGTTTCCGCCTCGGCGCACAGGCGGGCGATCAGCTGCGCATCCGCATCCGAAATCTCACCGCCACCGCCGAACCAGCATGTGCGCGGCAGGGCCTCTGGCGCAAAGACGCTGCGCAGGGCCGCTGTGGTCTCCGGATCGTGGCAGGCAGGATGCCAGATCGGCACCTGACCCACCCATGTCATCTCATTCGTCACCGGATGACGCGCCACCGCCGGGCGCCAGGCCTCGGTCACCGGCACATCCCCCTGCCAGCTGAGTTCGGCTTCCTCTTTGGCGCAGGCGCGGGCGAGTTCGGCAGGATCCGTCGTGCCATAGACCTGCTGCCAGCTTTTCTCCAGCCCCGGTTGATAGACCCGGCGATAGCGGATGCCTTCACGGGCAAAGCGATCACGCAGATCCACGGGCAGGGCCTGATAGATGCGCCGCCCGTCCAGCACCGTGGTTTCCCCACCGGTTTCGGCCGGGGTGAGGCAGGCAAACATGATCCTGCCCGGCCAGATCCGGTTGAAGGTATTCTCGTTATGCGCCCTCAGCGGCACATCCGCCGGGTATCGCACCGGTGTCTGCACCACATCCGAGGCCGCCACCGGTTCGTGTTCGCCATTCTCGTGGATCATCTCGCGCGACAGGCTGGCGGCGGCGGCCTCGAACTCGGCGGCATCCGTGATCCCCGCCCCGCGCAGCAACACCGCGCCCGCACGATAGAGGTAACGATCGATCTCTTCCCGGTTTTCGCGCAGCCAATGGGCCAGCTTGGCGCCTCGCACCGGCGGGACCAGCACCTCGGGGCAAGCGCCACGCCCCGGATCGGCTGGGCGTCGAAACGCGAGGCGCATCGGAGATTTCGAGGCATTGCCTTTTGCGGGCTCTGCAGGTGGCAGGATCTGGCCGATATCCCATTGCTCGCCCTGCTCCAGAACCCCACACAATGCCGCCTTGAGGCAATCGCGCCAGCTTTCGACCCGCGCCCTGTCAAACAGATGCGCCCGATAGGTGAGCCAGATCTTCAACCGCCCGCCGATCTCGGCCAGTTCCACCATGAGATCGGTTTCGACACGCGGCTCTGCGCCATAATGCGGGCGCAGCTCCAGCTCTGCGGCCCGCAAGGCCTCTGGCCGTGTGCCACGGTCGATGATCTTCAACTGGAAGACCGGCATTCGTCCGTTTTGGCGCGGCGCCTTCACCGCGCGCACCACCTCCTGAAAGGGTACATCCTGATCCTCGAAAGCCGCAAGCGCCGCCGCCCGGCTGCGCGCCAACAGGGCGGCAAGGTCAGGCTCCCCCGACAGATCCAGACGGATCGGCAGCTGGTTGACCAGGAAGCCCACGGCACTGTCGCTGCCCGGCCCGTCGCGCCCCGCCGTGTCGGTGCCGAAAACCATGTCCTTGCGCCCGGCAATGCGCCCCATGACGGCCGCCACCACGCCGGAAATCGCCATGAACCGCGTCACGCCGTGATTCCGACACAGCTCATCCAGGCGCGCGACCTGCTCGGGCTGCAGCCAGAAGCCGGTATTGCCTGCGCTCCTGTCCGGGTGGTCATGACCCTCCCGGTCGCCGGGCAGATCCAGAAACGGCGGCAGCCCCTGCAAGCGCCGCACCACCCGACCCGGATGCCGATGCAACGGCGCTGCGGTGATCCAGCGGGCCGTATCCACCGGCTCCAGGCGCTCTCCACCATAAGCCCGGGCCAGATCCTGCAGAAGGATATCCATCGAGGCGCCATCGGCGATGATATGGTGCAAGGCGATCACCAGGGCCGCCTCTTCGGCGCCCTTGCGCAGAAGCCGCGCCCGCAACAGCGGACCGGTCTTCAGATCAAAGGGGCGCCCGGCTTCCTGCCCTGCCGCCATATCGAGTGTCGCGTCGCTCAGATCGGCGAGATCTTCGATGTCCAATGAGACGGCAAACCGATCTCCGATGCGCTGACGCGGGCCGTCGGGTGTGTCGTGAAACGTCAGGCGCAACGCCGGATGGGCCGCCAGCACCGCTTGCAGCGCCCCCTGCAAGCGGTCCAGGTCCAAGGGCCCGTGCAGGCGCAGAGGGGAGACGATGGTGTAGATCCCCGTTTCCCGCTCCCCCTCCAACTGCTGCAGCATCCAAAGCCGCTCTTGTGCGGGTGTCAAAGGCAGATCGCCCTGCGGCAGGGTCTGGCCGCCATCGGCCATGATCGGCCCTCCGGTCTCGATCGCAATGGCCAGCGCCCTGAGGTTGGGGCTGCGATAAAATCCCGCCAGCGGCAGGTCCACGGCAAAGCGCCTGCGCGCCAGGGCGATCAGCTGCATCGCCTGCAGCGAGGTGCCGCCAATGGCAAAGAAGTCCGCCGTCACCGGCACCTTGGAAATCGCAAGGACATCGCGCGCAAGCTCAGCCAATTGGCGCTCTGTCTCGGTCGCGGGACCGTCATCGGCAGTTGCCAGAACCTCAGGCTGCCAGTCCGGCAGAGCGGCCCGGTCCAGCTTGCCATTGGCGGTACGCGGCAAGGCGGGCAGCGTCATCACCCCGGCGGGCACCATATGGCGAGGCAGATGCTGGGCGGCCTCGGCCAGCAGGCGCGCCTCGGCCCTGGGCGGCGGATCGCGCAGCACTGCATAGGCCACCAGACGCGCGCCCCGCAGCATCACAACGCAGTCGCGCACGAAGGGCAGCCTGCGCAGACAGGTCTCGATCTCTCCGGGTTCGATCCGCTGTCCGGCCAGTTTGATCTGGTGATCGGCGCGGCCCAGGTAGACCAGCTCTGCCGCCGCGTTCAGCCGGACGATATCGCCGGTATCATACATGCGGGCGCCCGGGGTTCGGGCAAAGGGATCGGGGCGGAAGGCCATGGCCGTCTTGCCCTGCGCCGCCACATAGCCCCGCCCCACACCGACACCGCCCACCCAGAGACGCCCCGCCGCCCCCTTTGGCACGGGCATCAGACGGGCATCCAGCACATAGAGCCGGGTATTCAGGATAGTCTTGCCAATGGGCACCGAACGCCCCGGCGCAAGGGAGCGATCGATCACATGATGGGTCACATCATCGGAACATTCGGTCGGCCCATAGGCGTTCATCAACGGTATCGCGGGATATCGCTGACGCCAGGCCTGGGCCGCATCCGCCGAAAGCGCCTCTCCGGTGACCAGCATCCAGCGCAATGCGGGCAGCGGCGTGACCGCGCCAACCTCCTGCACATCGTTCATCGCCCGCAGCAGGCCCGGCACCGTCTCGGCCACGGTCACATGGGCGCGTGCAAGCCCTGCCAGCAAGCCCGAAGGATCCACGGCGGTTTCCTCGTCAAAGACATGGATGCTCCCCCCCACCAGGAGGGCCGAGAGGAACTGCCAGATGCTGACGTCAAAGCTTTGCGGAGCGGTTTCCGCCACCCGGTCCCTTGCCGTCAGATCCAGATCCACCACCTTGGCCCAAAGATGGTTCAACATGCCATGATGCGTGACCATGGCCCCCTTGGGGCGCCCGGTAGAGCCGGAGGTATAGATCACATAGGCCAGCGTATCGGACCTGAGCGTCACAGGCTGTAACGCCGGGCCGATACCATGACGCAGGGCATCGACCTCCAGCAGGTCCCGCCCCGCCCCCAGCGCAGGATCGGGCATGGTCCCGCAGGTCAGCACCACCTTGGCCCCGGTTTCCTCCAGCATTTCCGCCAGGCGCGAGGGCGCATCACCCGGATCCAGCGGCATATAGGCCGCCCCGGCGCGCAGGATCCCCAAGAGCGCCACCAGCATCGCCACCGAGCGCCGCCCATGCACGCCGACGACATCCTCGGGGCCAATCCCTCGCGCCTGCAGCGCCGCCGCGATGCGGTCCGCCTGTGCCAGCAGGTCGCCATAGCTGAGCCACTCCTCCCCATCAGCTGCGGCGCGGGCCTGCGGATGTCTTCGCGCCATATCCTCAAACAGCGCCGGGAAAAGCCGGCCTTCTCCCGGCAGGGCCCGATCCGCTCCGGTCAGGACATGCGCCTGCTGCTGCCCCGCCGCCGCCCCTTGGGCGGGCAGATCCGCAACGGCGCGCTCGGGTGTCTCCAAGAGCCCTTGGAGCAGGGCAAGGAAGGCATCCGCGAAGGAGCGCACGGTTGCGGCATCAAAACGGGCAGCGCTGTAGCGGAAACACGCGTTGAACCCCTGCGCCTGCGGCTCCATATCCAACAGAAGATCATAGGGCGCATGAACCGGGGGCAGCTCTTCCAGCACCATGCGCAGACCGCCGCCCAGATCGCGCGGTCCCATTGGCTGGTTCTGCATCACGAAGAAACAATTGAGCCCGGCCTGGGCGGGATCCGCCTGCTCGCCCGTCTCGGCGGCCACCAGCGCATCGAAGGGCAGATCCGAGACCCGCTGCAGGTCCAGCCAATCGCGTTTGAGCCGCGCCAACAGAGCATAGCCATCCGGATTTCCGGAGAAATCGGCAGGCACCGGCAGCACGTTGATCAGCAGGCCGATCAACTGCTCCATGCCCGGACGCGCGCGCCCCGCGATCAGCGTCCCCACATCGAACCGCTGTGCTCCGGTGATACGCGCCAGCAGCATCTGAAAGGCGGCCAGGAGGATCAGGAAGGGTGTCACGCCGCTGCGCCCGGCCAGATCCTGCAGCTGCGCGCTCAGCGCCTTCGGGATCTCGAACCGATATAGCCCCGCGACCCGCGCGCCGGGGCCGGGATCGGGGGCATCATAGGGCAGGTCCAGCGGCGTCAGACCGGTTCCGAAACGCGCCTTGCGGGCCTTTAAGGAACGATCCAAGGCCTCGGGCGTCCAGTGATGGTCGCACCAGGCGGCATAATCGACGAAATCATAGGCCAGCTTTGCTGGCGCATCCCCCTGGCCGATGCGGGAGCGATAGTGGGCGGAAATATCCTCCAGGAAGGTGGCAATGGACCAGCCATCAAAGACGATGTGATGCACCGCAACCACCAGGGCCGGCTCCGCATTCGCCTGCGTCAGGGTCAAGCGCAGCACGGGCGCCGCCGCCAGGTCAAAACCGGTCTCGGCCTCGCGCGCGGCAATGCGTGCGGCAGGTTCATCGCTGTCGCGCACCTCGGGCCACGGCCCCTCTGCCATCCGGGGCTGACCATCAGAAGAACTCTCTACCCGCATGCGCAGCACCCGGTGGCGGGCCATCACATCGCCCAGCGCGCCGCGCAAAGCCTCTTTGTCCAATTCACCCTTGAACCGCAGCATCCCGGTCATGCTGTAGGACCGATCCTGCGGGTTCAGCTGATGCAGGAACCACATGCGCCGCTGGGCTGCCGTGAGCGGCACCGGGCAAGCCTGCCGCGCCGGGGGCCAATCCGTTTGCAGGCTCCCGATACCGCGCCCTGCCTCGACCAGCCGCAACGCCAATTCGCTGAGCCGGGGGGTGTCAAACACATCCCGCAGGCTGAGCCGCATGCCAAGCTGAGCGCGGATATCAGCGATCATCTGGATCGCCATCAGGGAATGCCCACCCAGATCGAAGAAACTATCGTGACGCCCGATTGCCTTATTCCCAAGCCGGGTCTGCCAGATCGCGGCAAGGCTGCGCTCCGCCTCGCTCACCGGGGGCTCCACGGTCTCATGATCGCGCGCTGTGGGCACTGGCAACGCCTTGCGATCGATCTTGCCGCTCATGTTGAAGGGCAGCGCCGACATCGGCACCCAAAGATCCGGGACCATGAAGCCCGGAAGATGATTGCCCAGGGCCCGGCGCAGCTCTACCCCCGTCAGATCCGCTGGCGCATACCAGGCCACCAAGGCAGGTCGCGCACCCTCATGCAGGCCCACCGCCGCATGGCGCACGCCGGGCAAGGCGCGCAGGGCCGCCTCGACCTCGCCAATCTCGACCCGGAAGCCGCGGATCTGCACCTGGGAATCGCGCCGCCCAAGGTAATCGAGGCTGCCATCGGCACGCCGCCGCGCCAGATCGCCGGTGCGATAGAGCCGCGCACCGGGTGTGGCCGAGAAGGGATCGGGGCGAAAGGCCTCGGCGCTGCGCAAGGGGTCTGCCAGATAGCCCAGCCCGACGCCGCGCCCGCCGATCCACAACTCCCCCGTCATGCCCGGCGGCAAGGGATGTTCGCGCCGGTCCAGCACATAGCAGGCCAGATTGCGCAAGGGGCGCCCGATGGATACCGTCACCGCATCCGCAGGCGGCGGGGTATCATAAAGCGCCACGCTGGTGTCATCGGAACATTCCGCCGGACCAAAGGCATTGATTAGCCGCGCATGGGGAGCTGCCGCCATCCAGCGCCGCGCCAGGCTCGGGGCCAGCGCCTCGCCGCAGGACGACACCCAGCGCAGACTTCGGGGCGGCGGCGGCGCGCCGGGGCGTTCCAGTTCGACCGCCAGCATCTCCAGTACCGCGGGCACCACCTGCAGCATCGTGACCCCACGCGCCTCCAGCGCGGCCAGGAATTCGGCGGGCTGTTCGATCAGCGCATCCTCGAAGACCTCGACCCGCCCCCCCACGGTTGCCATGACCAGGAATTGCCAGACCGAGATATCAGAGGCCACCGAGGCGGTCTGCGCCATCACATCCGAAGCGTCGAACTGCAGCAGATCGACCATGGCCTCCAGGTGATTGCCGTTGCCCTCGGCATGGACAACGGCGCCCTTGGGCAACCCGGTGGAGCCGGAGGTGAAGATCACATAAGACGGATCCTGCGCCCTGAGCGACGAGGGCGGATCGGCAGGCGCATCCTCCGGCGGCGTATCGGGCAAAGGCAGGACCACGGCGGCCTTTTCGCCGCGCTCAGGTTCCGGCATGGGATCGGGCAATGCCGTTTCCCCATCGGTCAGCACCACCGCAGGGCGCGCCTATTTCAGGATACCGCTCAGCCGCGCCGCGGGATCGCGCGGGCTGAGCGGCATGTAGCAGGCGCCCGTCTTGGCAATCGCCAGCATCGCCCCAAGGTAAGGCGCGCCGCGTGCCGCGCGCAGGGCCACGATGCGCCCCGGACCGGCGCCAAGCTCCGCCAGGGTGTCGGCCAGGGCATTGGCATAGCGGTTCAGCGCCCCATAGCTCCAGACCTGTGCGCTGTCGCGGATCGCGATGGCCTCGGGATCTTTCTGCACATGATCTTCGAAACGTAGACGGAAATCCACGGCACAGCCCGTTTCCGCACCCAGTGCCGCACGGCGCCAGGCCTGTTCCTCGTCGGCGCGCATCAGGGGCAGATCCGCCGCCAGGCGGTTCGCGTCACAGGCAATGCCGCGCAACAGCGCCTCGAAGGCGCGCGCAAAGCCCGTGACGGTCTCCGGATCGAACAGGGCGCAGTCATATTGCATGGCTCCCAAAAGGGCTCCGTTCTGTTCCGAGGCCATGGTGCAACTTAGATCAAACTGTGTGGCCCCCGTTTCCACCGCCATGGTGCGCGCCTGCAGGGGGCCAAGCGACAGCGCTCTTCCCTCGGCCAAGCCAGAGGTCGCCAGGGCCGCCTCTCCCGGAAGGCCTGAGCCATTGTAATTGAACACGCTTTGAAACAGGCCGCTGTGACCATCGCCGCGGTCCGGGGCCACGGCGGCGGCGATATCGGCCAGTGGCAGCGCCGCGTGCTCCAGTAGCCGCTCGATCCGGCAGGTGGTCTCGGCCAGGTATTCCGCGAAGGGCTGGGTCAGAGCCGAGCGGTCCCGCAGCACGCCGAGGTTGACCAGATAGCCCACCACATCCGCCTCAAACCCATGGCGGCGATTGGCGCATGGCACGCCGACAAGCACCTCATCCTGATCCGTGGCCCGGCGCAGGAACAGCGCCCAGGCGCACAGCAGCAGGTTGTGCAGCGTGGTGCCTGCCTCTGCCGCCACCCCGCCCAGCGCCTGGCCGACCTCTGGCGGCAGCCCGAATGGCAGCCGCGCGCCCCGGAAGGCCGGGCGCGCGGGGCGCAAACGGTCATGGCCCAGACCAAGATGCGGCAGGTCACCGGCCAGTTCGTTCCGGTACCAGTCCAGCGCCCGTTGCGCCTCGGGGCCCGCGCACCAGGCGGCTGCGGCCCGCAAATGGTCCTGATATCCCGCCCGCAGCGGCGGCAGCGCCTTGCCGTTCAGCAGCAGGGACAGCTCTTTCACCAAAAGGGCCAAGGACCACAGATCGCAGACCGCGTGATGCACCGAGATGAGCAGCACATGCTCTTCTGTGCCCAAGTGAAACAGATCGGCCCGCAACAGCCGGTCCTGGCCCAGATCGAAAGGGACCCGGGCACGTCGATCGAGGGCCGCCTGAAGCTCTGCCGCTGTCCAGCCCGTTGCCTCGTGCACAGCGAAATCGCATCCGCACCCCTGCGGCTGCAGACGGGGCTGCACGCCTGCATCGGTCAATTCCAGATTGATGCGGAGCTGTTCGTGCCGATCCGCCAGCGTTTCGATCGCCGCGCGCAGATCCTCGGGCGCCAGGTCCCCGTCCAGCCGCAGGGCTTCGGCAATCGTATAGGCAGCATTTGGCGAGGTCAGATCCTGAAACAGCCACAGCGCCTTTTGATTGGATGACAGCCGGGGGGCTGCCCCGTCCTGCGGGATCGCTGCTGCGGGGGCTGCCGCCTCGAGACGCTCAGCCAGCATGCTGATATCCGCAACCCCCAGGGCGTCCTCCAATCCCAATCGCAACCCCAGAACCGCCTCGATCTCATGCAGCAGCCGCACCGCCGACAGCGACTCCATCCCCAGATCCGCAAAGCTATGATCTGGGCGGACAGCCCCCGGCGCCAGGCCGCACCAGATCGCCAGTGCGCCGCACAGACGGTCCACCAGCGGCGCCGCGCCCGTCAGGGTCTCTGTCAGATCCCCCTGGGCCAGGGCGCTTTGGGCACGCAGCTTGAAACCGCCTGCCTCGTATCGTTCCACGGCCTCGGCCCGCCGGGGTTTGCCGCTGGTGGTGCGTGGCAGGCTGGCGTTCTGCAGCCAGAGGATTTCGTCCAAGGTGAGGCCAAAGCGATCAAGCACCGCCGAGCGCAGCCGCGTGGGCATGCCTGGCGGCGGCATGTGGGTGGTTTCGATCAAGGCCACCAACTGCCTGTCCGCCCCTTCCCCGGGCGCAATCACCATCACCTGCTGCCGCGCCAGATCAGGGTCGACCTCCGCCAGGGCAGCCTCGACCTCTCCCAATAGAACATTGCGGCCGCGCAGCTGGATCATGTCGTCCCGTCGCCCCAGCACAAACAGCCGATCGCCAAGGAAGGCACCAAGATCACCGGTGGCAAACCGCCCCTCGGCAAACCCCGGCTCCGTCTGCCCCCAATAGCCTCCGGCAAGGCTGCCCTTGGCGAGCTCGATCTCCCCCACCCGACCGGCAGGCAAAACGGCGCCGCTGTCGGGATCAAGAATGCGGATCTCGCTGCCAAGGCCCGGGGTGCCGGAGGAGACAAGCTCCTGCCCCTCGGCCGCAAGCTGCAGGATCCCCTTCTCCAGCGCGGTGGGATCAACAGTGATCTGATGCGCCCCCTGCCCGGCCCGCTCGGCTGCAACCAATAGCGTGGCCTCGGCCATGCCATAGCTGGGCAGGAAAGCTTCTGCGTGAAATCCCACCGGGGCGAAGCGCTCGGCGAAGCGGCTCAGGGTTTCCGGTCTGATCGGCTCTGCCCCGTTGAAGGCCGCGCGCCAGCTGGACAGGTCCAACCCGGCCAGCTCTGCCTCTCCGATATTGCGCCAGGCCAGGTCATAGCCGAAATCCGGCGCCCCACTGACGGTACCGCCATAGCGGGAAATGGCCTCCAACCACGCCGCAGGACGCCTGAGGAAGGTCTCTGGCGGCATCAGCACCGCGCGCCCACCGCTGAAGAGTACCTGCAGCACGCTGCCCATCAACCCCATGTCATGAAACAGCGGCAGCCAGGACACGATGGTGTCCCGATCGGTCATCGCGAACCGTTCGGTGATGGCGGCGGCATTGCGGGCGATGTCGCCATGGCGGATGCGCACCCCCTTGGGCCTGCCGGTGGAGCCAGAGGTATATTGCAGGAAGGCCAGATCCTCTGCGCGGGGGGCAGCCCATTGATCGTCGGGCCCGGCGACGGGAGAAATCCGCGTCAACCCGGCGGCGGTAACCAGACCTGCGGTGGCACGACCGATCAGCCCGGTGGCCGCGCAATCCTCGGCGATGGCGCGCAAACGCGCCCGGCGGATCGCGGCCGGGACCGGCACCGCGATCGCGCCTGCCTGCAGGCAGCCCAGGAAGCCCGCCACGAACTCGGGCCCGGTTGCCGCCATCAGGATCACCCGCGCGCCACGATAGGGGGCCAGGGCTGCGGCATATCCCGCCACGGCCGCCAGCAGCCCCGCCCGGCTGAAGGTCTGGCTCAGGCTGCCATCCGTCCCCAGGAACAGGAAGGCATCTTGATCGGGCGCTTCGGATAGAAACCGTGTCAGCGACAAGCATGCCACATCCTGCTGGTTTCGCAGTTCAGACAATCGACTAACCCTTTAAAACGCAGAGCTTGACTTAAAATGATGATCTCTCTTAGCTACCGTATGACACGAACCACCTCATAGGCAAACGCATTATGCGGGAATTTGGCGCAGACATAGACTGGATCACCATTCCCGGTGGCGCCTTCATCATGGGCAGCGATGATCCGGCGCTTGAGGCCAATGTCCACCCCGCACACCGGACCGAAACCGGCCCGTTCCAGATCGCCCGATCGCCGCTGACCGTTGCCGGTTTTGCCCGTTTCGTGAAGGCGACGGACTTCAGGACTGAGGCCGAGCAGGACGGCTGGAGCCAGGTCTGGACCGGGCAGATTCCCGAAGACGTCTGGCCCGACAACGATACGCTCTGGGTCCAGATGGAGGGCGCCTGCTGGCACCGACCGCGCGGCGACGACGATGTGCGCGCCAAGGCGCTGCACCCGGTCACCCACCTGTCCTACCGGGATGCCACAGCCTATTGCGACTGGATCGGCGCCCGTCTTCCGACCGAGACGGAATGGGAGCTTGCCGCCCGTGGTGCGGATGGGCGGCGCAACCCCTGGGGCGATGCACCACCGGGGCCCGCGGACTGCAATTGCGCCATGCAGGTTGGCGACACCACGCCCGTGGGCGCCTTTCCAGCCGCCACCAGCCCCTTTGGATTGCTGGACGCGGTGGGCAATGCCTGGGAGTGGACCTCGTCGCGCTATCTTGCCTATCCCATCCCCGCCTCGGAAGAGGAGGGCCGGATCCCGGAGGAGTTCATCGACGACATGATGGCGGAGTTCGCTATTCATGCGGGGGTGGAAGACATGGTCACTGAGATGCGCGAGACCGGCCAACTCCCCCAGGCCTTTCGCGCATTGATCAATCAACTGGATATCGGGGTGATCCGGGGCGGCTCCTTCTATTCCAATTGCGAACCGCCCGAGCGGACCCATGTCACCTGCCGGGTCTATGCGCCGCGCAACTACCGCTGTTTCGATCTGGGCCTGCGCCCGGCGCGGGACGTCTGAGCGATGCGCTGCACCCGGTTCGGCTCCACTGGCATCGATCTTCCCGTCATTGGCCTTGGCACTGCGGAATTCCTGGGCGGCGCCGGGACAATCGGTGCCGCCTTGGATGCAGGCATCCGATTGATCGACACCGCCGAAAGCTATGGCACCGAGCAGCAGATCGCCTCCGCCATTGCCAAGCGCCGCGCCGAGGCTTTTGTCGCCACCAAGGTCTCTGCCGCCAATGCCCGCCCCGAGGATCTGACCGCCGCCGCCGAGCGCAGCCTGCGCGCGCTGAAGACAGACCATATCGATCTCTATCAGTTGCACTGGCCCTCGGAGAGCGTGCCGCTGGCGGACACCCTCGGTGCCATGGATGAGCTGGTGGATGCGGGCAAGGTGCGCTTCATCGGGGTTTGCAACTTTTCCCTTTCCCTGCTGCAACAGGCACGGGATCTCAGCCGTCACGGCATTCAAAGCAACCAGTTGCTACACAACGCGGCGCAGCCCTTCTGGGAGACCGGCCTGCAGGACTGGTGCCAGGCACACCAGCTGTCCCTGATCGCCTACAGCCCGCTGGCCCAGGGGATGGAGACCTTGCTGGCATCACCTGCCGGTCGCGCGCTGCAGCATTGGGCCGATCGGCTGGACAAGACCGCTGCGCAGGTCGCCCTGGCCTGGTGCGTGAACCGGTCTGACAATCCTGCGGGGGTGATCGCCATCCCCAAAAGCCGCAATCGCCGCCGTATCGCGGAAAACGCCGCCGCCGCCGGTCTGCAGCTGCCGACCAAGGCGCTGGCCGAAATCAACGCTGCGGCGGGGATTGCAGCGCATCCGAAGGCGTGAGCCTTGGCCTCGTGGCCCTACAGCTCCAGCACGCTCATGAATTCAACCCCCATGTCCCGAAGATCGGCAAGCGCTGCACAAAGCGGGTGATCCCCCAACCGTTCAACCCGCCAGACGAGCACCAGGTTGATCTCCCCTGCCCTGGCGGCGCGCAACACCGCGGCCACATCGCTGCCGGTCACCACGGACTGCATGCCATGGCTTTCCGCATAGCTGCGCAGGGGGGGTTCGTCGCCAGGACTGGCCAGCCAGAGCATCGCCCGCACCGCACTGCCATCACGGGGCCGATAGCGGAAATCCATGCTGGTGTCGCGGGCTGTGCCAGGCGAATGCTCGGTCATGGTACGGGCAGCCTCAGCTCCAGGGTGGCAAAGGCCATCCGCATGCCCATACGCTCCGCGTTACGATGGGTGGTGCTGCCGAATTCGCAATCGGTCAGCGCCCAAAGACAGCCCGCCTGGCGCGCGTCCCACATCCGCTGCGCCATCAGCGCCTGCTGGGCGCCCCGGCAACGCAGCTCCGGCAGGGTATTGGCATTTCCCATCCAGGCGATCCCGTTGGAGATGAAACTGCTGGCCATGGCCGCCGGCCGCCCATCAAGGTCCGCAATATAGAGCGCAAAATCCGGATGCAGATGCGCCGCGCGCCGCAGATCCCGCACCGCCTGTTCAATGGGATCATCCGGCGTTTCCCAAAGATCGAACACCGTATCAAGATCCTCCGCCCCGGCGCGCCGGATCGCAATCTTTGCCTTGGGCGGCTCTGCCATGATGCAGGTCCGTACAAAGAACCAATCCTGCGATACCAGCGCAAAGCCGCGCCCGGCCAGGGCCTCCATCACCTCGGGCGTGGCCCGCTCCGGCGTCAGCGTCAGATGGCAGTCCCGCCCCGCCTCGTGATACCAGGCGATGACCTCCTCCAGCCGCTCCAACCCGGCGTCGGACAGGCCTATCACGCGGTTGTAATAGGACGCCTCCCGGGTGAGATCCCGCATGCCGCAGATCCCGGCACCAAAATCGCGGGTCACGAATTCCCCCTCCGCCTCGCGCAGGGAGCGTTCGGTGTTGAAACGGGTAAAGTCCCGATCCGCCAGATCAAAGCGCAGAAAATCCTCGGCGCCAAAGGGATAGTACAGGCCATGCGCAGGGTTTTCAGACATCGGCATCCCGGCTTTTCCTCTTCGGATCCTGTGGTAACCTTCCGAATATGCACGATTCTCGCGTTGAAGGCGAACCCGAACACGCAGCAGTACTGCGGCCTGCGCCGCGCGCGGCCCAAGAGGCCGTCGCCGCAGCCAATGGCAGATCCGGCAGCGCATCCCTGTTTTGGATGAACGAGCGATTGCTGCGGCATGAGATCTCAGCGCGTCCGGGAAACCGACCCGAGACAGCAACGATCCATGAAGAGGTCACCGGCTTTGACCTCAGCCACCGGGCAGGCGTGTTGCGGCAAAGCCTGCAGCAGAGCACCCTGTCGGGGCAGGCGCTGGCGCAGGCCGTGGGCGAGATTGCCGGCACGGGCTATTCCAGTACCGCCGGGCTTGACGCCGACCTGCCAGCGCCCCGTCCCTCTGACGACAGTCGCGCCGCGTTGCAAGAGGTCTGGTCCCGGCTGGCGCCTTGGCCCGCGCATGTCATGCATCTCTCCTTGTCAACCGTCCTGCTGGATGGCTACAGGGGCTGCTGCCCGGCGCCCGGTGCGGGCGGAGTCTGGCCCCTGCGCTATCGCGCCCTGCGCCTTCAGGCGGTGCGCAGCGATGGCAGCGTGATGGTGCGCGAATGGCAGTTCGACAGTGAAACCGCCAATGACAATACCCTTATGCGAATGGCCGCGCGCCTGTCGCAGATCCTGCGCGAC
Source organism: Phaeobacter sp. PT47_59 (assembly GCF_028890025.1). Lineage (NCBI taxonomy): Bacteria > Pseudomonadati > Pseudomonadota > Alphaproteobacteria > Rhodobacterales > Roseobacteraceae > Phaeobacter > Phaeobacter sp. PT47_59. The sequence continues at coordinate 283,143 of NZ_JARCJL010000001.1, forward strand.
GATCCGCCAGAGAACTCCGGCCCAATCGGCCGCCTGCCGCTGGTCAGCGGCCCCGGCCAGGGCGCTGTGATCTTGCACGAATTGGTGGGCCATCTGTGCGAGGCGGATCAACGCGCCCGCGCTACAGTCCATCTGTCGCGCCTCGACGGGCTGCCGCCGGACCTGGTGATCCGGGACCTGCCGGATCTCGCCTTTGGGCCCGGTCACCTGCCGATGGATGACGAGGGGACAGCGCCCCGTTCTGTCACCCTCTGCGCCGAAGGCAGGCTAAGGGACAGCCTTTTTGATCGCGACACCGCGCAGGCCGCAGGCCTGCCCGCAACCGGCAACGGCAGACGGCAGGATTATCGCCACGCGCCAGAGCCACGCATGCGCAACCTTGCCGTTGCCGCAGGCACCACACCACAGGACGCCTTGCTCGACGGGATCGAGACCGGGCTGTGGCTTGATCAATGTGGTCCGGCCTGGATGGATGCAGGCGCTGACCGGTTCGGCATCGAGATCGCAGCAGGGCGGATGATCCGCAAGGGTCGGCTGGCCGAGCAGATCCGCGGCGTCAGTGTCACCGGCGCGGTCAGTGCTGCCTTGCGCGGGATCACCGCCATCGGAGACGAGGCACAGCTGTGCGACCAGGTGGTCCCCTGCGGCAAGGGCGGCATCCTTCGCACCGGCATCTCTGGCCCGGCGGTGCGTTTCAATGCGCTGCAGATCGGCTAGCCAAGCGATCCGCTCATCGCAAATCCGCTCCCTGTGACCGCAAAAAACGGCGCAACACCCCCATAACGTGCATTACCCCTTCGCTTTTGCGCAACTTTGCGGTATATTTGAGGTCATTAAAACAACCGAACTTTCAACCCAAAGAGAAACCAATGGCCAAAAACAAAGACACTGAAAAACTCACCACCAGCGAAGACATGCAGCGCGAGTTCGAGTCCATTCTTGATGACCTGTCCTCTGCTGCCGAAGGTATGCAGAAGGCCCGTGCGATGAAGGGCAAACACGCCCTGCAGTCGCTGGTAGACCTGCAAACCCTGGTCAAATTCCGCGACCTGGCATCGACCCTGCGCTCCACCGATCCCCGGATCATCGGTCAATAACGCCGGTTTGATGCTGTGCGGGCCCGCCGTTGCGGCGGGGCAGCCGGATTGCGACACCGCGTTCAGCCATTTGCTGGACGCGTTTGATCGCTACGGCCTCCTTTACGGCGCTGCGTTGTACCAGGGTGATTTATCCTGTGTGACCATGGGCGAGGCCCAGCTCTCCTTTACGAGCCGTAGGGTGGCAACCTTGGCCTTGGAGTTCCCCTGTGACGGGCAAAATGGCGCAATTCAACCGCTGCGTCTTAATCACCCCGCACCGGAAAATGAGGCGCAGGCACAGGCTGTTGTCAAAGACTGCCTGAATACCTTTGCTCGCCTTGTGTCAGAGACCCAGATACAGGCATCGACATTGGATCGGACGACAGCAAAGGGCTGGATACCCCGAGCGGGTCAGGCGGCTAGAGCGGGTCGGGCCTCATCAATGGCTGCAGCACCATCCGGTCGCGATCCGGCATATGCCCGCCCCCGTGGCACGCCGCCTGATCTGAGCCGCGCGGCAGAGGCCGGGTGGTGTTCGCACCCGCTCTCCCCGATGCCGGACAAACGCCAGATCGCGGCCCTGTTGCATCACGCCTATCCAGTGGCCGCGCGGGATCTGGGCCTCCTGGATCTGTGGCGGCACGTCCAAAATCAGCGGATCACCGTGGCCTGGAGCGGCACGCCCCCGTGGCATGGCGCACGTCAGCGGGTGCTGACCGGGGCTGAATTTGCGCCCCCCCGCGCATCTTCCGCCGAATGCGGCCTCAGCTGGCGCCACCTCAGGCCGGGGGATGATCCGATTGAGGATCTGTTCAAGGCCGCGGCGCCACATCTGGCGCTTTTGTCAGACAATGGTCCAGCGCAGAACTGTCATGGTGCCATCCGCCTGTCCGCCCATGTCTTGGCGCAGATTCTGGGCTGGCTTGGCCCCAGCGCCCTGACATTCCTGCCAGCCCAACCACCCGGATTGGGTGAGGGCAGCGCAGGGCCTTTGCCTGTCCCGGATCAGGTGACGGTGCCACCGGGAACCGCGCCGGCGAATTCCGTTGCTCCCCTCGCCCTGCATCTGAATGGGATCGAACAGGCCGCAGAAGCACTGCACCTGACTGCCGCCACACCGCAGCACGGAACCCGCCGGTTCCGTCTCTCCCTACACGACCTCGGCGACGCGCTGGCTGCTCCGGAGTGTCGCGGCGCCCTGCTGCAAGCGCAGCATCTGGATCAACAGGATTTCTATCTGCCGGATCTCGACGTGGTGACCACACCATGGTGACATCCGGGCGGTTGACCCTGCACCACCTGAGCGACGGCCCATCCGCGCTGGCCCCCTTCCCGGCTGCGGCCTTTGCAGCGCAGGACCAGAGCTGGCCCATGGACATGCTGCAGGCAATCGGAGATGGGCTTCTCTCTCCCCTGAACCTTGGGCTGGCGGCCCGTCTGCACAAGGGCGCCCTGGTCCTGCCCTGCCCCCGTCCCGACCTCGCCCCTGTCATCGAGGCTGGATTGAACGCGGTGCTTTGCGCATCACCCGACATGCGCCCGAAAGCGGCGCAAAGCGCAATGGGCCTGCTGCTGGCCCAATGGTGGAACCCGCGCGAGGCAACGCTTGTGGCACAGGCTGCCCTGGCGAAGGGCATACCTGTGCGCTGGCCCAGCGGCAACGGCAGCCACCTGGCCCTCGGCACCGGTCGTTTTCGCCGCCACATCCGGGCAGGCTACAGCGACAATGATCGCGCCCGCCCGGACAGCGACGACAAGCTTTCCAGCATCAGGGCCCTGGCAGACATGGGGCTGCCAATCCCGGGCTGTCACTGGGCGACGTCTCTGGACAAAGGCCAGAAGGCCGCCCGCGTGCTTGGCTTTCCGGTGGTGTTGAAACCCCGGGCAGGCGCGGCGCAGAAATCGGTCCATGTGAAGATCGGGGCGCCATCTGCACTTGCCACGGCCTGGCGCAGGGCTCTGGCGCAAAACCCGGAGGCTGACGGTTTCCTGATCGAGCGCCATATCGAGGGCACATATCTGCGAGCAACGCTGATCAACGGCCTGCTGGCGGCCTACGCCTCGGAGGTGCCGATGACCCGGGGCGATGGGACCACCCCGGCGGGGGCGCTATGTGCCCGCGCCCTGGGTTTTGAAACGGATTTCGACGCCTGCCCGGCAGAGGGACAAGAGCATATCGCCAACGTGCTGGCGCCGCAGGGGCTATCACCCAACTCAGTGCCTGACCCAGGGCAGATCTTTGCCGTCGGCTATGCCAGTGACGGGCAACCGGAAGACGTTGCAGATCGGCTGCACCCGCAAACCCGCCACGCCCTGCAGCGCATCGCCGAACGTTTTCCCAGCCCCGCCCTGGGTGTGGATCTTCTGCTGCCGGCCCCCAGCGCACCGCTCATGCCGCCTGCCGCCGTGATCGAGGTGAACTCTGCCCCCGGTTTTGCGATCCACGAAGATCTAACCCCTGGTAGCGGAGCCGACCTGGCCAATGCGCTTCTGGAGGCGCTGTTTCCCGGCCCGGTCCGTGTCCCGGTCCTCGCCTATCCGGCCGAGGCGCCGCACTGTCTTGCCCCGATCCAGACAGCGCTCGCGAGCGCCGGGATCTTGGCGGGCGGGATGGCGCAGGGACAGGTGTGGTTCGAAACACCGGACAGCGCCCTGCCTCTGACGCAGAGCATCGACGCCCTGTTGGACCGGCCAGATCTTTCTCTGTTCTGTCTGGGGCTTGGTACGGAGGCAAAAGGCGTGCCCCTGTCCCAGGTCGATACCTGCATTGGAGAAGACACCGATGCGCGCCTTGCGGCCTGTCATCTGTCTGCTCCCACGCCTGGGGCAGGCCCGCTGGAGATTGATCAGCTCGTGACCCTTGCCCGGACTGGCGTTCCCTCCGGACCTCAACGATGAAGGACCGGCTGCATCTTGCCCTGCTGCGCCATGGTGAATGGATCCTGGCGGCGATCGGCCTTGCCACGCTGGTTGCATCCGGCCCAGTGGCGGCTGGCCTTCTGGCCTGTGGCCTTGGTCTTGCGGTTCTTGGACTCTGGCGCTCTCCGGCGGGGCGGGTACAGCTCTTGGCCTATCTCGCCATGCGCCGCCGCCCGCTGCGCCGCCGCAACGCGACGATCCGCGCCGGTGTCAGCGCGCCGGTTGATGTCCGCTTCGACATCCACGCCCTGCCCACCATCCGCGCCCGAACCGAAACCGATGCCTGGCACGCCGCCGGTCTGGTCCTGGCAAGCGAGCGGTTGTTTCAGATGGATCTCGCCCGGCGACGCACCTCTGCCCGTTTGGCCGAACTGCTGGGGCCTCTGGCCTTGGACAGTGACCGAAAGACGGTGCGCCTCGGCCTGTCTGCCGCTGCAGAGGCGATGCTGCCGCGCCTGTCACCATTAGACCGCGCCCTGCTGCAGGCCTTCAGCGATGGGGTGAACGCCTACCTGACTGCCCCTGATGCACCGCTGCCCTTTGAGTACCGCGTCCTGGCCTGCAGGCCCGCCCCCTGGACCCCTGCGGATTCGCTTTCGATCCTGATCGGGCTGCATGTCGCCCTGGGCGAAGGGCCGGAGGCCGCGCGTATGCACCAGATCATGGACCAGACACTGCCTGCCGAAATACGTCGCTTCCTCAGCGGCCAGGATGCCAAGCCGCCGCTGGCCGCCCTGTCGGCACTTCTGGCCCGCCAACCCGCTGGCGCACCCGCTGCGCCGCTAACGGCGCCGCCAGCCGGAGCCGCCTCCAATGCCGCAGCACTCCCCGCTGGCGCCATGCAGGATGGAAAATCGGCGCTGATCAACGATCTGCACTTGCCCCTGACCCTGCCGGGGGCGCTGTTCATGCTGCAGATCGAGCTGCCCGACCAGCAGATGACCGGAGCGCTGTTCCCCGGGGTGCCGGTTCTGGTCGCGGGTCGATCCGAGCAGATTGCCTTTGGTGTCACCAGCCTAGCTGCCGTGACCTGCCGCGCGAGCGCACGCCATGGCCCGGCAACCTGCCACCCGGTGACGCTGCAGCAGCGGGGAGGTGCCCCGCAGGAGGCGGCCCTGTGGCTGGACGCGGGCTGGCCGGTGCCAGATGGCCCGGAAGGGCGCTGGCGGCTGCAGCTGGACATACTGAGACCCGACGGGATCGATCTGCGCCTTGCCGATGTTCTTGGGGCCACTTCGGTGTCCCGGGCGCTGAGCCACGCCGCGCAGGCGGCAGCCCCGCCGCTGGAACTTGTCGTGATCGACGCCCAAGGTCGTGCCGGACGCGGCGCCACCCGTTTCACAGCTGCCCCGCAGGAGGTGGCCAAGGCCACGGCCAACCGGCCACTGGTCTGTGCCAACGGGCCGCATCCCCTGTCCCTCAGCCCCTCGCACCCCGGTCGCGGTGAACGGTTCAAGGCGCTGCTGCGGGCGGACCGCCCGCTGACGCCCGAAACGCTGGAGGCCAGCGCCCGCGATCTGACCCTGCCGGTGCTGGAGGCCTGGCATGGCCTGAGCCTGGAAGCCGCCGCGCAGGCGGGCCTCTCGCCGAGCGATCAAGATCTGCTGAGGTCATGGTCGAAAACGGCGGATCCGGGCGACCGGGCCACGGCCTGGATCACGGCCTTTGCCGAACAGGCCAGGGCCCGCGTCCTTGGCACCTATCTCTGGCCCTGTGTGGCGGAAGATCCCGGTTTCATCCTGCGGCTGAATGATCTGGACAGCCCGGCCTTGGCTGTGATTGCCGCCCGCCCCGATCCGGTGCCCGGCGGACAGGCCGATTGGCCGACACTGCTGGCCGAGGCGCTGACCAAGGCCCGCAGGGCGTTGTGCGCCCGGCATGGCAGGCATGATCCACGCTGGGGCGCTGTCAACGCTCCGCGCCCGGCGCATCCGCTGTCACCGGCCCTGCCCCTGCTGGGTGCTGCACTGCGCTGGCCGAAGGGCGTATCTCCCGGCGCGGAAGGCGCGGTCTGGCGCACGACACCGGACACCAGCATTGCCCTGCGGCTGATGCTTCACGGTGGTCCCTCTGGACCGCTTCACTACCTGATACCGCCCGGACAATCAGGCTGGCCGCTGGATCCCGCCGCCCAAAGCCAGATCCGCGCCTGGCGGCAAGGTCGTGCCCTCCCCATGGGCCGTCCGGGTGTCGGCGGAGGGATCAGGCTGATCCCTGCCAAGGATCAGGACTGATCTGCAGGCCACGACACGCGCCCCCTGGCCAGTCGCACAGCTCTGACGTGAGGCGATCATGCCCCGCAATCCGGGCTATCCTCTCCCATTTGCGCACCCTGAAAACCGCCCTGATCGCGGTCGAAAAATGACTGAACTTTTTGCAGATTAGCCTCTTGCAATTTCCCCGGCGATCCGTCACATATCCGCCCCACGGAGAGGTGGCCGAGTGGTCGAAGGCGCACGCCTGGAAAGTGTGTAGGCGGGAAACCGTCTCCAGGGTTCGAATCCCTGTCTCTCCGCCATAACCCCCACAAATGAATAGCACCTATCGCGGCGACGCGCTGCACGTCTGCAAGACTGTCGCAAGCGCTGCGCCCCAGAACATCGCGCGGACGCTCTGTGCGACGCCCAGGCGATACGCTGATACGAACGGGCTGCCGGATCAGGGATTGATCCGACAGCCCAGTGATAAAATCCTGTGATACACCCAGCGACGCACTGACGCCAAAGCGATTAGAAACCGACCGCGGCCTGCATCGGATCTTCAGGCTGTCTGCCCCGGGTCTGGCTGGGGTCAAAACTGCGCACATTGCTGCCCGCCGTCACCGTGAAGGTTCCGACCAATTCCGACAGCACCTGGGTATCCTGCTGCAGTGACATGATGGCGGCGGCAGTCTGTTCGACCATGGCGGCGTTCTGCTGTGTCACCGTATCCAGCTGAGAGACCCCAACGGCGATTTCCGACAGGCCGGTGGACTGTTCGCGGGCCGAATTGACGATATCGGCCGTCAGATCCGAGACCATCTCGATGTCCCGCACGATGCTGGTCAGCGTCGCGCCGGCCTGATCCACCATGGCAACGCCGGTATCCACATGCTGTGTACTGGTCGTAACCAGGGCCTTGATCTCCTTGGCGGAAGCGGCGGCCCGCTGGGCCAGGCCACGCACTTCGGAGGCAACCACGGCAAAGCCGCGACCGGCGTCGCCCGCACGCGCCGCCTCGACGCCCGCGTTCAGCGCCAAGAGATTGGTCTGGAAGGCGATATCGTCGATCACCGAGATGATCTGCGAGATCTGCGCCGACGATTCTGAGATTTCGCGCATCTTCGCGACCGCCTGATCCGCAACATCGTTGCCCTTGGCGGCATTGTCGCGGGTTTGCAGGACAACCGCCTCGGTCTTGTTGGTGGACTCGGTCGAGGACTGCACGGAGCTGTTGATCTCTTCCACGGCCGCTGCGGTTTCCTCCAGCGTCGCCGCCTGGGTTTCGGTGCGGCGCGACAGATCCTCGGCCGACTGGTTCACCTCATTTGCGATCCGATTGAGATTGTCGGTCGACTCCTGGATGGTCATGATCACATTGCGGGTGGAGGACATCAGATCGTTGAAGGACAGGCGCACCTCGTTGAAGCGTTCCGGGAAATCGCTTTGCTCGGGACCGGGAATGGGCGTGGACAGATCCCGCGCAACGACCCGGTCGATCCCTTCGCTAAGGTATTTGAAGGCCCTGTCCTGCTCCTCTTTCTGTGCCGCGAAATAGGCCGCGATCACCTGATAGGTATCAAAGGCAAAGGCACGGGTCAGAACGCCAAGGGTGTCTCCCACCCGGCGTCTGGCGAACTTGCCGACCAAGGCGCCAGAGCGTTCCAGCACCCGTTTCTGAATATACTCGCTCGCCCGGCCGTAGCCGGACAGATACATGGAAAAGGGCAGTTGGATGTTGAAATGCACCGTTCCGACACGTTGCGCCGAGGCGAGGTACTCCTCGTTGAAGCTGCCCGACATGAGTTTCTGCCAGTGAACCTTCTGCGCCGCGCGCGCATGGGCCATGGTGCTTTCGTTCGGGAAAAACTGGGCAATCTCGGGGTCGGATTTGGCGAAGGCGTAAAAGAACTCCAGCGCGTCGTCCAGAATGGGTTCAACCAGCTTGCCCGCCTTGACCAGCCTTTGACGATCGTCTCCGGTCAGACCAAATTTTGTCAGGGTGTCCTGCGTATCACGTGTCATCAGTGTTCCTCGCAACAATACACGCCTCCAGATCTCAACATGAGATTTATGGAGAATTTACGGTATCGTGCGTATGACGCATTAACATCCTGATAATTGTCTGTTTCGCCCAATTCGCCCAAAACGCGCGGCCAATACTACGAAGAGCACTTACAATTATCGAACATTTAACATGTGCAGAATATGTCTATTTAGGCGAATCACCCTTATTTACAAGGGGCAGTCGCCGCTGAGCCAATCGGTTTCAAGACGGGCTGTGCAGCCTCAACGCCCGCACCTGCGCCCAAAACCGCCAGCACGGCCGAACCCAGGCGTGTCGGCTGCGCCCAAGGGACAGGCGCAGCCCAAAGGTTTCAGTCCGCCTAGCCCGCCAGCGACGGCAGGTAGAGCACGATCCCCGGGAAGGCGACCAACAGGGCGATGGTCACCGCATCGGCGATGAAGAAGGGGGTGACCCCCTTGAAGACATCCTGCACGCTCAGGTCATCCCGCACACCGGCCACAACAAAGCAGTTGAGACCGATCGGCGGGGTGATCAGGCAGAACTCGGCCATCTTCACCACCAGGATCCCGAACCAGATCGCGCACATGGTGCCATTCATGCCAAAGGCGCTGTCCGCGGCCGAGACCGCTTCGCCGCCATTGAGCGCCATCACCGCCGGGTAGACCACCGGCAGCGTCAACAGCAGCATGCCGATCGCATCCATGAACATCCCCAGCACCGCATAGGCCAGCAGGATGCAGATCAGGATCACCATGGGCGACATATCCAGCGAGGTGATCCAGTCCGAAAAGGCGCCCGGAAGATCCGCAAACCCCAGGAAGCGCACGTAGATCAGAACGCCCCAGATGATCGAGAAGATCATCACCGAGAGTTTCGCGGTTTCCAACAATGCGGATTTCAGCTCGGACCACTTCATGCCCTCCTTCAGCGCGTAAAGGAACACGATGAAGGCCCCGATGGCGCCGCCCTCGGTCGGGGTACCCCAGGCCTGCTCGCCAAAGGGGTTGTAGACAAAGCAGATGATGATCAGCACCACCAGGATGATCGGCAGAGCCCCCGGCAAGGAGGCGAACCGCTGCCCCCAGGTGAAGCCCTTGACCGGCGGGCCAACGGTCTTGAAGACCATGGCGATACCGACGATCAGCCCGCCGTAGATGATGGCCGAGAAGGCGCCGGGAATGAAGCCCGCCAACAAGAGCTTGCCCACGTCCTGTTCCACGATAATGGCATAGATCACCAGGATCGCCGAGGGCGGGATCAGCGAGGCCAGCGTGCCACCGGCCGCCACCACACCTGCGGCGAACTTCTTGTTATAGCCGATGGCCAGCATTTCCGGGATGGCGATACGGGCAAAAACGGCAGAGGTCGCAACCGAGGCGCCGGATACCGCGGCAAAGCCCGCCGTGGCAAAGACGGTCGAAACCGCAAGCCCCCCGGGCAACCAGGCGATCCAGCGTTTGGCCGCCTCGAACAGCGCCTTGGTCAGGCCGGCATAATAGGCCAGATAGCCAATCAGGATGAAGGTCGGGATCAGCGACAGCGCCTGGCTCGACACTTTGGAATGGGGCACCTGCCCCGCGGTTTTCACGGCAATGGTCAGCGCCTTGGTAAAGCGGGCCGGATCATAGCCGAATTTGGCCCAGAAGATCCAGGTCAGCCCCACCAACCCCGCCAGGGCGGCGGCAAAGGCAACCCGCATGCCGGTCACCACGAGGACAAGAAGAAAGCCGGTGACCCAAAGGCCAATTTCAATCGGTTCCATCGGCGCGTCCTATTCCTTGGGATTGCGCGCAGTCGCGCTATCGTCATGGCCATCGTCATGGCCTGTGAGCACATCCGCCTCATGGGCGGCCTGGGCGGCGGCATCCTGGATCAGCGGCACGGCTGCCGGAGCCTCCAGCCCCAGCACCAGCGCCCGCCCGTAGGCCCAGACCTGCAGCAGGAGCCGCAGGCACAGCACCGAAAAGGCCACCGGCGCCAGCAATTTGGCCGGCCAAAGCGGAATACCGATATCGATCGAACTGTCGCGGCTCCACAGTGGCGCTGCAAAATCGAACGAGCGGGAGAAATGCGCCCAACTGCCCCAGACCAAAAGCAGCATCAGCGCCAGGATCAACAGGACCGAAAACAGTTCGAACAGCCACAGGGCTCGTCCCCGCAGGGAACCGATCAGGATGTCCATGCGAATATGGCCGCCGTCGCGCTGCACATAGGCAATGCCCATGAAGGCAATCAGCGGCATCGCCTGTTCGATCCAGTCCACATAGCCCGGCAAGGGCGCGTTGAAGGCCGAGCGTCCCCCGACCGAGACAACCGCCAGCACCATGAGCGAAAAGACCGCAAGGCCGCTGACCAGCGCCAGCACCTGCTCAATCCGCAACAGCCCCAGGTCCAATCGGCTGACCAGGCTGTCGTCTTCTATTACCGCGGCGTTTCCCGCCATGGCCCCCACCTTTCGTTAGAGTGTCCAGAAAGCAAAAACAGGCCGGGAGAGTGATCCCGGCCTGTTTCTGACATGCGCGTTTAGTTGCCCGCGCGGGTCTTCTCCAGGGTGGTCACCACCAGGTCATAGAGTTCCTGACCGGGGATGCCCTGGGCTTCCATGTCCTTGATCCACTGCTCGCGGATCGGATCGGCAGCCTTGGCACGGAAAGCAGCCAGCTGCTCTTCGGAGATCATCACCTTCTCGACCCCTTTTTCGGCCAGAACACTGTCCCATTTGGTCAGCAGCTTGCCGTAGTTTTCGAGGTAGTAGGCGATTGCCTCGTCGATGGAGCCGTCAAGCGCTTCCCGCTCGGAATCGCTCAGCGCGTCATAGGCATCTGTATTGACCACCACCGGGCAGTTCACGGTGCCGGGGTTCAGGTTCGCGGTCCACCATTCGGCCCGGTTGATGGTGCCGAAGGACAGATGCGCGTGCTGGGCAAAGGCAACGGTGTCGACAACACCGGATTCCATGGCGTTATAGGCTTCGGTCGCAGGCACCGAGGTGGGCACGCCGCCGACGGCCTCGAAGGCCTTGCCCAGACCGCCGGTTGCGCGAACGCGCATGCCTTCGAATTCGGACAGTTCATCGCGCGGCTCGCCAGTGCCAACCAGGTTATACTGCGGCATCGGAGAGGTCATCAGCAGCTTCGCATTCCAGCGGGCCAGATCCTTGGCTGCCGAAGGGTGCGCATAGACCGCGTGGCTGACGGCGACTTCCTCTTCCAGGTTCTGCACGCCCAGGAAAGGCAGTTCCAGAACGGTGATCGAGGGGTTCTTGTCGCGGTGGTAACCCGCGCAGAACTGCGCCATTTCAAAGGCACCGATGGAAATGCCGTCCAGGTTTTCGCGCGGTTTGGACAGGCCACCGTAGCTCACGTTGATGGTGAAGGCGCCATCGGTCTTGGCGCTGACAAGCTCAGCCAGCTTTTCCACATGTTCGGTAAAGGCGCGACGCTTGCCCCAGACCGAAACATTCCATTCCGTGGCTGCGGCCTCTCCGGCGATCGCAAAGCCAGCGGCAGCCGCGACAGCGGCAGTCAGAAGTTTATTCATGGTATTTCTCTCCCATTTTGCGCCCTTGCAGTTTTCGGACCTCGTCCCGAGGGGCGCTTGGCGGACAAGCTAACCGTAAGGCACGGGCCTGCCAAGCCCCGGCACGCTCAAATTCCCGGCAACAGGCAGAGTCGCCTGTCTCCACCCAAAGGATCGCGGCGCCGCACAAGCTGCGCGTTTTGCCGCAGGTTGTATCGCCCTGCGGACGCGTGCATCCGGAAAAATCCCGCCATTGGCGCCGCCGCCCGCCGGAAACAGCAGCAAAGCCGTTGACAGGCAAGACACTGCAAAAAAATCATTATTCAGCCGCCTCGCCGCGATTGTTTACAGGATATTTACAAGCAGGAAATTCATTTACAAACAAACCTTTGTTTTTGCGTCCTTTATTCACTTATTTTCAACTTCCCTTATTATGGCGACCGAGGAAGGAAACGGTTTGACACCTGCGCCACCGCGCTGTCGGGTGACAAACTGAGGAGAAGTCAGGGAGGACACCAGATGACCACGCAGCCTGAAGGCAAAGTGTATCCGCCGTCAGACGACGTCATTGCTCGCGCCCATGTGGACGCGGCCAAATACCAAGACATGTACGCAGCCTCTATCGCCGACCCCGACGCCTTCTGGGGCGAACAGGGCAAGCGGATCGACTGGATCAAACCCTTCACGCAGGTGAAGGACGTCAACTACAATTTCGGCGAGGTCTCGATCAACTGGTACGCGGACGGCACGCTGAACGTCTCGGCCAACTGTATCGACCGCCATCTGGAGACCCGCGGCGATCAGACCGCCATCATCTGGGAACCGGATGATCCAAACGAGGCCGCCCAGCACATCACCTACAAGGATCTGCACCGCAGCACCTGCCGGATGGCGAACATCCTGGAATCGATGGGCGTGCGCAAGGGCGACCGGGTGGTGATCTACCTGCCGATGATCCCCGAAGCCGCCTATGCCATGCTGGCCTGTGCCCGCATCGGCGCCATCCACTCGATCGTCTTTGCCGGGTTCAGCCCCGACGCGCTGGCGGCCCGGATCAACGGTTGCGATGCCAAGGTCGTCATCACCGCCGACGAAGCCCCGCGCGGCGGTCGCAAGACCCCGCTGAAATCCAACGCCGACTCGGCGCTACTGCATTGCCAGGACACGGTGAAATGCCTGGTGGTGAAACGCACCGGCGGTCAGACCACCTGGATCGACGGACGCGACTACGACTATAACGAAATGGCGCTGGAGGCGAACGACTACTGCAAGCCCGCCGAGATGAACGCCGAGGATCCGCTGTTCATCCTCTACACCTCCGGCTCCACCGGGCAACCAAAGGGCGTGGTGCACACCTCGGGTGGTTACCTCACCTATGCGGCGATGACCCATGAGATCACCTTCGACTATCACGATGGTGATATCTACTGGTGCACCGCCGACGTGGGCTGGGTCACCGGTCACAGCTATATCGTCTACGGCCCGCTGGCCAATGGCGCCACCACGCTGATGTTCGAAGGCGTGCCGACCTACCCGGATGCCTCGCGCTTCTGGCAGGTCTGCGAGAAACACAAGGTGAACCAGTTCTACACCGCCCCCACCGCCCTGCGCGCGCTGATGGGGCAGGGCAATGAATGGGTCGAGAAATGCGATCTGTCGGATCTGCGCCTCCTGGGCACCGTCGGCGAGCCGATCAACCCCGAGGCCTGGAACTGGTACAATGACGTTGTCGGCAAGGGCAAATGCCCCATCGTCGACACCTGGTGGCAGACCGAGACCGGCGGCCACCTGATGACCCCCCTGCCCGGCGCCCATGCGCTGAAGCCCGGGGCCGCGATGAAGCCCTTCTTCGGCGTCAAGCCGGTGGTTCTGGACCCGCAATCGGGTGAAGAGATCGAAGGCAACGGGGTTGAGGGCGTTCTTTGCATCAAGGACAGCTGGCCCGGCCAGATGCGCACGGTCTGGGGTGATCATGAGCGCTTCGAGAAGACCTATTTCTCGGACTACAAGGGCTATTACTTCACCGGTGACGGCTGCCGCCGCGATGCAGACGGCGACTATTGGATCACCGGCCGCGTCGATGACGTGATCAACGTCTCCGGTCACCGTATGGGCACAGCCGAAGTGGAAAGCGCGCTGGTCGCCCACGCCGCCGTGGCCGAGGCCGCCGTGGTGGGCTACCCGCATGAGATCAAGGGTCAGGGCATTTACTGCTATGTCACCTTGATGAACGACCGTGAGCCGTCGGATGATCTGCTGAAAGAGCTGCGCACCTGGGTGCGGACCGAGATCGGCCCGATCGCCAGCCCCGATGTGATCCAATGGGCGCCCGGCCTGCCCAAGACCCGTTCCGGCAAGATCATGCGCCGCATCCTGCGCAAGATCGCCGAGAACGACTTTGGCTCGCTCGGCGACACCTCCACCCTCGCCGATCCTTCGGTGGTGGATGATCTGATCGCCAACCGCGCGAACAAGGGGTAAGGCCATGACGGCAGACGTGATGACCCGCCCCGCCGTTCTGATCCTTCTCGGCCCTCCGGGCGCCGGGAAGGGCACCCAGGCCCGCATGCTGGAAGAAAGCTTTGGTCTTGTGCAGCTTTCGACCGGCGACCTTCTGCGCGCCGCCGTGGCTGCGGGCACCGAGGCCGGCAAGGCCGCGAAATCGGTGATGGAATCGGGCGGCCTCGTGTCGGACGAGATCGTGATCGCCATCCTGCGCGACCGCCTCGCCGAACCCGACTGCGCCAAGGGCGTGATCCTTGATGGGTTCCCCCGCACCGCGGTTCAGGCAGAGGCGCTGGATGCGCTCCTGTCCGAAACCGGCCAGAAGATCAACGCCGCCATCAGCCTTGAGGTGGACGACGATGCCATGGTGACCCGCGTTGCCGGGCGTTACACCTGCGCGGGCTGCGGCGAAGGCTATCACGATAGCTTCAAGCAGCCGCAAAAGGCAGGCACCTGCGACAAATGCGGCGGCACCGAGATGAAGCGCCGCGCCGATGACAATGCTGAAACCGTGGCAAGCCGTCTTGCGGCCTATCACGAGCAGACCGCCCCGCTGATTGCCTATTACGGCGATAAGGGCGTGCTGCAGAAGATCGATGCCATGGGCCAGATCGACGAGGTCGCCAAGGGCCTTGCCGCGATTGTAAAGACCGCCGCGCCCTAGGCCCGGCCAAACCTCGGACGCCCGGCCATTAGCTGCCGCCGGGCGCCCGCCTCAAGACCCGAAATACCCGATGGCACCGCCAAGGCCCCGCTTTGGCGACCAAAGGAGTAATGCCTGATGTCTGCCCGATGTCCAATCGCGCTGCGCAGGCAAACAGAGAAGGTCTGCCCAGCGTCCAAAGCCAGGGCAGGCAGAACCCGTAGCAAGGAGGAGCCGCCATGGCGGACCACACAACAAATGCCGCAAAGGCTGCCGAGTCCGATAAGGGCTATTGGCAGGCCAATGTGCGCATCATTCTCATCAGCCTGGTGATCTGGGCTGTCGTTTCATTCGGATTTGGCATTCTGCTGCGCCCGATGCTCTCTGGCATCTCGGTTGGTGGCAGCGATCTGGGCTTCTGGTTTGCCCAGCAGGGATCGATCCTGGTCTTCCTGGGCCTGATCTTTTTCTACGCCTGGCGGATGAACCGTCTCGACCGTGAATTCGGCGTCGAGGAGGAATAAGCCATGGATCAGTTTACCATCAACCTGCTCTTCGTGGGCGCCTCCTTCGCGCTCTATATCGGTATCGCCATCTGGGCGCGTGCCGGCTCCACCTCGGAGTTCTACGCCGCTGGCCGGGGTGTTCACCCCGTCACCAATGGTATGGCCACGGCGGCGGACTGGATGTCTGCGGCCTCCTTCATCTCGATGGCGGGTCTGATCGCCTTTACCGGCTATGACAACTCCTCCTTCCTGATGGGCTGGACCGGCGGCTACGTGCTGCTGGCGCTGCTGCTGGCGCCCTACCTGCGCAAGTTCGGCAAGTTCACCGTATCCGAGTTCATCGGCGACCGCTTCTACAGCCCCACCGCGCGCATCGTGGCGGTGATCTGCCTGATCGTGGCCTCAACAACTTACGTGATCGGTCAGATGACCGGCGTGGGCGTGGCCTTTGGCCGCTTCCTTGAGGTCTCCAACACCGCGGGTCTGCTGATCGGCGCCTGTGTGGTCTTCGCCTATGCCGTGTTCGGCGGCATGAAGGGCGTGACCTATACCCAGGTTGCACAATACGTCGTGCTGATCATGGCCTATACCATCCCGGCCATCTTCATCTCGCTGCAACTGACCGGCAATCCGATCCCGGCGCTGGGTCTGTTTGGTGATCACGCCGCCTCGGGCGAGCCGCTTCTGGCGAAGCTCGACGCCATCGTGCGCGAGCTGGGCTTCAATGAATACACCGCCCACCACGCCGACACGCTGAACATGGTGCTCTTCACCCTGTCGCTGATGATCGGCACCGCTGGCCTGCCCCACGTGATCATGCGCTTCTTCACCGTTCCCAAGGTGTCCGACGCACGCTGGTCCGCCGGCTGGGCGCTGGTCTTCATCGCGCTCTTGTACCTGACTGCCCCGGCAGTTGGCGCCATGGCCCGCCTCAACATCACCGACATGATGTGGCCCAATGGCACAAACGGCGAAGCGGTCTCGGTCGAGCAGATCGAAAACGACGCCCGCTATGACTGGATGGCCACCTGGCAGAAAACCGGTCTGCTGGACTGGGAAGACAAGAACGGCGACGGCAAGATCCAGTATTACAACGACAAGAACGCGGATATGCAGGCCAAGGCAGCTGAAAACGGCTGGCAGGGCAACGAGCTGACCAAGTTCAACCGTGACATCCTGGTTCTGGCCAACCCCGAAATCGCCAACCTGCCCGGCTGGGTGATCGGTCTGGTGGCTGCGGGCGGTCTGGCGGCGGCGCTGTCCACCGCGGCGGGTCTGCTGCTGGCGATCTCCTCGGCTGTGAGCCACGACCTGATCAAAGGCTCGATCAATCCGAATATCTCGGAAAAAGGCGAGCTTCTGTCGGCCCGTGTTGCCATGGCGGTTGCCATCGCGGTTGCCACCTATCTGGGCCTCAACCCTCCGGGCTTTGCGGCGCAGACCGTGGCGCTGGCCTTTGGTCTGGCGGCGGCCTCGATCTTCCCGGCGCTGATGATGGGCATCTTCACCAAGGTGAACAACAAGGGCGCGGTTGCAGGCATGATCGCAGGTCTGGTGGTGACACTGATCTACATCTTCCTGCACAAGGGCTGGTTCTTCATCCCCGGCACCAACAGCTTCACGGATGCGGATCCGCTGCTGGGCACCATCAAGTCCACCTCCTTTGGTGCGATCGGCGCGATGGTGAACTTCGCGGTGGCCTATGTGGTCTCCAAATCCAGCGACCCGATCCCGACCGAGATCGAAGAGCTGGTGGAAAGCGTCCGTATCCCGCGCGGTGCGGGTGCCGCCCAGGATCACTGATCACGGGTTTCCCCCCGGGGCGGGCCGCCTCCCTCGACATCTTGGCCCGCCCCTGTTTTCCTCACCATCCTGTCCGGGCACACTCGGGCAGGATGACTTTTATCCCGGCTTAGCAGACAGGCTTTTGACATGCCCCTTTCCCCCGATGGTCTGATCCAGTTCCTGAAGACGGTGCACCCCTATGACAGCCTTGATGCAGCACGCCTTGCGGAACTGGCCCCGAAGTTCGAGGTGATCCACGCCGCAACCGGAGACGAGATCTACACGCTTGGGACTCCGATGCAGGGGCTTTACCTTGTCCATCACGGTGAGGTCGAAGTCTTTGACGAGAACGGCATGACGGTCTCGATCCTGGGGCCGCGAAATTCCTTTGGCGAGCGCGGTCTCACCCGCGACGGCATCGCCGTTACCACGGCCCGCGCCAATGACGATTGCGCCCTGCTGCTGCTGCCGCGCGCCGATTTCGACGCCTTGATGCAAAGCGAACCGAAGGTCGCGCGCTTCTTTGACCGCCGCCGCCCCGGCAGCGCAGCGCAGAACAGCCTGGCCACCCGGCGGGTTGCGGATTTCATGGCCAAATCCCCGGTGACCTGCTCCAGCGGCCTCACCTGCCAGGGGGCGGCGCAGCTGATGCGCGACCACCATATCTCCTCGGTCTGCGTCACCTCGGGCGATGCCCTGGAGGGCATTCTCACCAATCGTGACCTGACCGAAAAAGTGCTGGCCCAGGGGCTGCCGATCTCCACCCCGGTTGCGCAGATCATGACCCGAGATCCCCTGACGCTGCCCTCCTCCGCCATTGCTTCGGACGTGCTGCATGCAATGATGGAACACCGGATCGGCCATGTGCCGGTGGTGGATGCAGGGCGGCTGTCGGGAATCGTGACCCAGACCGACCTGACCCGCCTGCAGGCGATGAGCTCCGCCGAAATGATCGCGGACATCGCCCGTGCCACGGATGCCACTGCCATGGCCCGTGTCACCGCGCGCATTCCCGCATTGCTGCTGCAATTGGTTGCCGGCGGCAACCGGCACGAGGTGGTGACCCGCCTGATCACCGATATCGCCGATGCCGCCACCCGGCGTCTGCTTGCGCTGGCCGAAGAGCGCCTTGGCCCGCCGCCCGTCCCCTACCTTTGGCTGGCCTGCGGATCGCAGGGGCGGCAGGAACAGACGGGGGTGTCCGATCAGGACAATTGCCTGATGATCGCCTATGAGATGCAAAAGGGTGACGCTGCCTATTTCGAGGATCTGGCCCGGTTCGTCTGCGATGGTCTTGATACCTGCGGCTATGTCTATTGCCCCGGCGATATGATGGCGAGCAACCCGCGCTGGCGCCAGCCGCTCAGCACCTGGCGGCAGTATTTCGAAGGCTGGATCAAAACGCCCGATCCCATGGCGCAGATGCTGGCCTCGGTGATGTTCGACCTGCGGCCCATCGGCGGCACCACCGCCCTGTTTACCGGGTTGCAAGAGGAAGTTCTGCAGGCCGCCAGCGCCAATTCGATCTTTGTGGCGCATATGATTTCGAACTCGCTGAAACACACGCCGCCGCTGGGGCTGTTGCGCGGGATTGCCACGATCCGCTCGGGCGAGCATCGCAACACGCTGGACCTGAAACACAACGGGGTGGTGCCGATCGTGGACCTGGGGCGGATCTACGCTCTGCAGGCCCGGCTTGCGCCCGTGAACACCCGCGCACGGCTGGAGGCGGCGGCAGACACAACCGTGCTCAGCCCCTCGGGCGCGCGGGACCTGATGGATGCCTATGATCTGATTGCCCAGAGCCGCCTGCAACATCAGGCCGACCAGATCCGCACTGGCGAGGCTCCGGACAACTTCCTGGCCCCGTCGGATCTGTCGGACTTTGAGCGAAGTCATCTCCGCGACGCCTTTGTCGTGGTAAAAACCATGCAATCCGCGCTTGGCCATGGCAAGGGCATGCTGGGCTGACCCGGCACCACAAGAGGACAAAGGCATGTTTCTGGAACTGATCGCCACCATCTTTGCAGGCTTTGCCATGGCTGGCGTCGTGATGCTGATCGGGCGGGCCAGCGGTGGGCGGCTCCCCAAATGGCTGGCGCCGGTGGCTGCGGGCCTTGCGATGATCGCGGTCACCATCTCTTCGGAATACGGCTGGTACGAGCGCACCCGCGCCTCTTTGCCCGAGGGCGTCGTGGTGGCGGAAACCGGCGAAAACCGCAGTCTCTACCGTCCCTGGACCTATATGGTACCCTTCGTTGAACGCTTTGCCGCCATTGATACATCAACGGCCAAGACCCATCCCGGCCTGCCCGGTCAATATCTGACAGAGGTGTATTTCTTCGGCCGCTGGGCCCCTGTCAGCGCCTTGAGCGTGCGGCTGGACTGCACCGGCTGGCGCCGCGCCGTCGTCACCTCCGACAGCAGCTTTGGCGCGGGGGATGGCCTGGCAATCGACTGGGTCTCCCCATCCGAGGGGGACGGGCTGCTATCCACATTCTGCGGAGGTCTTTAGATGTTGGCCCGGTTAAGCCTCAGGATCCGCATCTTCCTGTTCTTCTGTCTCATCGCTGCCGCCTCGATCAGCGCGGTCGAATGCGCGCTTTGGATCGGCTACGGCCGCGCAGGAAAGCCTGAGCTGTTTGATGCCTTCGTGTTTTCCGGCGCGCTCAGCCTATTTGCCATCCTCGGGATCACGGCCGGGATTTGGCTGTTGTTCGACGAAAACGTCGCAAAGCCGATTGAACGGCTGGCGGCTGGCCTGCGGGCGCGCGCCCATGGCGGGGTGACCTCTTCCCTGGATCCGGAGGCCGCGCGCTATCTGGGTGACCTGGCCCCGGCAGCCTCCAGCCTGTTGGGCAAGCTGGGAGAGGCCAATCTCTCCACCGCCGAGGCGATTGCCCGTGAAACCACCCGGCTGGAGGCGGAAAAGGCGCGGCTGACCACCCTTCTGTCCGAAGTGCCGGTGGCAACGGTCATGGTGTCGCCGGATCACCGTATCGTTCTTTACGATGCGCAGGCCGCAAGCGTCTTGTCGCAGATCGCCCCGGCCCGCCTGGGTGCAGCCCTTGGCGACTACCTGGAGGCAAGCACCCTGGAGACCGCTTACGGCAAGATGGTCCGCAGCGGTCAGGAGATCGCCGCCCGCATCACCGGCAGCGACGGGCGGCAAACATATGGCTTGCGGCTGAAACCCTTGGGGGACGCGGCAGGCTATGTGCTGATCTTCGACAGCGCCGAGGCCCGGATCGCCCCCGAGGCGGCCCGACCTTTGATCTATGATTTCGGTCTGTTGAATCCGGTCGTCCGCAAGATCGAGGAGCGGCGCCTGTCGGATCTGTCATTTGCGGTATTTGACACGGAAACCACCGGGCTGCTGCCGCATAAGGATCACGTGGTGCAGCTGGGCGCCCTCAGGGTGCTGCGAGGCCGGATCGTGGATGGAGAGGCTTTGGATCTGCTGGTCGATCCCGGCACCCCGATCCCGCAGGCCTCTACCAAGGTGCATGGGATCACCGACGCGATGGTGAAAGGTGCGCCCGATTTCGCCACGGTGTCGCGCACCTTCCACCACTTTTCCCGCGATGCGGTGATCGTTGCCCATAACGCGCCCTTTGACATGGCCTTCCTGCACCGCGAAGCCAAGCGGCTGGACCTCAGCTGGGATCACCCGGTGCTGGATACGGTGCTGTTGAGCGCGGTCCTGTTCGGCGCCTCGGTGCCGCATACGCTGGATGCGCTGTGCGACCGGCTGGATGTGACAATCCCTACCGCCCTGCGCCACACCGCCCTGGGCGATGCCCGTGCCACCGCCGAGGTGCTGTGCCGAATGCTGCCGATGCTGGAGGCGCGCGGCTTTGCCACCCTGGGCGACGTCATCGAACAGACCCGCGCCCATGGGCGCCTGCTGGAAGATCTGAACCCGGTGGACAAATAGACTGGCCCGTGGCAGGTCGGGGCCTAGAACGTGTTGCGTAGAAATGACTTCGAAACACGCTTTAGATCTGACGGATCACTCTGACAAAGGGCGCGAACCATGCCAGACACCACCTTGACCCCGGGCTTCACCCCTGGGCCCGAGACACAGCGGGCCTATCGCGATGCCTTGGGCTGCTTTGCGACCGGCGTCACCGTGATCACCACCGGGACGGAGCAAGGACCGCTGGCCTTTACCGCCAATAGTTTCTCGTCGGTATCGATGGATCCGCCGCTCTTGATGTGGTGCCCTGCCCATGCCTCTCTGCGGCATGATGCCTTTGTCGCGGCAGAGCGTTTTTCGATCCATGTGATGGCCGAAGACCAGTTGGATCTTGCCATCCATTTCGCCCGCTGCGGCGATGATTTTACCTCCGTCCGCTGGCAGCAGGCCGAAGATGGCACGCCGCATCTGGCCGGGGTTCTGGCGCGGTTCGACTGCAGTGCCCATGCCAGCCACCCAGCCGGGGATCACACCATCATCCTGGGCCAAGTTCAACGTTTCGCCACCCGCCCGGGAAAGGGTCTGATCTTCAAGCAGGGGCTTTACGGCGGCTTCCTGGAACAAAGCTAAAGTACAGTTTTGAAACGAAAAAGCCCGCCCCCAAGACATCAGGGACGGGCCAATTCTTCGATATCCGATCCGCTTACTTCAGCGCGGCATCGGTGATGGCATGGGTCCAGGCGCCTTCCGGAGCCTTGGTGATCACCGGCGAGGAGCCACCGCCCAAGAGGGTCGCAACGGTCCGCTCATAATCGGCGACATCCAGCGCGCCGTTGCTGCCTGCGGTCAGCTTGGCGATCTCGCTCATCATGCGCTTCTGGTGCTCTTCGGTCTGCGCACCGGAGGCATCGTTGTCCAGAACGATCTCGGCGGCTTCATCCGGGTTGGCTTCGGCGTATTTCCAGCCCTTCATCGAGGCACGCACGAAACGCTCCATCTTGCCCGCGAATTCCGCATCGCTCAGCTTGTCTTCCAGCACGTAAAGACCATCTTCCAGGGTCGCGACGCCCTGGTCTTCATACTTGAAGGTCACCAGTTCGTCCGGGGAGACGCCCGCATCGATCACCTGCCAGTATTCGTTATAGGTCATGGTGGAGATACAGTCGGCCTGACGCTGCAGCAGCGGGTCCACGTTGAAGCCCTGCTTCAGGACTTCGACGCCCATCTCGCCCTTGCCTTCGGTGGAGATGCCCAGCTTGCTCATCCAGCTCATGAAGGGGAATTCATTGCCGAAGAACCACACACCCAGGGTGCGGTCCGCCAGATCCTTGGGCTCGGCAATGCCGGTGTCCTTCCAGCAGGTCAGCATCATGCCCGAGGATTTGAACGGCTGGGCGATATTGACCAGCGGCAGGCCCTTTTCGCGCGCAGCCAGTGCGGCGGGCATCCATTCGACGGTCACATCGGCACCGCCACCTGCGATCACCTGGGTCGGGGCAATGTCCGGACCGCCGGGCAGAATGGTGACGTTCAGGTCTTCTTCTTCGTAAAACCCCTTGTCGAGCGCCACGTAGTAGCCAGCGAACTGTGCCTGTGTCACCCATTTCAACTGCAGCTTGACGTCGTCTGCGGCCTGAGCGGCTCCGGCGGCACCAAGGGCCAGCGCGGCGGCTGTCAGAATGTGTTTCATTGGTAGGTTCTCCCTGTTGGTTATGGTTGCAGCTTGCGCGAATTTGACCATTTGTTCAAAGATTTTTCTTGTGCCAGTGCCTGGCTTTTTGTCGGTCTGCGCAAGCATTGGGCGCTGGTCTGGTGGCTCCCTGATGCCTCCGTCGGGCTGGGAAAGACCGGGCCGTTGCCCTGTGGTCTCATCGCCCCGGACACCCTGCCCGGAGCGATGAAATTGCGGCTGTCACCCCCGCTGCGAGGGGTGCCAGAAGGTCAGTGATTTCTCGATCAGGGCGATCACGCCATAGAAGGCCGATCCGGCAAGCGCGGCGACCAGGATCTCGGCCCAGACCATGTCCAGCGCCAGCTGTCCAACGCTGGTCGAAATGCGAAAGCCCATGCCGACGGTGGGCGAGCCGAAGAACTCGGCCACGATCGCGCCGACCAATGCCAGCGTGGTGGAGATCTTCAACCCGTTGAAGATAAACGGCAAGGCGGCGGGCAGGCGCAGCTTGAAGAAGCTCTGCCAATAGCTGGCCGCATAGGTGCGCATCAGGTCTCGCTGCATGGCAGAGGTCTCGCTCAGGCCCGCAACCGTGTTCACCAGCATCGGGAAGAACACCATGACCACCACAACGGCCGCCTTGGACTGCCAGTCAAAGCCGAACCACATCACCAGGATCGGTGCGGTGCCGACGATGGGCAGGGCCGCCACGAAATTGCCCACCGGCAACAGACCCCGGCGCAGGAAATCACTGCGATCCACCGCCACGGCCATGGCCAGGGCGGCAATGCAGCCGATCAGGTAGCCAGACAGCGCCCCCTTGATGAAGGTCTGCGCAAAGTCCTGCCACAGGATCGGGATCGAGGTGGCGAAGCGTTCGGCAATCACAGTGGGCGCAGGCAGGATCACCATGGAGACCTCAAGCCCCCGCACCAAGAGTTCCCAGACAATCAGGATGGTGACGCCAAAGATCAGCGGCACTGCCAGTTTTACGGCCCGCGTCTTGGCGGCGGGACTATTGGCAAGGCGGCTGTTGATCCACCAGCCCATAAGCCAGGCGACAACGGCAAAGAGAACTTCGATCATGCGCTCATCCCCATGCGTTTGAGAACCAGACGTTCAATCAGACCCAGAAGCGCCACCAGAAGCGCCGCCAGGATGGCGGCTGCGAAGAGCGCCGACCAGATCTGCACCGTCTGCCCGTAGTAGCTGCCCGCCAGAAGCCGCGCGCCAAGGCCGGCAACCGCGCCAGTCGGCAACTCACCCACGATGGCGCCCACCAGGGATGCCGCGATACCGATCTTGAGCGAGGCAAAAAGGTAAGGCAGCGAGGACGGCAGCCGCAGCTTCCAGAACCCCTGCGAGGTCGAGGCGTTGTAGGTCTTCAACAGATCCAGCTGCATGTGGTCGGGGCTGCGCAGCCCCTTCACCATGCCCACAACCACCGGGAAGAAGCTGAGATAGGCCGAGATGATCGCCTTGGGCAAAATCCCCTGCACCCCGATGGAATACAAAACCACGATGATCATGGGCGCCAGCGCGATGATCGGGATGGTCTGGCTGACGATGGCCCAGGGCATCACCGACATGTCCATCACCTTGGAATGCACGATCCCGACGGCCAGCAGGATGCCCAGCCCGGTGCCGATGGCAAAGCCCAAGAGCGTGGCGCTGAGCGTCACCTGCCCGTGGTAGATCAGGCTGCGTTTGGAGGTGATCTTCTTCTCCACCGTGGTCTTCCACAGCTCCACCGCGACCTGATGCGGCGCGGGCAGACGCGGGCGGTCCTGCGCCCAGGTATCGGCAATGGCAAAGGTGTTCGTGGCTACCAGCCCAAAACTGCCCATGTCGCGGCGCTCTTTGGCGGTGGCGGGAGTGACTGTGGCCCCTGCCCGTTCGGCCTGGTCCAGAACCCCCTTGATGTTCATCGGAACGCAAGCGGCATACCAGAAGGCGATGATGGCGGCGACAACGGTGAGAACGGCGAGGATGTTCTTCATGGCAACACCTCCCCGATCTGACAGCAAAGCGGTGCACGGGGGGTGCACGCGGGGTGCACGGATGTCACCCCTCCGGTTTGACAGGTTCTACGACGCGGATCAGTCATCGCTATGCCCCGCGCGCAGACCTTCACGCACCCGGTGCGCAATGTCGATGAACTCCTGACTGTCGCGGATATCGAGCGGCCGTTCCTTTGGCAGGGTGCTTTCGATCACATCGGTAATCCGGCCCGGGCGCGGCGACATCACGACGATCTTGGTGCTGAGATAGACCGCCTCGGGGATCGAGTGGGTGACGAAACCGATGGTCTTGTCGGTGCGCGCCCAGAGTTTCAAGAGCTGTTCGTTCAGGTGATCGCGCACGATCTCATCCAGCGCCCCGAAAGGTTCGTCCATCAACAGGATATCGGCATCGAATGCCAGCGCGCGGGCAATGCTGGCCCGCTGCTGCATGCCGCCCGACAGCTGCCAGGGGTATTTGCCGCCAAATCCAGAAAGCTCCACCAGGTCAAGGACTTGTGAGACGCGCTTATCCTGCTCTTCCTTGGAATAGCCCATGATCTCAAGCGGCAGCTTGATGTTCTTGGCAATGCTGCGCCACGGGTACAGCCCCGCCGCCTGAAACACATAGCCATAGGCCCGCTTCTGACGCGCCTCATCCGGCGTCATGCGGTTCACGGTGATCGAGCCGCTGGTGGGGTGTTCCAGCGCCGCCATCACCCGCAGGAAAGTCGTCTTGCCGCAGCCGGAGGGGCCGATGAAGCTGACGAAATCGCCCTTGTTGATGGTGAGGTTCACATCCTTCAGCGCCTGCACCGGACCATCGTTGGTCTCGAACACGAGGTTCAGATCGCGCGCCTCTACGACGGCCTGGGATGAACTGGCCTGGGGTGTCGTTTCATTTGTCATGTCATTGCCTTAGTCGGACGGAAGTGCGGCCCGCCACCTGCGGCGGCCCGCCTTCGGATTATAGCCAGATTACACGCCTGTCGCCGGAATGCCGCTCCGCTCCACCGGGCGGGGGGCGGTCAGTTCCTTCCAGGTCGAAAGCGCCTTGTTCACGGTGGTGTTTGCCTCACGTTCGACAAATTTACCATGGCCTTCCTGGGTGCGGATCTCACCATCATGCACCGCCACATGGCCGCGGGTCAGGGTAAAGCGCGGCAGGCCCTTGACCTCATGCCCTTCAAAGACGTTGTAGTCGATCGAGGACTGCTGCGACGCGGCCGAAATGGTCTTGGTCTTTTCGGGATCCCAGACCACCAGGTCGGCATCGGCACCGACCAGAACGGCACCTTTTTTCGGATAGCAATTCAGGATCTTGGCGATGTTTGTTGAGGTTACGGCAACGAATTCATTCGGCGTCAGACGGCCGGTATTCACCCCGTGTGTCCAGAGCATGGGCATCCGGTCCTCAAGGCCGCCGGTGCCGTTCGGGATCTTGGTGAAATCACCCACGCCATAGCGTTTCTGGTCGGTGGTAAAGGCGCAGTGGTCGGTCGCCACCACAGACAGGGAACCGGACTGGAGACCGTTCCACAGGCTGTTCTGGTGCTGCTTATTCCGGAAGGGCGGCGACATCACGCGGCGCGCGGCATGGTCCCAATCCTGGTTGAAATACTCGCTTTCATCCAAGGTCAGGTGCTGGATCAGCGGCTCGCCCCAGACGCGTTTGCCCTGCATGCGGGCGCGGCGGATCGCCTCGTGGCTTTCCTCGCAGGAGGTATGCACCACGTAAAGCGGCACGCCCGCCATATCGGCAATCATGATGGCACGGTTGGTGGCCTCGCCTTCGACCTGCGGCGGGCGGGAATAGGCGTGCGCCTCTGGGCCATTGTTGCCCTCGGCCAGCAGCTTGGCGCTGAGTTCCGCCACCACATCGCCGTTTTCGGCGTGGACCATGGCAATACCGCCAAGTTCAGACAGACGCTGGAAGCTGGCGTAAAGCTCGTCATCATTGACCATCAGCGCGCCCTTATAGGCCATGAAGTGCTTGAAGGTGTTGATGCCGCGGGTTTCGATCACGGTCTTCATATCGTCAAAGACCTGCTCGCCCCACCAGGTCACGGCCATGTGGAAGGAGTAATCGCAGTTGGCGCGGGTGGATTTATTGTCCCAGCGCTTCAGCGCATCCAGCAGGCTTTCGCCCGGGTTCGGCAGGGCAAAATCGACAACCATGGTGGTGCCGCCCGCAAGGCCGGCCCGGGTGCCGCTTTCAAAATCATCCGAGGAATAGGTGCCCATGAAGGGCATCTCGAGGTGGGTATGCGGGTCAATCCCGCCCGGCATCACGTAGCAGCCGGTGGCGTCCAACTCCTCGTCGCCTTTCAGGTTGGCGCCGATCTGGGTGATCACGCCGTCTTCGATCAGAACATCCGCCTTGTAGGTGAGATCAGCCGTGACGATCGTCCCGTTCTTGATGACTTTACTCATGTCTATTAACTCCCTGTTTTATTGTTGTATTCGGCCTTTCTCAGACGGAGCTGAAACAGCCGATTGCATGTCCATGGACGCCGATGTCGAGCGGGCCGAAAACCGAGTCGACACAGAGCGAGAAATACCCCGCCAGTGGCAGATAGATGACCCGGTAGTCGCCGTTGGGATGGGTGACGGCCCAGCACTCCTGCGTCAGACCGCCGGAAAAATTCACCGTCACCGCTTCCGGCTCGCACAGCGCCGCGCGAAAGGCATAGAGGGTCGCAAGGCCGACCTCGCTGGTGACATTGAACTCGGCCATCTCCGTCTCGATCAGATGCTTGATCCGATCGGGGATGGAGAGGCCGGATTCGATCACTGGAGATCAGCCCGCTGCGACAGCACGTCTTTCACCGGGTTACTCAACGATTTCAGCAGTTTCGACGACGGCATGGAACAGGACATTCGCCCCGGCTTCGGCCCATTCCTTGCTGATTTCCTCGGCTTCATTGTGGCTTAGCCCGTCGACACAGGGGCACATGACCATGGCGGTCGGTGCCACGCGGTTGATCCAGCACGCATCATGGCCGGCACCGGAAATGATGTCGAGATGGGAATAGCCCAGTCGCTCGGCAGCGCTGCGCACGGCGGTGACGCAGGCGTCGTCGAATTTCACCGGATCAAAGCCGCCAACCTTTTCGAATTCGATCGAAACGCCCATGGCATCGGCGATCTCCTGGCCCTTTTGGCGCAGGCGGTTTTCCATGTCTTCGATCACTGCCAGTTCCGGGCTGCGGAAATCGACGGTAAAGACAACCTTGCCCGGGATCACATTGCGAGAGTTCGGATAGACATCGATATGCCCGGCCGCCCCCACCGCATGCGGTGCATGGGACCAGGCGATTTCATCCACGGTTTCCAGAACCCGCGCCATGGCAAGACCCGCATTGCGGCGCATCGGCATCGGGGTCGATCCGGTATGGGCATCCTTGCCGGTGATGGTGACCTGGGTCCAGCTCAGGCCCTGGCCGTGCGTGACCACGCCGATATCCTTGCCCTCGGCCTCCAGGATCGGACCCTGCTCGATGTGCAGCTCAAAGAAGGCATGCATCTTGCGCGCCCCGACTTCCTCTTCGCCGCGCCAGCCGATCCGCTTCAGCTCATCGCCGAATTTCTTGCCCTCGGCATCGACCCGATCATAGGCCCAGTCCTGCGTGTGAATGCCCGCAAACACGCCCGACGACAGCATCGCCGGGGCATAGCGGGTGCCCTCCTCATTGGTGAAGTTGGTCACCACGATGGGGTGTTTTGTCTTGATATTCATATCGTTGAGCGAGCGAATGAGCTCAAGCCCGCCCAGCACACCAAGAACACCATCATACTTGCCACCGGTCGGCTGGGTATCCAGGTGCGAGCCCACGTAGACCGGCAGCGCATCCGGGTCGGTGCCTTCGCGACGGGCGAACATATTGCCCATCTGGTCCAGCCCCATGGTACAGCCCGCATCCTCGCACCACTTCTGGAACAGGGCGCGCCCTTCGGCGTCTTCATCGGTCAGGGTCTGGCGATTGTTGCCGCCGGCAACACCGGGGCCGATCTTGGCCATCTCCATCAGACTGTCCCACAGCCGATCGCCGTTGATCTTCAAATTCTGTCCAAGCGACGTCATCGCAGCTTCCTTCCTGTCAATCCCGTCTATGCGCGGGTTATTTTGGCTTTGCGCCCTATCGGTGGCTTTGATTGGTTGGTCCCGATCTTGTGCCGCCGGATTTGACCAACTGGTCAAACTCAAGCTACCATCCGGGCACAGTCAGTCAAGAAATTGCGTCAGATCATAGGCGAAAACACTTGGTTTACTGGTGAAATGTGTGAAATACAGGCGATCTGCAGATGCCGCGCCAGTCAAGGACCCCAACAGTCGCCCATGCCCAAGGATCGCCCCGCCACCCGTATCCAGAAAAAGAATCGCGCCGCCATCCTGGAGGCCGCGTTGGAAGTGTTCTCTGCCCATGGGTTCCGAGGCGCAACGGTAGATCAGATCGCCAGCGAGGCCGGACTGTCAAAGCCCAACCTGCTCTACTATTTCCCTTCGAAGGAAGCGATTTTCACAGCACTTTTGTCCGAACTTCTCGACACGTGGCTGGATCCCCTACGCGCCCTTGATCCCGAAGGAGATCCCCTGGAAGAGATGCTCGCCTATGTGCAGCGCAAGCTGCAGATGAGCCAGGATTTCCCGCGTGAAAGCCGCCTGTTTGCCAATGAAATTGTCCAAGGCGCCCCCCGTATGCTGGAGGCCCTGTCCACCGACCTGAAAGGCCTGGTCGAGGAAAAAGCCGCGGTGATCGAAGGCTGGATGACAGCAGGTCGGCTGAAGCCGTCGCATCCAAAGCATCTGATCTTTTCGATCTGGTCGCTGACCCAGCATTACGCCGATTTCGACGTTCAGGTGCGCACGCTGATGGGATCAGAGGATCCGTTCGACGCCGCACCGGATTTCCTGGACACATTCTACCGGCGGATGCTGACCCCCGCTTAAGCAAGAGCCCAAACCAGAAAAGGCGCCCGAACGGGGCGCCTTTTTACATTTTATCAACATCTTGCAGAGCGAAGCTTATTCAGCCGCGGTTGCCGATGGATTGTTAGGATGGGTCGTCCAATTGGCATATTCGCCGGTCACCACCTTGCCGGTGCGCAGATCCACCTCGCCCACGGGGACCTCTTCCATGGTGATACAGCCTTCGACCGGACAGACATTGACGCAAAGGTTACAGGCCACGCATTCCTCATCCTTCACGGTAAAGGTGCGGTCCTCGCTCATGGCGATGGCCTGGTGCGAGGTATCCTCGCAAGCCGCATAGCAACGGCCGCATTTGATGCAATCGTCCTGGCTGATCTTGGCCTTGGTGACAAAGTTCAGATCCAGATACTGCCAATCGGTCACATTGGGAACCGCCATGCCGATGAAGTCCTGGGTCGAGGTGTAGCCCTTCTCATCCATCCAGTTGGACAGGCCAGAGATCATCTCTTTGACCACATTGAAACCATAGGTCATGGCCGCGGTGCAGACCTGCACGTTGCCAGCCCCCAGCGCCATGAATTCTGCGGCGTCCTTCCAGGTGGTGACGCCGCCGATGGCGGAAATCGGCAGGCCATGGGTCTGCGGATCACGGGCGATCTCGGCCACCATGTTCATGGCAATCGGCTTCACCGCCGGGCCGCAATAGCCGCCATGGGTGCCCTTGCCGCCGATGGTCGGCTCGGGCGCCATGCTGTCAAGATCGACCGACACGATCGAGTTGATGGTGTTGATCAGACTGACCGCATCGCCGCCGCCCGCCTTGGCCGCACGGGCCGGGAAGCGCACATCGGTGATGTTCGGCGTCAGCTTCACGATCACCGGCTTGGAGTAGTATTTCTTGCACCACTCGGTGACCATCTGGATGTATTCCGGCACCTGCCCCACGGCAGAGCCCATGCCCCGTTCGGCCATGCCATGCGGGCAACCGAAGTTCAGCTCGATCCCGTCGGCGCCGGTGGCTTCGACCTTGGGCAGGATCGCCTTCCAGGCCTCTTCCTCGCAAGGCACCATGATCGACACGATCACCGCGCGGTCGGGATAGTCCTTCTTGACGCGGGTAATTTCCTCGAGGTTGGTCTCAAGGCTGCGGTCGGTGATCAGCTCGATGTTGTTCAAGCCCAAGAGACGCCGGTCCGCGCCCCAGATCGCGCCGTAACGCGGCCCGTTGACATTGACCACCGGCGGCCCTTCGGAGCCCAAGGTCTTCCAGACCACGCCGCCCCAGCCGGCCTCGAAGGCGCGGCGCACGTTGTATTCCTTGTCGGTCGGCGGGGCCGAGGCCAGCCAGAACGGGTTCGGAGATTTGATCCCCAGAAATTCAGTTGTCAGATCAGCCATTTATCTGTTCCTTTTCATGCTCGCCTGCCGTCCCCGTTTCAGGGACAGCTGGCTGGCTTAGCCCATCAGGCTGGAATGAATGTCCATTGCGGCATCGCGGCCTTCGGCCACGGCGGTCACGGTCAGGTCCTCGCCGCCCGAGGCACAGTCGCCCCCGGCCCAGACACCGGCGACCGAAGTCTGCCCGGTCTCGGAGACCTTGATCTTGCCACCCTCGATCTCAAGCCCCTCGGGCTGGCCTTCCAGGGTCTGGCCGATGGCCTTGAAGACCTGATCGGCCACCAGACGCACCGTCTCGCCGGTGCCGCTCACGCGGCCGCCCTTCACCTCGGTGTATTCCAGCTCGATCTCGGCTGCGGCACCGTTGCCATGGATCGCCTTGGGCATCACGTTGAACATCAGCTTGACGCCTTTCGAGGCGGCCAGATCCTGTTCGAACCGGCTGGCGCCCATGGCCTCGCGGCCGCGACGGTAGGCGATGGTGACGTTTTCGGCACCAAGCAGCTTGGACTGCACCGCGGCGTCCACCGCTGTCATGCCGCCACCAATCACGACCACGTTGCGCCCAACGGGCAGCGCGCTCAGATCCTCGGCCTGGCGCAGCTCGGCGATGAAGTCCACCGCATCGCGCACGCCGTCCTTGTCTTCGCCTGCACTGCGCAACGCGTTTACGCCGCCCAGACCGATCGACAGGAAGACCGCGTCAAAGTCACCCTTCAGCGCATCAAGCGACAGATCCTGCCCCAGCTTCTTGCCGTACTCCATTGAAATGCCGCCGATTTGCAGCAACCACTCGACCTCGCGCGCGGCAAAATCATTGGTGGATTTATAGGCGGCGATCCCGAACTCGTTGAGCCCGCCGGCCTTGTCCTTGCCATCATAGACCACCACGTCGTGGCCCAGCATCGCCAGCCGGTGCGCTGCCGCCAGGCCCGCAGGCCCCGCACCGACAACCGCAACACGCTTGCCCGTCGCTTCGGCGCGGGTGAAGGGGTGCACCCCCCGGGCCATCAGCGTATCGGTGGCATAGCGCTGCAAACGTCCAATCTCGACCGGCTTGCCTTCCGCGGTTTCGCGCACGCAGACCTCTTCACACAGCGTCTCGGTCGGGCAGACGCGGGCGCACATGCCGCCCAGGATGTTCTGCTCCAGGATCGTCTTAGCGGCCGACACCGGATGACCCGCCTGAATCTCGCGGATGAACTGCGGGATGTCGATCGAGGTCGGACAGGCCGTCATGCACGGCGCGTCATAGCAGAAATAGCAGCGATCAGCGGCCACGGCGGCCTCGTGCTGATCGTATGGGGCATGCAGATCTCCGAAATTATCGGCGATCTCTGGGGCGGACAAACGTCCAGCCTGGATACCGGATGCCTGATGGCTCATCGCCATTGGGTGTCTCCCTGTTTGTTCTTTTTCTGCGATTCAGACTGCCACAGATTGATTTTTTATCAACTGGTAAAATTTTTGAAGCAGGCAAAAAAATCGGCCGCCCCGATAGAACGACCGACAAGACTTTGATCTTTAGAGATAAAGAGCCGTGCTTAGATATTCAGCATTTCCGCGAGGTGCCCTGTTTTCATCCAGATGCGCGCCCCATCTGGACCAGCGGTCGCCTCGAATGTGCCCCCTGGCGGCAGGCGCAACCAGTCCCAGCGGGCGAAATCCTCGCCGCTTTCGCGGTAGGCGCCCTCAAGCACGAAGACCTCTGCCCCGCCCGGTGCATCCAGTGAAACCTCCTCACCGGGCCCCCAGGTCAGCAGCCGCACCTCCTCCCGCGCGTCCCTGAACAGGTGCAGTGGCTCTTCCCCTGCCTTGGTCGTATCGATCTGCACCAGCTGACGATCTTCGGGATCAAACTGGTGCAGCTTCACCAGGATCGTGGCGCCATCCCTGGCCGCCGGGGTGTGACGAGAGGTAGGCGGGTTGCGGACGTAGGATCCAACGGGGAAATCACCATCCTCGTCCTGAAACACACCGTCGAGAACGAAATACTCTTCACCGCCGTCATGGGTATGCGCCGTGAAGGAAGAGCCCGGCGCAAAGCGCACGATGGTTGTCGCCCGCGCGACCTCCGCACCGATACGATCCAGCATCTTGCGCTCGACCCCGGCGGCGGGGCTTGGCACCCAGGGAGTGTCGTCGAAATGTACGGCGACGCGTTTGGTGAAATCGGCATTGATCCGCATGAGACCCTCCATCTGATTGCAACACAGGTGGGGCATCCCTCGCGGTTTTCAAATGGCCTTCACGCATTTCTGAGGAGCCGCACGCGCGGCAGGCCTCTTGGCGAGGGTCAGGAGGGCAGAACGGCGGTGGCCTCGATTTCGACCTTGGCCTCGTCCTCGACCAGGGCCGAGACCACAACCATGGTCATCGCCGGGAAGTGATAGCCCATGACATCGCGGTAGGCTTTGCCCACCTCCGCCTGATGGGCCACGTATTCCGCCTTGTCGGTCACATACCAGGTGAGCCGGGTGATGTCGCTGGCCTGCCCGCCTGCCGTTGTCACCACGTCCAGAATGTTGCGCAGCGCCTGACTCATCTGGCCGATGAAATCCTGCGTCTCGAACACCTGGTCCGCGTTCCAGCCGATCTGGCCACCGACAAACAGCAGCTTGCCTTCGGCCACCATGCCATTGGCATAGCCCTTGGCCGGTTTCCAGCCTTCGGGATGCACGTTGATTGCGGGCATGGGATGTCTCCTCACTCGGTTCTGGTCAACAGTTGCATGCCAATATCCGACAGAGCGTCAAATACTTCAAGCTTAAAATTTCATACCTGAAACGTATCACGCCCTCAGCATCCCAATGACCGGCACGGGCCCGGAAAGACAAACGCCGCGCCCCGAAGCGGGAAACGCGGCGATGCTTTTGGTGCAGATCATTCGTGCTGGCGCAGCGGCGCTTACATACCAAGCGCTTCTTTGTACATGTCCAGCACCGCCTCTTCCTCGGCAATGTCGTCCTTGTCACGCTTGCGCAGGGCGATGACCTTGCGCATGACCTTGGTGTCATAGCCGCGCGCCTTGGCCTCGGCCATCACCTCTTTCTGCTGATCGGCGATGTCCTTCTTTTCGGCGTCCAGGCGTTCGAAACGCTCGATGAACTGGCGCAGCTCTCCAGCGGTTACGCGGTAGTTTTCGCTTTTTTCGTCTTCGGTCAGATCCATATCCGGCTCCGTCAGCAAGGCATGTCAGTGCAGTCGAAGAGAGGGGATAGCGCCCCGGCGGGATCATCGCAAGGTTGGAATGCTGCCCCGCCCGCCTACCGCGTTGATTTGCACCCGCTGGCCGCCCTCGCGGCCTTGCATCATCTACGCCAATCCTTTAGGCGCAGCGGCAGTCAACTGCGGGAGACCGGCATGTTTGAAATCCTCGTCTGGGTCGGTGCGGCCCTGTCCGTCGCCGGTCTACTGGGCCTGATCTGGTGCATTCTGCGCGTCGCCAAGGCACGCCGTCAGAAACTGGACGACGAGGCGCTGCGCGCCGTCGTGCAATCGGTGCTGCCCTACAATCTGGGCGCCCTGTTCCTGTCGGTGATCGGGTTGATGCTGGTGATGCTCGGCATCTTCCTGTCCTGACACACCGCGACCAGCCCCGCCCCTTTGGCGACGGTGCCCAAATTCTCAGGCAAGCTTAAATCTCAGGCAGGCCTAATGATCAGACGGGCATATTGTCGAACTGTCGCTCGGTGGCGTCTTCTTCCAGCGCGTGTTCGACACTGCGCAGATGCGCTGAAATCCTGGCACCGCTTTGGCGCAGTTGCGCCAGAATGCTGAGAAACTCCCGTTCCAGCTTGTCGCGGGTCGGCCCGGATACCGCGCGCAACTCCTTTTCGATCCGCTCAGCATTTTGCAGCAGATTAGCAGTCTTCATTGCAAGTCCTCCCCTTTGCCCTGCCACTGTGGCAGGGAATTGAAACAGAAATAAAGCAGAAGCCCCGAAATTCGCACCTTGATACCGCGGTTGAGCGTCAATGCGCCGATATTTTCCGCAAAAGTCGGCCCATCCGCCCGCAGCGCAGACCGATTTGCCAGCGTTGTCGCGCTTTAGCCTGCTATGCTCACCCTATGGCGCCGGAAAACAGGAATGTTTGCGGAAAATGCGCGGCGAGACTTGAAACACATTCCAATTTCAACATATGAATAGGAAACGCAAGGGAGTGTCCCACCATGAATCCAATCGTCAAAGCCTTCTTCGACGAAGCCACCAATACCGTCTCCTACGTCGTCCGCGACCCCAACGGCAGCGCCTGTGCGATTGTCGATTCGGTGCTGGACTTCGATCACGCAGCAGGTCGTACCGACACCCAATCGGCGGATGAAATCATCGCCTGGATCAAGGAAGAAGGTCTGAAGACCGAGTGGATCCTTGAAAGCCATGTGCATGCCGACCACCTGTCCGCCGCGCCCTATCTGCAGGAACGCCTGGGCGGCAAGATCGGCATCGGTGAGAATATCACCATCGTTCAGGACACCTTCGGCAAGGTCTTCAACGAAGGGACCGAGTTCCAGCGCGATGGCAGCCAGTTCGACCAACTGTTCAAGGAAGGCGATACCTTCATGATCGGCCAGCTGCGCGGCGAAGTGCTGCACACGCCCGGCCATACGCCTGCCTGCCTCACCTATGTGGTCGGCAATGCCGCCTTCGTGGGCGACACGCTGTTCATGCCCGATTTCGGCACCGCACGCTGCGATTTCCCAGGCGGCTCGTCCACGACGCTCTACCAGTCGATCCAGAAGATCCTGGCCCTGCCCGATGACACCCGCATCTTTGTCGGCCACGACTACAAGGCGCCGGGCCGCGACGAATATGCTTGGGAAACCACGGTCGGAGAGCAGAAGGCGCTCAATATCCATATCGGCGCAGGCAAGAGCATCGAGGACTTCACCTCCATGCGCGACGCCCGTGATGCCACGCTCGGCATGCCTCGGCTGATCCTGCCCTCGCTGCAGGTCAACATGCGCGCAGGCCAGATGCCGGAACCGGATGAACAGGGCGATGTCTTCCTGAAGATCCCCGTCAACAAGATCTAACACAGCACAGCGCAGCGCCCCGCGAAGGGCGCTGCGCCACCAAGACAGGTCAGGCGCTGCCAGCACGTCAAGAGATGCAGCGTCGCACATCAAGGAAACGCGAAGAATGGAAACAGACTGGATCTGGGGCCTCGTCGGGGGCGGAATCATCGGCCTTGGCGGCGCCGTTTATTTGCTCGGCAATGGCCGCGTCATGGGCGCCAGCGGCATTTTCGGAGGCCTCATCGACGGCAGCGGCTGGAACAGCCTGTGGGAGCGCCTTGCCTTCCTGGTTGGCGTGATCGTCACGCCGCTGATCCTCTGGCCGCTCTACAATGTCGAGATCGACACCCATATGACCACCGATGTCTGGGTCATCATCGCCGCCGGTCTGCTGGTGGGTGTGGGCACCCGGATCGCCAATGGCTGCACCTCGGGCCACGGCGTCTGCGGCATCTCCCGCTTTTCGCTGCGCGGTATCGTTGCAACCGTGTTCTACATCCTGGCCGGTGGTCTGACCCTTGCCATCTTCCGTCACGTTCTGGGGCTGATCTGATGCGTCTTATTCTCTCTCTGATCGCGGGCAGCCTGTTTGGCGGCGGCCTGTTCATCTCCGGCATGACCGACACCACCAAGGTGCAGGGCTGGCTTGATGTCTTCGGCAATTGGGATCCGACCCTGGCCTTTGTCATGGGCGGCGCGGTCATCCCGATGTTCTTTGCCTGGCGCCTGACCCGAGGTCGCCAGCCGCTGGTTGGCGGTGACTTTCCCACCGCGCGCCCGGAGTTGGATCACCGCCTGGTCACCGGATCGGTGATGTTCGGCATGGGTTGGGGCCTGGCAGGGCTTTGCCCGGGACCGGCGCTTGCCTCGCTGACCTATAATGGCTGGGCAGGCCTTCTGTTCCTGGCTGCCATGTCCGCGGGCATGTTGATCTCGGCGCCCGTTGGTAGACAGCTAGACCGACTGGCCGCAAAAGCGTAAAGGATGGCCATGCAAGCTCGTGAAATCACCCCCCGCTACGCCGTCTCGCCGCAGATTTCGGTCGAGGACATCCCCGCAATCGCAGAGGCCGGCTTCAAGCTGGTGATCTGCAACCGCCCCGACGGCGAGGTGCCGCCCAGCCATCAGGCCGCCACCATTCGCGCCGCCGCCGAAGCGGCCGGTCTGGCCTTCGAAGAACTGCCGCTGACCCATCAGACCATGACACCCGAGAATGTCGCCCGGCAAAAGGCGCTGTTTGAAGGCGCCGAAGGTCAGGTGCTTGCCTATTGCGCCTCTGGCACCCGCAGTTCGGTGGTCTGGGCCCTGGGGCATGCCGCGGACCTGGGCGCCGACGAGGTGCTCGCCAAGACGGCAGCGGCAGGCTACGCGCTGGACGGGTTGCGCCCGGCATTGGAGGCTCTGGCCAGCCAGTAACCTCCTGGCACCGGGTTCGAGGGAAACTGAGAACCCACCTGCCCCACATCAAAAACCTCGGGGCCAGCCCCGAGGTTTTCTGATTCTATTGGTGAGCATTGGCCGCCCATCGCGGCCAGGACCCTGCGGCCCGGAAACGGTCAGCCCGACCCCAGACCAGCAAGTTTGGAGATTTCCGCAGCAGCATCATCCGGGTCAAATCCGTCCAGGTTCGCCTCTGGCAGTGCAGGCAGGTCGCCCAGACCCGCGCTCAGATCAGCACCGAGGTCGCCCCCGAGATCTGCACCGAGCCCCCCGCCCAGGTCGCCACCCAGGTCGCCGCCCAATCCGGCCCCCAGATCACCACCCAAGTCCGCCCCCAGGCCACCACCGAAATCACCGCCCAGATCGCCGCCCAGGTCACCCCCGAGGTCACCACCAAGCCCGGCACCAAGTTCGCCGCCCATATCCCCAAGACCGCCGGTGCCAAATTCGCTACCAAGACCACCGCCAAGGCTGTTGTCGAGCGGATCCTGCAAATCTTCGGCGGCGATGCCCAGATCAATGGTCGGCATCTCATCCGGGGATGGCAAGGCATCGGCACCGACGCCGTCGGAGAAGCCCATTTCGCCCGCATCCGCGTCGCCGACCAGCCGGGTGCGGGGTTGATTGAGACGCACGGCACGCGCACCGTTCAATTGCCCAAGGCGTCCCTGGGCAATGGATTGACCACTGACCGCCTGCAAATCCGTTTCATAGAGGAAGGCTTGATCGAGCGGCAGCACGTCGCCAATCTTCAATCCCGAGAACTCATTCAAAGGCACGCGCATCTTGCACAGCACGGCCGAGAGTTCGGCGCGCATCGACCCCAGGTTGCTTCCCAAAGACGGCCCGGAGGAGCCAGACATCCCCAGTTCTTCCAGGGTCGGTTCCGGCAGGATCAGGTTCAATTCACCCTGCATCGCACCGATGGCCAGATCGACGGTCAGCGACAGCACGCGATAGTCATCCGCCTCCAGCCCCAGGGCAAGACTGCGCACGTCTTCGATCTGCGCACCGAATCGATAGCCGGCGAATGTGGACTGGTCCTTTTGCCCGTCCAGCATCGCCACGACTTTCTTCAGCGCGGTTTCAAGAAACTCTGCCGTCATCGCGGCATCGGTTGGGGTGTAATGGCGCTCGGTGGGAGTCTTGCCCATCACCTGGCCGATCGTCTGCTTCTGGATCAGCGCGGTGACCAGCGCGGCATCCATGGTGGCGGCCCCGATACGGCCACCCGGACCATCCAGGATCACCAGAAGATGCTTGTCAGACAGGTGTTCGTGCAGTTCTTCCGGAGATCGGTTGGCCTGCCGTGCCGCCAGGACTGCCAAGGGCAAATCGCACAGCTCCGCAGCCGCGCGCGCAAGGGACCGGCGCAGGGCCTTCAGAGTCAGCGACCCGTTGAGCGCACCTGACCCCTCCTTGTTTGCTGCCAGCTTTCGCGCAAGGCCCCCTGCCTTGCCGCTTGCTGAATCCTGTGTTGTCGTATCAGACATACGTGGTGAACCTGAAACCTTGCCGCCTCTTGCACCCGTTGTAGCCCGCAGAGGGTTACCAATACCTTTATCTATCGACTACTTATGAGACTTTGGTGGCATTATCGCCCAATGCAGGCAGCGTGACCCGAAAGGCGCCGCCCGAAACCCCGGCGAGATAGGAAATATCACCGTCCAGACGCTGGATGATCTCGCGGCAAATCGCCAATCCCAGCCCGGCCCCGCCGGCCCGCTCCGGGCTAACCCTCGAAAACTTCTCGAATATCATCTGCTGGTATTGCGGTGCGATACCGCTGCCATTGTCGATGAAATCCACCATCAGCTGACCAGTGCCAAGCGTCACATCGATGCGCAGCTCCGGCTCTGCCGCATCGCAGTATTTCTGCGCATTGGCGATCAGGTTGATGAACACCTGCGCCAGCCGGTCCATGTCGGATGAAATCTGCACCTCCTCGATCTCGCAGTCGCGCAGAACCCGGATCGGTCGATCAAAGCCCGCCAAGGCGGTAGAGACCGCGTGATCCAGCACCTCCTTCAGCGTTGTCCGGGTCACGTTGAGACTGACCTGACCGCTTTCCAGCACACTGAGATCCAGCAGATCGTTCAACAGGCGGGTCAGGCGCAGGGCCTCATCATGGATGATGCTCGCGTAGCGCGCCTTGCCTGCATGATCCAGCATCTCGTCATCACGCAGGATCTCCGAGAAGGCCCGGATCGAGGTCATCGGCGTGCGCAGCTCGTGGCTGACCTGGCTCAGGAAGGCATCCTTCTGCTCTGAAATCTGAGTAAGTTTTTCGTTTGTTTCTCGCAGCTTCCGAGCAGTTCGTGAGAGTTCGGCCGATTGCATTTCCAACCGGCTCGAATACTCCAGCATCTGCGCCGTCTCATCGGCCACCGCCAGCAGATCCTCGACCGAAACCGAAGAGCCGCCAACGATCTGCCCGATCATCGCATGGGCGGCCGCCGCCCCGATCGAGGCGCTCAGCTCCCGCTCCAGCCGTTCCAGAAAGGCAGGCGTCGGCTCCGGCAGGCTGCCGCGCCCACCCTACCTGGCCAATTCGCGCTGGAAAAAGGCCTGCGCCTCACTCGCGCCCAGGATCCGCTGCGACATCACCATCAGGTCCTCGCTTTGCGCCACGGATCCGGTCCAGCCGCGCGGCCCGGATGAATGGTCAAAGACATTGACGAACTGCGCCCCCTGCAGGCGCTCTATCGGGCTTGGGAAGCTGGCGAGGGACACCGCGCAGAACACCAGCGCATTCAGGCTCATCGACCAGAGAACCGCATGCACGGTGGGATCGAGCGCCTCAATCCCGAACAGCGCGTGCGGGCGCAGCCAGGACAGCCCGAACAGACCGTTTGCCAGAACGCTTTCGGGAAGCACCCCGCCCCCCAGCGTCGGTAGAAGCATCGTATAGCCCCAGATCGCAAAGCCAACGCTCAACCCGGCCAGGGCGCCGCTGCGGGTGGCGCCGCGCCAGAACAGCCCGCCCACCAAGGCCGGCAAGATCTGGGCCACCCCGGCAAAGGAAATCAACCCGATGGCCGCCAGCGCCGCACCACCGCCCGAGAGCTTGTAGTAGAAATACCCCAGCAGCATGATCACCGCGATGGTGATCCGGCGGGCAAACAACACCACGTTGCGCACATCGCCGGATACCGAGGCCCCCGGCCCCTGCATCCGCAACCAGATCGGCATCACGATATGGTTCGATACCATGGTCGACAGGGCCATGGCCGCCACAATCGCCATCGAGGTCGCCGAGGAGAACCCGCCCAGGAATGACAGCATCGCCAGCCCCTGCTGGCCCTGATGCAGCGGCAGGGTCAGAACGAAAAGATCCGGATTGGCGCCGGTCGGCAGCAGCTCTAGCCCGATGGCCGCGATGGGCACCACAAACAGCGACATCAGCAAGAGATACAAGGGAAAGGCCCAGGCGGCGACGCGCAGATGGCGTTCGTCCTCGTTTTCCACCACCATGACCTGGAACATCCGCGGCAGGCAGACAAAGGCCGCAGCGGACAGAAAGGTGATCGTTGCCCAACGCCCGCCGTCCACCTGCCACTGGCCGATGCGCGAGGCATCGATGCGCGTGAAGGTCTCCGTCACGCCCCCGGCAATGCCCCAGACCACAAAGATCCCCACCGCCAGAAGAGCCACCAGTTTCACCACCGCCTCCAGCGCGATGGCCGTCACCACGCCATGGTGGCGCTCGTTTGCGTTGAGGTTGCGTGTCCCGAACAGGATCGCGAAGACCGCAAGCCCCACCGCCACCCAAAGAACGGTGGTGGTCTCATTGAAACTGCGCAGGGGGTCAGCTTCGGCGAAGATCGAAAACGACAGTGTAATCGATTGCAACTGAAGGGAAATATAGGGCGTCACCCCGATCACCGCGAGCAAGGTCACGCCGATGGCCAACATGTTGGACTTGCCATAACGCGCCGACAGAAGGTCGGCGATCGAGGTCACCCGCTGGCTGCGCCCGACCCGTACCAGCTTGCGCAGCCCCCACCACCAGCCAATCATCACCAGGGTCGGCCCCAAATAGATGGTGATGAATTCCAGGCCGGCGCGGGCCGCATAGCCGACGGCACCGTAGAAAGTCCAGGCGGTGCAATAGATCGACAAGGACAGGGTGTAGGTCAGCGGCGAGCGCATCCAGGACGCGCTGATCCCCCGGCTGGCCATCCGGTCGGCCAGGAAGGCGACAAGGAACAGAAGCGCCACATAGGCCAGGCAGACCAGCGCAAGAACGTTCAGCGACGCCATCAGTCGCGGCGCATCCCGGGCGCCGGGTCGGAGGCCTCTGGCAGATGTGCATGGTCCTCTGCCAGCGCGGCGGGGTCGGTTTCGCCTTCGGTCGTGCCCCCGGCGGTCCAATGCTCGGCCCAATGGCGCACGGCCTCTCCGAAGGCAAGGCTGATGGCGATCAGCCCGGCCCAAACCAGAAACACATAGGTGATGGCCGACGACATCCGCATCCCCCCCTGGCTACCCGGCGCCGGGTAGGGATCGGGATCCGGCCACATCAATGGCACCGCAAAAAGCACAGCCCCCAAAATCGGTAACAACCTGGCAATATCCATGAGACGGCGTCGGCGATAGGTGCGCCGCTCCACGAAGGGTGCGGTGATCTCATCCTGCCGCCCGGCCCCGTCCCCGCGGATCATGCGGCGCTCCATTCAGCCGGAGCGGGACGTATCGGCAGCGCAGATCCAGTGTAGACCGCCTCCAGTGTCATCCACGGCAGGGTCATCCGCGGCTGGCCTGGGCATGCAGATCCCGCACCGCCGTCAGAACCTCGGCGTTGGAAAAAGGTTTGGTCATGAAGCGGGTGACACCGGCCCGCTCGGCCATCTCCCGGTCCTTCATCTGCCCCCGCGCAGTGAGCATCAGCACCGGCAGGGTCTTCAAACGGTCGATGTCCCGCAGCTCGCGGATGATTTCCAGGCCGCTCTTGCCCGGCAGCATCAGATCCAGAATCACCAGATCCGGCGCCGCCGCCTCGATGACCTGCACGGCGTCGGTGCCATCTGCATGGGCATCCACACTCCAGCCGTCGCGCGTCAGGAGAAACCGGATCGCCTCGGTGATATTGGGCTCATCCTCAATCAGAATCACGTGTCTGCTCATTGGCAGAATGTCCTCCCTGCGCCGCTCCCCCGGCCAATTTGACCCCAGCGCATACGTCAACTTCGCGCCAGACTACCCTCGCAGCCCTCCGGCTGTCAAAACTCTTCCTTCAGGATCGACGGCTCGCGGCGGGCCGAACAGCCGCGCCGCGGGCAGATCCGGCAACTTGCCCCGACCGGTTGCGCCCCCTCCGGCACCTCGCTTTGCGGCAGGATCAGCATCACCGCATGATAGAGGGGATCGCTGTCAAAATCCGGTGTCGTGCGCTCCCAGGCCACGGCCAGGCATTCAAAGGCCAGCGCCGAGCGACCCTGTTGCACCACATTGCGCCGCACCGGCACATGCGGCCGCGACAGCGCCGTGTAGATCGGCCAAAGGGGACAGGAGGCCCCGAACCGCGGCAGCGCAAAGCCAGTCACGGGTTTACGCACCAGGATTGACCCCGAGGCATCGCAAATGACCAGCCCGGCCTCTTGCCCCAAGACATCAAAGGGCAGCAACCCGATGCGGCGCAGCACCGTCGGCAGATCACATCCGAACTGACGGGCCAGCAGCCCGGGCCGCACGCCATGCTCCTGCAAGGCCACCCGCAACGGCTCCAGCGGCAAGAGCCGGGCGTCGCGCTGATACTGCTCCAAGGCACCGCGCGCGATCAGACGTGCCGCATCGCTGACCAGATCCGGCGCCCCGGCGACCAGATCCTCGGGGGTCGCCGCACCGGTTTCCAGTTCCGGAAAATGATAGCCTTCGGTCAGGAAATAGGCTTCAGCCTCCTCATGGGGCACGCCACGACGGTCGGCTCCGGTGTTGCTTTCATCCAGGAAACTGACCAGCGAGCGGCTGCTTTCGGCGAGGCGCAGCGAATCCTCGTTGAGGTTCTTGTGGAACCGGTCGCGCCATTCCGGCTCCAACTCGCCGGTTTCCGCCAGGATGGAGGCGGTAGAGCGGATCGCCGCCGCGGTGGACAGGACCTCGTGCAGCGAGGCCGCCAGATTGGGGTCATGGGTGAGCCGGTCCGACAGGGTCTGCACCGTGCGCTCCAATGTGGCGATCCGCCGGTGACTGGAGGACAGGACCTCGGCCCAGCCCGGGAACCGACCGGCCAGTTCGTCGGCCCGATCCAGTTCGACCACCGGCACGCCACTGTCCACTGCCGCCTCGCGCAGGCTGGCGATCAGGGCCGCTTCCGCCCCTTCGCTCAGCATTGAAGGTTCAACCCCAAGCACCTGTGCGATATCCACCAGAAGCTTGCCGCCGATTCTGCGGCGGTTGTGTTCGATCAGATTGAGATAGGATGCGGAAATCCCTGCCGCGCGGGCCAGTTCCGCCTGACGCATCCCCAGGATGAGTCGGCGCTCGCGAATTCTGCTGCCAGTCAGCGTATCCCGTGTCATTGCAGGCTTTTCCCAAAACAACCGTTTTTCAAAGGCTTTCCGCGACGCGGCATAAAAAAGTTTACAGCACACCACGGAATACTGTTCATTTATTTACACAATAACTCTGATTTACAAGGGATTTATTGCGCGATTTTACAAGCTGCCCTCATACTGATTTTGCACGAAAACCGTGCCAACGCCGCGCGGAAGTGAGGAGCTGCCTGGCGTTAAAAACTTAAGGGAGGATTATATGTCCAAATCTGATGTCTCGCGTCGCGGGGTACTGAAGTCCGGTGCGCTGATGGGTGCCGGCGTGGCACTGCCGACGATCTTCACCGCGCAAAGCGCGCATGCCTACACCAACGAGCCGACCGGCAGCACCGTAACCCTCGGCTTCAACGTGCCGCAGACCGGCCCCTATGCTGACGAAGGCGCCGACGAACTGCGCGCCTACCAGCTGGCGGTTGAGCACCTGAACGGCGGCGGCGACGGCGGCATGATGAACACCTTCAGCTCCAAGGCGCTGAAAGGGAACGGCATCCTCGGCAAGGAAGTCAAATACGTCACCGGCGACACCCAGACCAAATCCGACGCCGCCCGCGCATCGGCCAAGTCGATGATCGAAAAAGACGGCGCCATCATGATCACCGGCGGCTCCAGCTCCGGCGTGGCCGTGGCCGTGCAGGCGCTGTGCCAGGAAGCCG
Source organism: Phaeobacter sp. PT47_59 (assembly GCF_028890025.1). Taxonomy (NCBI): domain Bacteria; kingdom Pseudomonadati; phylum Pseudomonadota; class Alphaproteobacteria; order Rhodobacterales; family Roseobacteraceae; genus Phaeobacter; species Phaeobacter sp. PT47_59. The sequence goes on from NZ_JARCJL010000001.1 coordinate 327,914, forward strand.
GCGTGATCTTCATGGCGGGTCTGACCCACTCCAACGACACCACCGGCAAGGACAAGCGCGCCAACGGTTTCCGCCACTTCTTCAACTCCTACATGTCCGGCGCAGCACTGGCACCGGTTCTGAAGAACGCCTATGGCGCAGACCGCAAGGCCTATCACCTGACCGCGGACTACAACTGGGGTTACACCACCGAAGAAGCCGTGCGCTCCTCGACCGAGGCCATGGGCTGGGAAACCGTCGCAGCAGTGAAGACTCCGCTGACGCAGACCGACTTCTCGTCCTATATCGCACCGGTTCTGCAGTCCGGCGCCGACGTTCTGGTTCTCAACCACTATGGCGGCAACATGGTGAACTCGCTGACCAACGCGGTTCAGTTCGGCCTGCGCGACAAGATCGTCAACGGCAAGCAGTTCGAGATCGTGGTTCCGCTCTACTCCCGCCTGATGGCAAAGGGTGCGGGCGCCAACGTGAAGGGCATCTTCGGCTCCACCAACTGGCACTGGTCGCTGCAGGATGAAGGCTCCAAGGCCTTCGTGAAATCCTTCGGCACCAAATACGGCTTCCCGCCGAGCCAGGCCGCACACACCACCTATGTGCAGACCCTGCTCTATGCTGACGCCTGTGAACGCGCCGGCTCCTTCGCACCCTGCGCGGTTGCCGAAGCACTGGAAGACTTCGAGTTCGACGGTCTGGGCAACGGCAAGACGCTCTATCGTGGCGCCGACCACCAGTGCTTCAAGGACGTGCTGGTCGTGAAGGGTAAAGAGAACCCGACCTCCGAATTCGACCTTCTGGAGATCGTGGAAGTCACCCCGGCGGCTCAGGTCACCTATGATCCGAACCACCCGCAGTTCGCAGGCGGTGCTCTGGGTACCTGCAACAACGGCGCCTAATCTCCGCGCCTTGAACTGAACGTGTACAAACGGGCGGTGGGCTCTCTTTTCTGACGGCCCCCGCCCTCTTTGACCACTTCCCCCAAAGACGCCCTCTCCCCGGGCATTTTCGCTTTATGCACTCACACTTTCCAAGGGTGGGACAATGGACGCCATAATCCTTCAAATCCTGAACGGGCTCGACAAGGGCTCGGCCTATGCGCTGATTGCGCTGGGGCTAACACTTATCTTCGGCACATTGGGCGTTGTGAACTTCGCCCATGGCGCCCTGTTCATGATCGGTGCCTTCTGTGCAGTGACGCTGAGCCGTATCCTGACACTGAGCCACACGATCATCGACGAAACCCAGAAAGACTTCCTCGGCAATCCGCTGAAAGTGGACGTACCCTACGTGCACGACATCTTCGGAGTATCCACTGGCGATGCCATCATAGACTGGGCGGTGCCGCTTTCGGTGCTGTTTGCGATCCCGATCATGATCCTGGTGGGGGTCATCATGGAACGCGGGCTGATCAAGCACTTCTACAAGCGCCCCCATGCGGACCAGATCCTGGTGACCTTCGGCCTCGCCATCGTGCTGCAGGAAGTGATCAAATACTTCTACGGCGCAAACCCGATCCCGACCCCGGCCCCCGAGGCCTTCAAGGGCTCGCTCGATTTCGGCGCGATGATCGGCTTTGATCCCAATATCATCATCTACCCCTACTGGCGGATCATCTACTTCGCCTTTGCAGCCGTGATCATCGGTGGCGTCTTTGCCTTCCTGCAGTTCACCACCTTCGGGATGGTTGTGCGCGCAGGCATGGCCGACCGCGAGACCGTCGGCCTTCTGGGCATCAACATCGACCGTCGTTTCACCATCATGTTCGGCATTGCTGCCGCCGTGGCGGGGCTTGCCGGTGTCATGTACACGCCGATCAACTCACCCAACTATCACATGGGCATGGACTTCCTCGTGCTCTCCTTCGTGGTGGTGGTTGTCGGCGGCATGGGCTCTTTGCCCGGTGCGGTTCTGGCAGGCTTCCTGTTGGGGGTCCTCGAGAGCTTTGCCTCCATGCGCGAAGTCATCGACATCATCCCGGGCATCAACCAGGTCATCATCTATCTGGTCGCCATCATCATTCTGCTGACCCGTCCGCGTGGCCTGATGGGCCGTAAAGGCGTGATGGAGGACTAAGACAATGCGTAATCTGGAAAAATCCGATCTTACCCTGCTGATCGCAGTGGCGGTGCTGACACTGTTCGCCCCCTTCATCCTGAACCCCTTCCCCGCCGACAGCGCCATGGCGCAGTTCAACGCGGGCTACCCCGACCTGATGCAGCGTTTCGTGATCTTCGGGATCTTCGCCATCGGCTTCAACATCCTGTTCGGCCTCACCGGCTACCTGTCCTTCGGACACGCGGCCTTCCTGGGGGTCGGCTCCTACGCGGCGGTCTGGATGTTCAAACTGCTGAGCATGAACGTCATCCCCGCCATCATCCTGTCGGTGATCGTGGCCGGCCTGTTCTCGCTGCTCATCGGCTTTGTCAGCCTGCGGCGCTCGGGCATCTACTTCTCGATCCTGACGCTGGCCTTTGCGCAGATGATGTTCGCCCTGGCCTATTCGGTGCTGACGCCGATCACCGGCGGTGAAACCGGCCTGCAGCTGGCGCTCGACGATCCTCGGATCCTTGGCCAGAGCCAGACGGCAGAAGGCAACATCCCGGTGCCGGGCCTCTTTGGCCTGGAGATGCGCGACAGCTTTGATCTCGCCATCGGCAGCTGGGTCTTCACCTTCAACATCGGCTACTACTTCTGTGCGCTGGTGCTGATCGCCGCCTTCTACCTCGCCATCCGCATCTTCCGCTCGCCCTTCGGCATGATGCTGCGGGCGGTGAAGTCGAACCAGCAGCGGATGAACTACACCGGTCTGAACACCCGTCCCTACACGCTTGCGGCCTTTGTGATCTCGGGCATGTATGCCGGTCTCGCCGGTGGTCTGATGGCCTCGATGGACCCGCTGGCAGGTGCCGAGCGCATGCAGTGGACCGCTTCGGGTGAGGTTGTTCTGATGACCATCCTTGGCGGTGCCGGCACCCTGATCGGCCCGGTTCTGGGCGCGGGTTTCATCAAGTACTTCGAGAACATCTTCTCCAAGATCAACGCCACCATCCTGCACGAATGGTTCGCCTTCCTGCCCGATGGGCTTGAGGATTTCATCGTCGCCGTCCTTTACCCCTTCATCGGCAAGGGCTGGCACCTGACACTGGGCATCCTGTTCATGATGGTTGTGATCTTCCTGCCCGGCGGTCTGGTCGAAGGTGGTCAGCGCATCGCGGCCTGGGCCAAACAGCGCAAGTCCGGCCAGGGCTCGACCGGCAACAAAACCGAACCTGCGGAATAAGGAGACTGACCAATGGGTATCCTAGAAGTCAAAAACGTAGGTAAGCGGTTCGGCGGCCTTCAGGCGCTGTCGGATGTGAACCTCAGCGTCAAGGAAAACTCCGTTCATGCCATCATCGGCCCGAACGGGGCGGGCAAGTCGACCCTCTTGAACTGCCTCGTCGGCAAGCTGATCCCCGACACCGGATCGGTGATGTTCGACGGCCAGTCCGTGCTGGGGCGCGCGCCTTATGAAATCAACCAGATGGGCATTTCCCGCGTGTTCCAGACACCCGAGATCTTTGGCGATCTCACGGTGATGGAAAACATGCTGATCCCCTGCTTTGCAAAACGGGACGGTGCGTTCGAGTTGAACGCCATCCGCTCGATCTCGGAGCAGAAGGATGTGCTGGAGAAGGCCGAGCAGATGCTGGTTGAGATGAACATGGCGGACAAGCGGCACATGCATGCCGCCGCCATGTCGCGCGGTGACAAGCGGCGTCTTGAGATCGGCATGTGCCTGTCCCAGGAACCGCGTCTTCTGTTGCTGGATGAACCCACCGCCGGCATGGCGCGGGCCGATACCAACAACACCATCGATCTGCTGAAACAGATCTCGGAAGAGCGCGACATCACCATCGCCATCATCGAACACGACATGCACGTGGTGTTCAGCCTTGCCAACCGGATCACAGTTCTGGCCCAGGGCACCCCCCTGGTCGAGGACGACCCGCAGAACATCCGCGGCAATCCCAAGGTACGCGAAGCGTATCTGGGCGAAAGCGCATAAGGAGAGAGACAGATGAACGTCAAACCGGATTTCTCCAAGAACGCCAACCAGGCGACCACGGCTCCGGCCTTCCTGTCGGTCTGGGACATGCACGCCTATTATGGCGAGAGCTACATCGTGCAGGGCATCAACTTCAACGTCCACGAGGGCGAGATCCTCGCGCTCCTGGGCCGCAACGGCGCGGGCAAGACCTCGACCCTGCGCTCGATCGCGCGCATCGGTGATCCGCAGGTGACCCATGGCGAGATCTGGCTGGACCACCAGCCGCTGCACAACATGTCGAGCCATGAAGCCGCCGCCGCCGGTCTGGGCCTGGTGCCCGAGGATCGCCGCATCATCCCCGGCCTCACGGTCGAGGAGAACCTGCAGCTGGCCCAGATCGCGCCGCCCATCGGCTGGTCGATTGAGCGCCTCTATGACCTGTTTCCGCGCCTGGGCGAGCGGCGCAAGCAGGAAGGCGTCACCCTGTCGGGTGGTGAACAGCAGATGCTCGCGATTGCCCGGGCCCTGGCCCGTGACATCAAGGTGCTCTTGCTTGATGAACCCTACGAGGGTCTGGCGCCGGTGATCGTGGATGAGATCGAAAAGACCCTCATCCACATCAAGGAACAGGGCATGACCACGATCCTGGTGGAACAGAACGCCGTGCGCGCGCTGGAACTGGCGGATCGTGCCGTGATCCTGGACACCGGCGGAATCGTCTTTGACGGCACCGCATCGGAGGTTCTGGAAAACGCCGAACTGCGCGCCGAATACCTGGCGATCTGATCGAATTACTCCCCGTCGCACTGGCTGTTTTGCTGGTGCGGATCCCTTGAGGGTCGGTTCCATGTGAACCGGCCCTTTTTTGTCCCATAGGACGTCCCGGCCTCGTAAACCGGGGTTATACGAAGGCCGTTTCTCCCGTTTTCCACCGCCACGCCTATTTCAGATCTCCTGCCGTACCGCCGATATCGGTGTCACGGCCAGCATCACAGCTGCGCGCCGAAACCACATCAAGGAGACACCCGATGTTCGCACGTTCCGCACAGATCCTCGCCCTGACCCTCATGATCCCGGTGGCCGCCCTCGCCTCGGATGGCAAACCCAGCGCCGAGGTTGAGGCCCAGATCCGCGCCACCCTCACCGAACAGGGCTATGAGGTGCGCAAGATCGAGACAGAAGACGGGCTCTACGAGGCCTATGCGCTGAAGGACGGCAAGAAACTGGAGATCTACATGAACGACAAGATGGAGATCATCCGGATCAAGGAAGACTGATCCTACTAACGCACGGAGCAGGCAGGCGCGGCGGTCGTCGCCCTGCCCCGTACCGCAACAGGAGAGCCTTGCCATGCAACGTTTCTATGTCTGGGATCCGCTGGTGCGGCTGTTTCACTGGTCGCTTGTGGTCCTCTTCCTGCTGAACGCCGTGATCACCGATCCGGAGGCCAAGCTGCATGAAAACCTTGGCTACCTCGTGGTGGCGCTGGTGCTGTTGCGCCTGGTCTGGGGGCTCTTCGGCAGCCGGTATGCCCGGTTCACCAGCTTTCCGCCCAGCCCGTCCGGCGCCGTGGCGCAGCTCACTGAGATCGCAACCGGGCGCGGCCATGCCCACAAGGGGCACTCCCCGCTTGGGGCCTTGATGATCTACAACCTGCTGCTCAGCCTCATCGGCATCGGGTCGAGCGGTTACCTGATGACCACCGACATGTTCTGGGGCACCGAATGGCCGGAAGACCTGCATGAGGCTCTGGTCACCTGGGCCGAGATCTCTGTGCTGCTGCACGTGGGCGCGGTCATTTTCGAAAGCCGCCGCACAAGGGTCAATCTGGCGCGGGCGATGATCACCGGCTACAAGGAGATGCCGACACCCGAGACGGAGCGCAGCCCGTGATCCCCCTCAATACTGATCCAGCCAAACCCACCGTCCTGATCGCCCTGATCGTCGTGCAGTCCATCTGTGCGGCGATCTTCCTGGGCGATATCGTGGCGGACCTTTGGATGCCCGACGCGATGGAAACCGAGGGCCGCCATGCCTTTCTCGAAGCCATCGCCACCTTCGGGCTGATCGCCGCCATCGTGGTGGAAGGGCGGATCCTGATGTGGCTGTTGCGGCGCAAGGCCCACCTGGAACACAGCCTGCGCAGCGCCCAGGGCGCCATCCAGGAGGTGATCGACGCAGAATTCACCGCCTGGAGCCTGACACCCGCCGAACGGGATGTGGCGACCTTCCTGGTCAAGGGGCTTTCCACGGGCGAGATCGCCCAGATGCGCGGCAGCGCCGAGGGCACGGTGAAGGCACAGCTCAACGCGATCTACCGCAAATCGGGCAGTGCGAACCGCGCCGAACTGATGAGCCTCTTGATCGACACGCTGATGGGCCAGCGCCCAGATGAACCTCCCCTGGGCTAACCCGGCTACTGCGCTGTCCAGCCGCCATCCACGGGGATCGCGGTTCCAGTCACGTTATGGGCCACCGGCGCGCACAGCCACAGCGCCAATGCGCCGATTTCCGAAGGATCGGACAGGCGCTGGCTGGGCTGTTTCTCGCTCAGAAGATCGGCAATACCCGCCGCCCGGTCCCCGCCCATCTGCGCCGCCCGCGCCGCCACCTGCGGCTCGATGATCGCGGTTTCGGTCCAGCCCGGACAGATGCAGTTCACGGTGACGCCACCGCTGCTGCGGTCGCCCTGACTGGCATATTCGAGCGCCGCCACCCGACTGAGGCCCACAAGGCCGAATTTCGCCGCCACATAGGGCGCCTTGTCCTTGCTCGCGACCAGCCCGTGGACCGAGGCGATATTGATCACCCGGCCATAGCCGCGTGATGCCATCCCCGGCAGCGCCGCCTGCATGATGTGAAACGCCGCCGAGAGGTTCACCGCAAGGATCGCATCCCAGGTCTCGCGCGGCATTTCCGCCAGAGGCGCCGTCTTCTGGATACCGGCATTGTTCACAACGATATCGGCGCCGCCCCATGCATCGACCGCCTGCATCAGACTGTCGATCTCTTCCGGGTTGCTCAGATCTCCGGCAAAGAACCGCGCCTCGGGCGAACCGGCCTCCTGCAAGGTTTGAACTGCCGCCTCTGCCGTTTCGGCATCCGCGATGCCGTGGACGGCGATACGCGCACCCGCCGCGGCCAGTTCCTTTGCGATGGCAAGGCCGATGCCCTGCACCGATCCCGTGACCAGCGCCGTCTTTCCATTCAGATCCGTCATGCCTTTTCCTCCAGTCTCTTGCGCAGCTCGGTCTTCAAGACCTTGCCGTAGTTGTTCTTGGGCAGATCGGGCACGGAGATATAGGCCTTGGGCCGTTTGAACCGCGCGATCTGATCGTTGCAGAGCGCGTCCAGCTCAGCACTTGACGCATCTCCGACGATAAAGGCCACCACCTCTTCACCCCAGTCGGGATGCTTGCGTCCCACGACGGAAACCTCCTGCACGCCCGGATGCATCAGGAGCACCTCCTCGACCTCGCGCGGGTAGACGTTGGAGCCGCCAGTGATGATCATGTCCTTGGAGCGGTCCTGCAGCGTCAGATAACCCGCCGCATCCATGACCCCCATGTCGCCGGTCATCAGCCAGCCGTCCTTCAGGGTCTCGGCGCTGGCCTTTGGGTTGTTCCAGTAGCCCGGCATCACCGCATCGCCGCGCACCATGATCTCTCCGATGCTGCCCGGCGGCAGGATCTCGCCCTCAGCCGTGCCGATCTGCACCTCCACCGGGCTTTGGGCGCGGCCCACGCCGGCAAGGCGCGCGCGCCAGTCCGGATGGCTGCGGTCGATCACGTCATGGCGCGGCAGGGCGGTGATCCCCATCGGGCATTCCCCCTGCCCGTAGATCTGCACGAAGATGGGGCCGAAGTGATCTACCGCCTCGATGATATCGGCCAGATACATCGGCCCGCCCGCGTAGACCACGGTGCGCAGGCCCCGGCCGGTGCGCCCGGTCTGTTTCGCAACCGAGGTCATTCGCGTCACCATGGTGGGAGCGGCAAACATCTGCACCCGGCCAAAATACTCTGCCAGGTCGAAGATCTCTGCCTCGTCAAAGCCGCCCGACACCGGGCAGACATGGGCCGCGCCTACCAGCACATGCAGCATGTTGTAAAGACCGGCGCCATGGCTCATCGGGGCGGCGTAGAGGATCTGATCCTCACCCGTGGCCTGATCCACATCCGTGAAATAGGCAAGTGACACCGCAACCAGCATCCGATGGGTGATCATCACCCCCTTGGGTTTGCCGGTGGTGCCGGAGGTGTAGAACAGCCAGGCAAGATCCTCTGGCGCCCGGCGCAGCGGTTCGATGAGCGGAGCCGTAGCCATAGCCGCCGCATAGGCGTCGCTAGAAAGATCGGCACCCTCAACCGCCACCTCTGCCTCGGCCAGAGCCGCATCGAGCCCCGGCGAGGTAAAGACCAGCCGTGCACCGGAATCGGCCAGGATATAGGCCGCCTCGCGCCCGTGCAGCTTGGCATTGATCGGCACTGCGGCGGCTCCGGCATACCAGATGCCATAAAGCGTGATCAGGTACTCCGGGCAATTCTTCATGAAGATCGCAACCCGATCACCGGGCTGGATCCCCTTGCCGATCAGCCAGGCCGCAACCCGCGCTGCGCGGTCGTGAAAGCTCGCGTAATCCGCCACCTGATCCTGCCCCAGAAACAAGGCCGGGCGCGCGCCATCCGCTGCCGCCCGGCGCGAAAGCCAAAGACCGATATTCATTTCATTCCTCCCATGCCGCCGGTGCTTCTGACGACACATTCACCCTGTCACGCGGCCCTGCCCCCTTCAATTCCGCAAAAATACCCGGTTAAAAGGAGCCATGACAGATATCGCCTTTGACCATGCCCCCGTGGGCCTCGCCGTGCTGGAAAGCCGTGTGATCAAGCGCTGCAACCTGCAATTTGCCGCCACCTTTGGCGGCACCCCCGGCGAATATGAGGATCTCCTCATCGCGGATCTCTACCCCACGCGGGAAGAGTTTCAGCGCATCGGCGCCCTGTTGCAGGAAGAAGAGCACCGCACCGGCAGCTACAGTGACGAACGCATCATGCGGCGGCGCTCGGGCGAATTGTTCTGGTGCCGGGTGCGGGGGCGTTCGGTGTCCCCCGAGGCGCCCTTTCAAACCGGGGTCTGGTCCTTTGCCGATATCTCCGATGATCGCCCCGTCGTCAGCCTCACCCCGCGCGAGCGGGAGGTCGCGATCCTCACCTGCAAGGGCTTGTCCGCGAAGGAGATCGGCGCCAAGCTGGATCTCTCTTACCGCACGATCGAAACCCACCGGGCGCATCTGCTCGAGAAATTCGGCGCCCGCAAACTGCCCGAACTGGTGGCAAAGCTGACCGGCATGCCGCTATAGGCGGCGCACAAAGCTCGCGCAATCTCCGGTTCCATGATTGCGAATCCTTGCCGCCGCCCCCATGTTGAAGGCACGACAACACCGCATGAACGGCGGCGCTTTCCTTGTGGTAAAGCTTGGCCTATAAGCGCATCTGATTTGCCGCCTGCGACATCTTCGCAGGCTTGGCGGAACCGGCTGAGGACAAAATGACAGAAAAAACGCACGAAGCTGACGTGGCATTCATCAAGGCGCTGGCCGAGCTGCTGCGCGAAAACGATCTGACCGAACTCCAGGTCAAACGGGACTATGGCGAGGATGACAGCCTGAATGTGCGCGTGTCGCGCCAGACCGTTGTTGCCGCAGCGGCCCCGGTTCAGACCGTCGCCGCTGTCCCTGCGGCTGCCGCGCCCGCAGCGGCACCTGCCGCCGCCCCCGCCGCTGCTGAGGCCGCCGAAGATCCCGCCAGCCACCCCGGGGCCGTGACCTCGCCCATGGTCGGCACGGTCTACCTGCAGCCGGAACCCGGCGCGCCCTCCTTCATCAAGGTCGGCGACAGCGTCAGTGAAGGCGACACCCTGCTGATCGTCGAAGCCATGAAGACCATGAACCACATCCCGGCGCCGAAATCCGGCACCGTCAAGCGTATCCTGGTCGAAGACGGCGCCGCCGTGGAGTTCGGATCCCCCCTGGTCATCGTCGAGTAAGGATCTGCCCATGTTTGACAAGATCCTGATTGCCAACCGTGGCGAGATCGCCCTGCGCGTGATCCGGGCCTGCCGCGAGATGGGCATCCAGTCGGTCGCCGTGCATTCCACCGCCGATGCGGATGCGATGCATGTACGCATGGCAGACGAATCGGTCTGCATCGGCCCGCCCGCCGGTGCCCAAAGCTACCTTTCGATCCCCGCGATCATCTCGGCCTGCGAGATCACCGGCGCCCAGGCGATCCATCCCGGCTATGGCTTCCTGTCGGAAAACGCCAATTTCGTGCAGATCGTCGAAGATCACGGGCTGACCTTCATCGGCCCCTCCGCCGCCCATATCCGTATCATGGGTGACAAGATCACCGCCAAGGAAACCGCCAAGGAGCTTGGCATTCCAGTGGTGCCCGGTTCGGACGGTGGCGTACCGGATCTCGCAACTGCCAAGGCGGCGGCCAGCGACATGGGCTACCCCGTGATCATCAAGGCCACCGCCGGCGGCGGCGGACGCGGCATGAAGGTCGCGCGCACCGAGGCCGAGCTGGAAGTTGCCTTCTCCACCGCCCGGTCCGAGGCCAAGGCGGCCTTTGGCAATGACGAGGTCTATATGGAGAAATATCTCCAGAAGCCCCGTCACATCGAGGTTCAGGTCTTTGGCGACGGCAAGGGTACAGGCCTGCATCTGGCCGAGCGCGACTGCTCGCTGCAGCGCCGTCACCAGAAGGTCTTCGAGGAGGCGCCTGGCCCCTCCATCACCCCTGAAGAACGCGAAAAAATCGGCAAGATCTGCGCCGACGCCATCGGCAAGATGGGGTATTCCGGGGCGGGTACCGTCGAGTTCCTCTATGAGGATGGCGAGTTCTATTTCATCGAGATGAACACCCGCCTGCAGGTGGAACACCCGGTCACCGAAGGCATCTTCGGCGTCGACCTGGTGCGCGAACAGATCCGCGTCGCCGCCGGTCAACCGCTGTCCTTCACGCAGGACGACCTGGTGATCAACGGTCATGCCATCGAGGTACGCATCAACGCCGAGAAACTGCCGAACTTCACCCCCTGCCCGGGTAAGATCACTGCGTTTCACGCGCCGGGCGGTCTGGGCGTGCGGATGGATTCGGCGCTTTATGACGGCTATTCGATCCCGCCCTATTACGACAGCCTGATCGGCAAGCTGATCGTGCACGGACGTGACCGTCCCGAGGCACTGGCGCGTCTGAGCCGCGCCCTGGGAGAGCTGATCGTGGACGGTGTGGACACCACCGTGCCCCTGTTCCACGCGCTACTGCAGGAACGCGATGTCCTGACAGGCGACTACAACATCCACTGGCTGGAACGCTGGCTGGACGAAAACTTGGCCGGTTAAGGCCCCGGCAGGGCGCGTTCCAGACCCGCCCTGCTTCCTTCCTATCGTCTCGCCTCCTGCAACAGCCACGGACGCGGCGAACCAAACAGAGGCAACCGGGGCCGACCGTATGAGCCTTTCCCCCGAACTTCTGCTGCATGCCTATTCCGTCGGCGTCTTCCCGATGTCCGAACACCGCGACGATCCCGAAGTCTTCTGGGTCGATCCAAAACGGCGTGGCATTCTTCCCCTCGATGGGTTCCATATCTCGCGCTCGCTGGCCAAACGGATCCGCAATGGCGGTTTCGAGGTCACCATCAACCGGGATTTCGGCGGCGTGGTCACCGGATGTGCCGATCGCCCGGACACCTGGATCAACGCCGAGATCTTTGACCGCTATCTGGATCTGCACCACATGGGGCATGCCCATTCGCTGGAGATCCGGCAGGCGGGTGAATTGGTCGGCGGCGTCTATGGCGTCGCCCTGGGTGGTGCCTTTTTTGGCGAAAGCATGTTCTCCCGCGCACGAGACGCGTCAAAGGTGGCGCTTGCCTATCTGCTGGATCGGCTGCGTCAGGGGGGATTTGCCTTGTGCGACACGCAGTTTTTGACCGCTCATCTGGCCTCGCTCGGGGCGATTGAGATCAGCCGGGCTGCCTATCAGCGCCGGTTGCGCGATGCGCTGGAGCTACAGGGCGATTTCAGAGCCCCTGAGATCCCCAGCCCTCAGTTGCTTTTGCAGCGAATGACCCAGACATCATAACGGTTGTGGTCCAGCGCGTTCAGCGCCGGGCTGGAGGCGATCATCCATCCCTCGAAATGGACCTGGGCATCCTGCGGGCTACGCACCGTGACATAGGCATAGGCATCGCCAGTCGGGTTGTCGGCCGGATAGCGGCATTCGCCCAATGTGACCATAAGACCCAGGATCTCAGCCGTTCCGCCGACCGGCACCTCGACATCGACGGTACGACCGTTGACCTTGTCCAGCCCGCGCATCAGTGCAGCAGACCCAGAGGCCGCCGCCCCGGGGGCTGCCCCCTGTTCCTGCGCCACAGCAAACGGGGCCAGAGCGCAGATGCCCGCCGCAAGGCAGAGCCGCGATGCCAGCCCCTTCAGGATCACTGGTCTTCCCCGGTGCTGTCGTCCCCTCCGGCGACGAATTTCACCAACAGGGAGATCAGGCTGACGGCCCCTTGGGTGTCCAGAATCTCTTCACCCGGCTCCAGGTTATAGGGCGAGCCACCGGGCATGATCTCGACGAAGTTACCGCCCAGCAGCCCTTCGGAAGATATCACGGCAGAGCTGTCATCGGGGATCACGATCCCTTCGCTGACGCTGAAGCGCGTATCGGCGCGAAAAGTCTCCGGGTTCAGTTCCACCCCGGTCACGGTGCCGATCTTCACGCCGGCCAGGCGCACATCGGTGCCAACCGTCACGCCTTCGAGCGAGCGGAAGGACGCGGTCAGCGGATATCCCGCGCCGCCGCCGGAGAGGCCTGCCGCCTGCCCGGCATAGATGGCAAAGGCCAGCGCCGCCGCGACGACAACGCCACCTGCAAGAACCTCTGTGGTGTTATGAGACATATCGCCTGCCTAATTCGAAGTGATGTGGGGCCGCTGTCGGGTGCGTCGGCTTATTCCGGCACCCAGGCCTCGTAATCGCTGCGCTGCTTGGGCTCGCCACCACGGCGGATGGAGCCCGTCGGGGCATAGGCCATGGCAGTACCGGTCAGGTTTTCCTGATGCGGCTTTTCCCAGGATTTATGCGCCAGGGGCTTTTCGCTGGGCACCTCGTCAAAGGTGCGGTGCAGCCAGCCGTGCCAGTCGGGGCTGACCCGCGAAGCTTCGACTTCGCCGTTGAAGATCACCCAGCGGCGGCTGTCATCGGCCGTGCGGTAAAACACGTTGCCCTGATCATCCTCGCCGACCTTGACCCCCTTGCGGCGGGTATAGATCGCGGTGTTCAGCGTCTGGCCGTTCCACCAGGTCACGGCGCGCAGAAGAGTGTTCAGGATTCCCATGGGTGCCTCCGAAGATGTTGCCCCTGATATGGCGCAAATTCCAGCCAAGGTCCAGTGACAACGCGGTCATTGGTTGACCATCGGTATCAAGCCGCCGCCCAGGGGCCTCAATTTCCGTCCTGACCGCGCTGTTCGCAGAATGTCAGGCGGTTTCCAAATGGATCGGTGAGGTTCACCTCAAGCCCCCAGGGCTTGCGATCCAGCCCCGGATTGAGGTTCGGGTAGTGCTTGGCCTTGAGTTCGCCGTGGAAGGCCTTGATCCCCTCGATGCGGATGAAGCTGCGCCCGCCTGGGGTCGCATCGCCATGATGGCCGGTGACGTGCAACAGGCAATCGGAGCGTGAGACCTGCATATATAGGGGAAGGTCCGGCGCAAACCGATGTTCCCAGTCGACCGCAAAGCCGAGATACCCAAGGTAGAACTCACGGGCCTTGTCCTCGTCGAAACTGCGGATCACCGGGATCACCGGCTTGACCAGGGGCTGCGCTCGATAGGCGCCTATGCGGGCGGAAAGGGTGTTCCAATCGGCAGCGCCGAACTGCTGGGCCACCAGTTCAAGCGCCAGCGCATGGGGAATATCTATCCCCTGTGCGGCAAGACCCGACCGCAGGGTTTTGGCCATGGATTTGGAATCGGTGAAATCGCGCATTGCGCCTGTCCTTTTTGCATCGACGGATCGTGAAACGGTGCCCGCATTGCCATTGTTCCGCCAAAACATCCAAGGAAGGCTGTCGTCAACGTGCCACGTTCACCAAGCCGAGATCCGGCGCGAGCGGCAGGCCGTGGCGGCCTGCCGGAACGCTATGCCCGCGCAACCGACCTGTCAACCAGGGGCTAGCCGGCAGAGGGCGCCACGGCGGTCACCTCGATCTCGATGCGGTACCTGGGGTCGATCAGCCCGCATTCGATCATGGTGGCCGCAGGCGGATTGGCGCCGAAGGTTTCCGCCAGCACCGGCCAGCAGGGTGCGAACTCGGCAGCCAGCGGCAGGTAGTAGTTCACCCGCACCACATCAGCAAAAGAGGCGCCCGCCTCTGCCAGGGCCTTTTCGATGATCGCGAGGGCAGAGCGGCACTGGGAGACAACATCCTCTCCCTGGCCGACGGTGCCCGCCACATGCACGAAACCGCCCGCCACAACGGCCCGGCAATAGCCGACCTTCTTCTCGAATTCGCCGCCCGATGAAATGCGCTTGATCATTGCCTCGTCTCCTTGATGAAGTCTCGTATTGAAAAGCACGGCTTACAGCGACTCTCAAGAGTTCTCGGCACAGAAATGAAAAGGGCGAACACCGGTCTGGTGCTCGCCCTTCCAAAACTTTGAACGATGATCGGCGGATCAGCCAGCCGAGGCGGATTCCTTTTCATCGGCGTAGATCATCAAGGGCTGGGCGTCGGAGCCCACGGCCTCTTCATTGACCACAACCTTGGTGACATTGCCCTTGCCCGGCAGATCAAACATCGTATCCAGCAGGATGTCTTCCAGGATCGAGCGCAGGCCACGGGCGCCGGTCTTGCGTTCGATCGCCCTCTTGGCAATCGCGCTCAGAGCCTCTTCGGTGAAGTCCAGCTCGGTGTCTTCCAGCTCGAACAGACGCTGATACTGCTTGATCAGCGCATTCTTGGGTTTGGTCAGGATGGTGACCAGGGCATCCTCGTCCAGATCTTCCAGCGTTGCCAGAACCGGCAGACGGCCGACGAATTCCGGGATCAGGCCGAATTTCAGCAGATCTTCGGGTTCCAGATCCTGGAAGATTTCGCCCACGCCGCGATCATCATTGTCACGCACATCGGCGCCAAAGCCCATGGCAGAGCCCTTGCCACGCTGCGCGATGATCCGGTCCAGACCGGCAAAGGCGCCGCCGCAGATGAACAGGATGTTGGTGGTGTCCACCTGCAGGAATTCCTGCTGCGGATGCTTGCGCCCGCCCTGCGGCGGAACGGAAGCCACGGTGCCTTCCATCAGCTTCAGCAGGGCCTGCTGCACGCCCTCGCCTGAGACATCGCGGGTGATCGAGGGGTTTTCCGACTTGCGGGTGATCTTGTCGACCTCGTCGATATAGACGATGCCGCGCTGCGCACGTTCGACGTTGTATTCCGACGCCTGCAGCAGCTTCAGGATGATGTTCTCCACGTCTTCGCCGACGTAACCGGCTTCGGTCAGCGTGGTGGCGTCAGCCATGGTGAAGGGCACATCCAGAATGCGCGCCAGGGTCTGCGCCAGCAGGGTCTTGCCGCAGCCGGTGGGGCCGATCAGCAGGATGTTGGATTTCGCCAGCTCGATATCGTTGGAGGCCTTTTGCGCATGGTTCAACCGCTTGTAGTGGTTGTGCACCGCCACCGACAGGACGCGTTTCGCGGTGGCCTGACCGATCACGTAATCGTCCAGAACTTCGCAGATGTCCTTGGGGGTGGGTACGCCATCGGTGGCCTTCAGGCCCGATGCCTTGGTCTCTTCGCGGATGATGTCCATGCACAGCTCGACGCATTCGTCGCAAATGAACACGGTCGGCCCTGCAATCAGCTTGCGCACCTCATGCTGGCTCTTGCCGCAGAAGCTGCAGTAAAGCGTGTTCTTGCTGTCGCCGCTTGAGTTCGTTGCCATGATCTACCTTTCAGTCCGCTCCGGCGGGCCTTGGCTGCGCGCCTGACCCCGCCTTTTTGACAGCTTAAGACACTGCTCAAGCGGTCACAATGTCAAAGTGTGCCCCTATCCATTTGGGGCACACAACGCCCGGTCAAACCCGGGATCAGCTGATATCTTCGTCACCCTTGGCGCGATTTTCAACAATTTCATCAATCAGGCCAAAGGCCTTCGCCTCTTCCGGCGACATGAAGTTGTCGCGCTCCAAGGCGCTTTCGATCTTCTCGTATTTCTGACCGGTGTGCTTCACGTAGATCTCGTTGAGGCGGCGCTTCAGCTTCAGCGTCTCCTCGGCGTGGATCATGATATCGGTTGCCTGGCCCTGGTAGCCGCCCGAGGGCTGGTGCACCATCACGCGGGAGTTCGGCAGCGAGAAACGCATGCCCGGCTCACCCGCAGTCAGCAAAAGCGAGCCCATCGAGGCCGCCTGGCCGATCACCAGGGTCGAAACCTTGGGCTTGATGTACTGCATGGTGTCATAGATCGACAGGCCCGAGGTCACCACGCCACCCGGCGAGTTGATGTACATCGAGATTTCCTTGGAGGGATTCTCGGCCTCAAGGTGCAAAAGCTGCGCAACGATCAGCGAGCTCATACCGTCATGCACGGGACCATTGAGGAAAATGATACGCTCTTTCAGCAGGCGCGAGAAGATATCATAGGCGCGCTCACCCCGGCTGGTCTGTTCGACCACCATGGGCACCAGAGTGTTCATGTATGTTTCTGTTGGATCAATCATTCGAACCTGCCTGCGTTGGATTATGCCCGGCATCATAGCGGAGCATGTGTTACCTGAGTCTTAGTGTTCCCCCAAAAGGGCTGCAAGGGGCGCACATAGAATTTACGGAAGGCCGTGCCCTCCCTGCGGCGCCCGGGACACGTCGCAATTCGGGGCTTGCCTGTCGTAATTTCCGGGCCTGTCTGCCACAGTCTGAACTAACAAACAAAAAACCTGACCGGCCACGGATCCGCGCCATGACAGATGACAGCTTTGTTCAGAAAGGTGCGGCTGCCAAGCTGGACCTGCCCTTTGACGGGGCGCCACAGGATTTCTATTTCCTGTTGCTGAACAAGGCCACCATGCTGCCGGTGGCCGCCGCCATCGAACCCTTGCGGATTGCCAACCAGGTGACCAACACCCGGCTTTACCGCTGGTTCGTGATGACCGAGGACGGCGCGCCGATCAAATGCTCCAACGGGATGACCATCACCCCCGATATGGCGCTTTGCCCCCTACCCGCCGACAGCCTTGGCTTTGTCTGTGCGGGGGTGGAGCCGCAAAGCAGCGCCGGAGAGGCCACGCTCAACTGGCTGCGTCGCGAAAACCGCTTTGGCCGGGCCATCGGCGGCATCTGCACCGGCGCCTTTGCCCTGGCCCAGGCGGGGCTGATCAAGGACCAGGCCTTTACCCTGCACTGGGAAAACCAGCCTGGCTTCATCGAGCGTTTCCCCCGGCTTGCCCCCACCGGCAATACCTTTGAAATCTCAGGGTCATTGATGACCTGCGGCGGCGGCAATGCGGCGACCGACCTGATGCTGAACCTGATCGAGGCGCGCCATGGCAAGCAGCTTGCCATCATCGTGGCCGACATGTGCCTGCATGTGCGGTCGGGCGGCCAGGCCGCACCGCAGAAATCCAACTTTGCCGTCGCCATCGGCAGCCGTAACCAGCGCCTGCTCAACGCGCTGCAACTGATGCAGGAATCGATCGAGGAACCCTTGCAGATCGGCGATCTTTGCACCCAGCTGGATATCTCGCGCCGCCAGCTGGAGCGGTTGTTTTCCCGCTACCTCAATCAAAGCCCGATGCAGGTCTATTGCGACATGCGCCTCAGCCATGCCTTTGCGCTGATGAATGAAACCTCGATGTCGGTGACCGAGATCGCCCTGGCCTCGGGCTTCAACAGCACCACGCATTTCTCGCGTCAGTTCAAACGCAAGTTCGGCGCCAGCCCACATTTCTTCCGCAAGGGCTGGTCCTGAACCTGGCTTGGCAAATCCGATGCCTGCAAAGAAAAACGCCCCGGCACGGGTCCGGGGCGCTCTTGTTTTAGATGGCGTTGATCACTTCAGATCGAAGCGATCCGCGTTCATCACCTTGGTCCAGGCCGCGACGAAGTCGCTGACGAACTTACCGCCGTTGTCGGACTGGGCGTAGACCTCGGCCAGGGCGCGCAGCTGCGAGTTGGAACCAAAGACCAGATCGCAACGGGTCGCGGTCCATTTCACCTCGCCGCTGGCGCGGTCGCGGCCTTCGAACTCCTGCGCATCCTCGGATACCGGCTTCCATTCGGTTGCCATGTCCAGAACATTGACGAAGAAGTCGTTGGTCAGGGTTTCAGGCTTGTCGGTGAACACGCCATGCGCCGTCTTACCCACGTTGGTGTTCAGAACCCGCAGGCCACCGACCAGAGCGGTCATTTCCGGCGCGGTCAGGGTCAGAAGCTGTGCCTTGTCCAGCATCATTTCCTCGGGCGCAACGGTGAAGCGGGTCTTCTGGTAGTTGCGGAAGCCATCGGCAACCGGCTCCAGCACTTCAAAGGACTCCACATCGGTCTGCTCGGCGCTTGCGTCCATGCGGCCCGGGGTGAAGGGAACCTCGATGTCCTGACCAGCCGCCTTGGCGGCCTGTTCGATACCGACAGAACCACCCAGCACGATCAGATCGGCCAGCGACACCTTCTTGCCGTCGGTGCGATCGGCGTTGAAATAGCCCTGGATCCCTTCCAGAACACCCAGCACGCGGGCCAGTTGTTCCGGCTGGTTGGCTTCCCAGTCCTTCTGCGGCGCCAGGCGAATACGGGCGCCGTTTGCACCGCCGCGCATGTCCGAGCCACGGAAGGTGGAGGCCGAGGCCCAGGCGGTGGAGACCAGTTCCGAGATGCTCAGATCGCTTTCGGCAATCTTCGCCTTCAGCTCGGCGATATCCGCCGCCTCGATCACTGCATGATCGACTGCCGGGATCGGATCCTGCCAGATCAGGTCTTCGGCCGGAACCTCGGCGCCAAGGTAGCGGGCCTTGGGGCCCATGTCGCGGTGGGTCAGCTTGAACCAGGCGCGGGCAAAGGCATCGGCGAACTCTTCGGGGTTCTCGTGGAAGCGGCGCGAGATCTTCTCATAGGCGGGATCCATGCGCATCGCCATGTCGGCGGTGGACATGAAGATCGGCACCTTCTTCGAGGGGTCTTCCGCATCGGGCGCCATGTCCTCTTCCTGGATGTCCTTCGGAGTCCAGACCCAGGCACCGGCGGGGCTTTTGACCTTTTCCCACTCGTATTTGAACAAGACGTCGAAATAGCCGTTGTCCCACTTGATCGGGTTCGAGGTCCAGGCGCCTTCCAGGCCCGAGGTGATGGTGTCACGGCCCTTGCCGGACTTGTAGTCGCTCAGCCAGCCAAAACCCATCGCCTCCATCGGCGCGGCTTCCGGCTCGGCGCCGACATGAGCCGCATCACCGGCACCGTGCATCTTGCCGAAAGTGTGACCACCGGCGGTCAGCGCAACGGTTTCCTCGTCGTTCATCGCCATGCGGGCGAAGGTCTCGCGCACGTCGCGGCCAGAGGCGACCGGGTCCGGGTTGCCATCGGGGCCTTCGGGGTTCACGTAGATCAGGCCCATCTGCACGGCAGCCAGCGGGTTTTCCAGCTCGCGATCACCAGAATAGCGGCTGTTGTCCTTATCGGATGTGGCCAGCCATTCTTCCTCGGCGCCCCAGTAGATGTCCTCTTCCGGCTCCCAGACGTCAGCACGGCCACCGGCAAATCCGAAGGTCTTGAAGCCCATGGATTCCAGCGCGCAGTTGCCTGCCAGGATCATCAGGTCGGCCCAAGAGATCTGGTTGCCATACTTCTGCTTGATCGGCCACAACAGGCGGCGCGCCTTGTCGAGGTTGCCGTTGTCCGGCCAGCTGTTAAGCGGTGCGAAACGCTGCTGACCGGTTCCGCCGCCCCCACGGCCATCGCCGGTCCGGTAGGTGCCTGCGCTATGCCATGCCATACGGATGAACAGGCCGCCATAGTGGCCATAATCCGCCGGCCACCAGTCCTGGCTGTCGGTCATCAGCGCATAAAGGTCTTCTTTCAGCGCCTTCAGGTCGAGCTTCTTGAATTCCTCGGCATAGTCAAAATCCTGGCCCATCGGGTCGGACTTGGCCGAGTTCTGATGCAGGATGCGCAGGTTCAGCTGGTTCGGCCACCAGTCACTGTTGACGCGCGCGCCAAAGGTGGTGGTGCCACCATGCATGACAGGGCATTTGCCGCCGCTGGGGATATCATTTCCGTCCATGTCTCTCTCCGATCAAAGCTACGTTCGTATCTGTCGTGGCCCGGGCCCCATGCGGGGGACGCCGGTCTTGGTCTTCATTCAGAGCAAAGTGCTGCCGGGTGATCGGCGCAGGCATAGCCGATGCCAGATCCCCTCTTGGTTCGGCATATTTCCCCCCAGCGCTGTCCAGAAAAGCCAGACCGGATGGAATCGAAACCGAAGAACACTCCCTCCTTAAACCTAGAAACATTCTAACTAGCCCATCCAATAAATATAAGTTATTTTTATTGATCGCCGATATAACCATATGCTATCAATTGATCCCTCGTTCCTGCCAATCAGGGTCTCCCTGCGCCGCACAAGACAAAGGGCGCTGCAACGAGCGCCCTTTGTTTAAATCAGTGGTGTGGAATGCCTGCTAAAGGTCAGCCAAACATGTCCTTGGTGATCCCCGCGTACCAGCCGATGCTTTCCTCATAGGTGGCCTGGCGCAGTTCGGCATCCTCACCTGTCTGAGAAATGAAACCATCGACCTTGGCGATCTTCTCCTCGGTCGCCTCATAGGTGGCGCCGACCTTCACCCCGTCATTGGTGCCGATCAGCGACCAGCAGGTGTTGGAGAATTTGGCCGGGAACATCTTGGAGTCGGTCAATGCCGCGCGCACCGCCATCGCGGCCACCTTGGCCTGGCTGTTGGCGGAGAAGCCGGATTTCGGCATGTCGCCTTGCGCGCAGGCATCGCCCAGCACATGGATGTTCTCGTCGATGCGGCTTTGCATGGTGCGGCCATCGACCGGCGCCCAGTTGCCCTCGGTGATCCCGGCCATCTCGCAGATGCGGCCCGCCTTCATCGCCGGGATGACGTTGCAGGCATCCGCCTTCACGTCTTCGCCATCGATGTTGACCGTCATGGCATCCGGGTTCACCGAGACAATGCCACCGCCGAAATCAGGACCGATCCATTCGACCATCCCGTCATAGTGGTTGGCCCAGCCTTCCTGGAACAGCGCCATTTTCGAGAACTTCGGCTTGGGATCCGCCACGATGATCTTGGCCGTGGGGTTCCGCTCTTTCAGCACATGCGCCACCATGGACACCCGCTCATAGGGTCCCGGCGGGCATCGATAGGGATTGGGCGGCGCGACCATGACAAAGGTACCGCCCTCGGGCATGGCTTCGATCTGCGCCTTCAGCAGTTCGGACTGCGACCCGGCCTTATAGGCATGTGGCATCTTGTTCTGGGCGCTGACATCCCAGCCTTCGACCGCGCCATCGATGAAATCGATGCCCGGCGACAGGATCAAACGGTCGTAGGGCAGCGAGGCGCCCCCGGCAAGGCTGACGGTGCGGGCATCCCGGTCGATGCCGGT
Organism: Phaeobacter sp. PT47_59; assembly: GCF_028890025.1. NCBI lineage: Bacteria > Pseudomonadati > Pseudomonadota > Alphaproteobacteria > Rhodobacterales > Roseobacteraceae > Phaeobacter > Phaeobacter sp. PT47_59. The sequence goes on from NZ_JARCJL010000001.1 coordinate 349,628, forward strand.
TGCCCAGTCATGCACCACGTTGATGCCGTATTCGCTGGCCAATGTGCCATAGCTGTGGGCGATGCTGGAAAGCTCGCGAAAGCCGCCGATGTAGAGGTTCGAGAAGAAGCAGGTGTAGTAGCTGCGGCTCGGCTCGACCAATGTGACGTCGATCGCCCCCTTGGCGCCCTTGGCGATGTAGCGGGCCGCGGTTGCACCGCCTGCCCCGCCGCCCACGACCACAACACGCGGACGCGTCTGACCAAGCACCATGGGGGCCTGCAGCGCGGCTGCCGCCGCAACGCCAGCGCCCAGAAGGCTGCGTCTGTCAATTGTCATTTGAGTTCTCCTCCCATTGAAAAAACAAAGCGCCGGAGCATCACTCCAGCGCGGCAAAATAGGCAGCCAATGCAGCGATTTCCTCGTCCGCGAGCCGTCCAGCCATCATCTGCATGACCGGATGTGGGCGGATCTTCTGCTTGTAGGCGTGCATGGCGATGACGAAATCCTCCTGAGGCCATCCGGTGATCACCGGTATACCATCATAGTCGCCGCCAATCTGATGACAGGTGGTGCATTCGGTGGAGAGATACTCTCCATAATCGGCATCCCCCTCTATCGAAAGAACAGTGTCATCCAGTTCGATCTCCCGCTTCAGCGCCGTCGGTGCGGCTTCGGGGATATCCTGCGGACTGGCCGAGAACTGCCGCAGATAGGCCAGCACATCGTGGCGGTCCTGCGGATCCTTGATGCCGCGGAAGTTCATCCGCGTGCCGCTGACCAGGGCCTTGGGGTTTTCGATATAGGCATCAAGCCGTGCAAGATCCCAGATCAACCCATCGCGCCGGGCCCGGATGATCCCCTTGGAATACTTGAAATCGTCAAACCCCGCTGCCGAGCGATCGAAAATCCCGTTCAGATGCGGGCCAACCCGGTGTTTGGCCCCCTGCCCGACATCGTGACAAATAGAACAGGCGCGGAATATATCCGCGCCTCTCTCTGCATCACCAATCTGAACAGCTGTCTCATCGGCCCCTGCCGCGCCCGAAAGCGCGACAACAGCAACAAGTGTTGTTATCCAGATCCTCATGTCATCATCCGTCGAAGGATTTCAGATAGGCAATGACCGCTTCGACATCCGCGTCTTTTTTCAAACCCGCAAAGGACATCTTGGTCTTCTTCATATAGGCCTTCGGCTTGGCAAGGAAGGCGGCAAGCTCTTCTTCGCTCCAGACCAGACCATCAGCACCCGCGCCGGACATCGCCTTGGAGTAGCGGAAGCCCTCGACCGCGCCTGCAGCAGACCCGACGATGCCATTCAGCATCGGACCGGTCTTGTTCTTGGCGCCATCGCCCACCTGGTGGCAGGATTTGCACTTCTTGAAGACCTTTTCACCGGCCGCGACCAGTTCGGGATCCAGGGCTGCAACCTCTTCCACCGGCTCGGCGGCAGGGGCGGCTTCAGCGGATGCCTCCTGGACGGCGGCCTCTTCGCTGGCTTCGCCGGTTTCCGCACGCGGGACCAGGCCGGTTTCATCCGGGGTCACGTCTAGAACCGCGGCGCGCATGGTGATCTCGACCGTGTCCTTGCAGTTTTCCATGCAAGGGGTATCGGTCCAGAAATGCGCCTCGGAGGTCAGGCGATCATCGATGATGAAGCCATCAGCGTTGGGCAGCGCCACCTCTGCGAAATTCTCGTGCGACAGGGTGAACTCGTCATCCACCAGGTCGTTGGAGTAGAGGATATAGGCCACAATGGCGTAGACCTCATCCGCGCTCAGCGTCTGCGCCGCGCCAAAGGGCATGGAGCGGTTCACATAGTCCCAGGTGGTGGACAGATGCGGCCAGTAGGAGCCGACCGTCTTCAGCGGATCCTCGTGGTCCAGCGTGCCCGCGCCACCGGCCAGTTTCGGCCAGTTGTCGACACCTTCGGCAAAGTCGCCGTGGCAGATGGCGCATTTATCGGCAAAGACCTCTTCGCCGGTGAACACATCGCCCGAGCCTTCGGGCAGGCCGGTGCCATCGGGGCTGACATCCAGATCCCAGGCGGCGATTTCTTCCGGCAGCGCCGGGCGGCCCAGACCGAATTTCTCAGCATAGGCAGGTGCCGCCAGCGCGGCTGCCATTGCGGTTGCTGCGATCAGATTAGGAAACTTCGACATTTTCCGCCTCTCCGTTTGCCTTCACCCACCAGGTTTGGATGGCATTGTTGTGATAGATCGAGTTCAGGCCGCGCACCTCGCGCAGCTGCGCCTTGGTCGGCTGCACATAGCCGGAACTGTCGCGGGCGCGGCTTTGCAGGAACATTTCCTGACCGTCCCAGTTGATATCGAGATAGAAGCGCGTCAGCGCCTTGTCGGTGCCGGGGGCGCCGAGGCGTGCCTCGCTCCAGGTCTTGCCGCCATCGATGGAGACATCGACACCGGTGATGGTGCCGCGACCGGACCAGGCCAGGCCGGTGATGACCAGCGGACCCGTACCATGGGTGATCGGCGACTGCGGGCTGGGGCTGGTGACAACGGATTTCGCATCCATTTCCCAAGTCCACTTGCGGCTGGTGCCGTCTTCCAGCGTGTCGGTGTATTTCGAGGTCTCCTCGCGGGATTCGACCGGGCCATCCATCACCTCGATGCGGCGCAGCCATTTGACCCACATGTTGCCTTCCCAGCCGGGAACAACCAGGCGCACCGGGTAGCCGTGCTCCTTGCGCAGGGCTTCGCCGTTGGCCTTGAAGGCGACCAGAACATCGTCCAGCGCCTTGTCCATCGGGATCGAGCGGCCGTTGGACGACGCATCCGCGCCTTCCACATAGACCCACTTGTCCTTGAGATCGCCCGCCGCATCCAGGCCCGCCTCTTCCAGCAGGGTGCGCAGAGAAACGCCCGAATACTCCATGTTGTGGATCATGCCGTGGGTGAACTGAGCACCGTTCAGCTGGGCACCGGCCCATTCCATGCCCGAGTTCGCCGCGCATTCGCAGAAGTAGACGCGGTTTTCACGCGGGAACCGCTCCAGATCGGCGTAGGAGAAGACCAGCGGCGTATCGACCAACCCGTTGATCATCAGGCGGTAGTCTTCCTTCTTCAGATCAATAGCGCCCGAGTGGTGACGCTCGAAGGCGCAGCCCTGCGGCGTGATGGTGCCGTCCAGCGCGTGGATCGGGGTGAAGTTGATCGAAGAGATCGTATCGGCGGTCAGCCATTCCACGTTGCGGCGGATCACATCCGATTCATAGCTGATCGGCAGACCGTATGGGGTGGCATCCACGCCATCGCCCAGGCCGCTGGCCCATTCCTGGACCTCGGTGATCAGCGGGTCAGGGCCCGCTGCCTGGGCCGCGCCCGCAACCGCGCTGCCGGCCCCGGCTGCTGCCGCACCTGCCAGAAACTGACGGCGCGAGGGGGTGAAACCCTTTGAATTATCGCTCATCTTGTTCATGCCTCCGTATAAAGACGAAATCCGATCGGGGATCTCATCGGCGCAAAGTTTGCTCGGAAGACGGTGAGACCCTTAGGCCCCGACCACCTTGACCGAGTTATTCGGGGTCACCGAGACGGTGCCCATCTTCTTGATGTGGTTTTCCACGACATCCCAGATCTGCGGACCTTCGGTGCCTTCGTTGACGCTGGCCCAGCCTGCGACCACGTAGGATTTGGCCGGGTCGATCGCTTCACCGTTCTTCAGCAGCGTCATCTCGGTGATGCGCTCGCCCTGCGGCTTGGTGATGTCGATGCGGTAGCCCATGCCACCGATCCGCACCATGTCACCGCCCTGCTGGTAATAGGGATCCGGGTTGAAGATGTTGTCGGCCACGTCTTCCAGGATCACCTTGATGAACTCACCGGTCATTTCCGTCCGGTAGGCCGCGCCATAGCTCATCGAAGTGACGTTCCAGATGTCCTCGCGGGTGATGTCATCACCCGGCACCAGCGACGGCCCCCAGCGCACCCCGGGCGACATGGCGATATCGGCTTCGCGCTCGCTGAGCAGCGCATCGCAGATCAGATCATCCCAGGTGCCGTTGAAGTTGCCACGACGATAGAGCAGCGAGTCGGTCTGGCCGATCACCTCTTCCAGCTCGGCCTTGTAGGGCGCGCGCTGCTCGTCGATCAGCTTGGACACGACCGGATCGGGGGCGATCACATCCGAGAAGATCGGAATCAGCTTGTGCTTGATCCCCATCATCTGACCGTCACGCACATCGAGGTCCACGCGGGAGACGAACTTGCCGTTCGATCCGGAGGCGATGATATGGGTCTTGCCTACCAGCACCGGCTCGGGCAGCGCATCATGGGTGTGACCCGACAGGATCACGTCGATGCCGGTCACAACGCTGGCCATCTTCTTGTCCACGTCGAAACCATTGTGCGACAGGCAGACCACCACATCGGCGCCCGCGGCACGGACCTCGTCCACCATGGCCTGCATGTTCTCGTCCCGGATGCCAAAGGAGTATTCGGGGAACATCCAGCCGGGGTTGGCGATCGGCATATAGGGGAAGGCCTGACCGATGACCGCCACCTTGGCACCGCCGCGTTCAAAGAACTTGTAGGGTTTGAACAGTTCGGCCGGTTCATCCCATTCCGCGTCAAAGATGTTCTGACCCAGCGCGGCAAAGGGCAGGCCCTCGACGATCTCGTTCACCCGGTCGGAGCCCAGGGTGAACTCCCAGTGGAAGGTCATCGCATCGGGTTTCAGAGCGTTCATGACATTGACCATGTCCTGACCTTCGGTCTTGTAGCAGGTCATGGAGCCGTGCCAGGTATCGCCGCCATCCAGCAGCAGCGCATCGGGCCGGTCAGCGCGGATGGCGTTGATCACTGTCGACATGCGGTCCAGACCGCCTACGCGCCCGTAGCCTTTGGCGAGGGAGGAAAAATCGTCATAGGTGAGCGCGTAAGCGGAGGGGCTGCCATCGGCAATGCCATAGGCCTTGCGGAAGTCGGCACCGGTGATATGCGGCACGTGACCCTTGTTCGCGCCCACCCCGAGGTTGATCGAAGGTTCGCGGAAATAGATCGGCTTCAGCTGCGCATGAATGTCGGTGACATGGATGATGCTGATATTGCCGAAGGTGTCGAACTCCAGCAATTGATCCTGGGTCAGGCTTTGCTGCGCCGCAAGACGCCCCCAATTGCCAAAACCGGATGCCCCGACCAGGGCAGAGGCGGCCATCGAAACCTGCAGAAAATCACGGCGCGAGATCATGTTACTCTGATATCCTGTTTAAACATGCAACATATTCGCATGTATGAATGTTAAGGGAGTGAAATACCCCGTGCCATCAGATGACACGGGGTACTTTCGGGTTTAGTTGCGGACGGACGGTCCTTCGACCGACAGACCGTTGCCGCGCGAGGCGACATAGAGTTCCAGCGCGATGAAATCGTCCGAACCCGGCTTGTAGGTTTCGGCGCGGGTATCACGCACACAGCCCTTGAAACGCGCATGCACGGTGTTCAGCTTGGCGTTCTTCAGACGATAGGTGGGGAAGCCGTTGATCTGGCCCTGGCTCAGGTGGTCGGCGCGGATCATCATACCATAGCTGTCTTCGTGACAGTTGGCACAGGACAGCTCCAGCTGACCGGTGCGCGTATAGTACATTTCCTTGCCTTTTTCCCAGATCGCCTGGACCGGACCGTCGATGGCCACATTGACCGGCATGCCACGGGACTGGACCGAGATCAGAGCCTCCATCGCAGCCATGTCGCCACCGGTGTACTTCCACTTCTTGGCGCCCATCTGGTTTTCACGGCAGTCGTTGATCTGCATCGCCATGGTGCGCAGCTCGCCCGCCTGTTCGTTCCACTTGGGATAGACGGCGCGCACGCCCTTCATGCTGGTTTCCACGTCGTCATGACAGGATGCGCAGGACTTGCCCTCGGATCCGTCGACCGTCTCCCAGGCTTCGATTGCCTGATCGACAAAGACCATCGCCGGGTTCTCGAAGTCGTCCTTCTGCAACGCCTGGGTCTCATCCGAGCGGAAGTGCCAACCGGACATCACCTCGTCCAACACGTCAGCGACATGAGCAGGCGCGGCGGCCTTGGTCACCATAGTGATCTCTTCGTTGACCACCAGCGTGTCATCGTCTGCATCCGCGAAGGCAGCCATCGGCAGGCTCAGCGCGACAGCGATGGCAGTAAGTGCCTTATATTTCATTCCATTTCCTCCCTTGGGTGTCGACCTCGCCCACCTTGAGTGGCGGACGAGGCGCTTGCCTTGAGATCCGGAAGGGATCAGGCGATCTTGATCGACTTGGACTCGTCGTAGACGGAGCCATCGTCATCGTACCAGGTGAATTTGAAATCACCGGCTTCAGGCACGGTCGCCTCGAATTCAACATAGGGGTTGGTGGAAATCGCAGGTTCCATCGTCACGTCGATCACCATGGCACCGTTAAACTCGCAGGTGAAACGGTTGATGATCGAACGCGGAATGACGTTGCCTTCCTTGTCCTTGCGCTGGCCGCTTTCCATCTTGTGGCTGATCAGCGTCTTGATGGTGACGGCTTCGCCAGCGGCAGCTTTTTTCGGGACTTTGACGCGGGGTTTTACACCGGATGCCATGTCTTATCTCCTTGAGTTCGGAAAAGAGTGCGCGGGGGCCGATCAGCCGCCGCAGCCTCCGATGGTCACTTTCACGGCGGCGCTGGCCTTGGCAAAGCTGCCATCCGCCAGTTTCGCAACGGCAACAACGTCCTGGGTGCCTGCCAGGCGGATCCGGGTCGAAGCGGACTGGCTGGCGGCGCCGGGGCCGAAGTTGAAGGTTGCAACGCCCGGCGTCGGGTTGCCGGTTGCCAGAACCAGGATTGCGGTTGCGCCAGGGGCGTTGACCGAAATCGGCACGGTGTTGCCGTTCTCGGCAATCTCGGGCGCGGTCAGTTCAACACCGGTATCGGCCAGATCAGCACCGCCAGTGAACTCGGCGATCTTGTCTTCTGCCGCCGCGCTCACGCGGAATGGCAGGGCCGTCAGCACGGCGGCGCCCAGGCCCATGGCCAAGGTCTCGCGACGTGAGAACTCCATCATTTTTCTCCTTTGACTTCGCTTGGACAGGCGGCAGAGGGGCCGCTGTCTCACTCTTCTTTCAGCGTCGCGAGGAACGCGACGACATCTTCAATTTCCTGGGCCGTCAGAATCGGCGGCAGCGGCTCTGCGCCAGCCTTGCCGGTGTAGGCATCGCCAGGGCGGATGAAACCGTCGACCTTGTAGAAGGCAGGCATCAAGGTGCCTTCGAAGGTCATCTTGGCGTTGGCCACCAGACCACGCAGCTCGGCTTCGCTCCAGCGCTCCCCCGCGCCGTCCAGCATCGGGCCGATTTCGCCGTGGAACGGGATATCTGCCAGCGCGGTCACCGCATGACAGGCCACGCAGTTACCTTTTTTCTTGCTCCCGACGATCATCGCACCGTTCGCAGCATCCCCTGCAACGCCGGTCAGCGATTCGGCGATGGCGCCGCTGTCGTCGAACTTCACATCCTTAGGCGCGACTTCGCCCGCCTGTGACATGGTCCCGGCCAGACAAATGGCCAGAGTCAGAGATAGTCTCTTCATGGTTCCTCCCGTTGGCTGCCACGGCAAAGTGGCCTGCGTAGCTATTGCATACCGTAGGCTACCGAGCCCCCGACACGCAACAACAAATTCATTAATGTGAATTTTTATCTTATTGCGCGTTTGATCAATCAGTTGATCCATTGTTGCGCTCCTGGATCCTACGCGCATGATAGCGCTGGAAATCTTCCCCGTTATCAAGCGTGTACCGCTTTTCCTTGACCCAGGTGAACATATCAAGCGTGGTCCCCGGACCAAAAGCCCCCGGCATCACCGAAACCGCGGCCTGAACGGCGGTCTGATCCTCGGCGACCTCTTCGGGCAGGAAAAGAATCGTTGGGGTGAACAACACGTTCCACTTTCGCGCCATGTCCCGCTCCGGCAGGGTTTCGCCGTCAAAATCGGTCACCTCGGTGGACCCATGCAGGTTCAACTGCACCACGAAATAGTTCTCGGCGATATAGTCGCTGACCTCCGGGCGCGGAAATACCTCTGCGTGCATTTTCGTACAGTAGATGCAGCCGCGTTGTTCAAAGAACAGCACCAGGCGCTTGCCTTCGGCATTAGCTTCTTCCAGGTCCTCGCGGAGATCCTTGAAAGTATCCCGCATCCAGGCCGTCTTGTGCAGCCCGTCGTCGCCCAGTTCAGCCGCTGCAGCCGGTAGGGTGAACAGCAGCGAAAGCGCCAGTGCCGCAAACGGCGCCGTCATCAGGTTCTTCAGCCGATTCATGGTCTTCTCTCTCCCTATGCAAGTGAAACATCAGTGGCCCAGCCTCTTCGGCATGCGCTCCAGGCGCGGGCTCAACCGATCGTGGACAGTCCCGGCATCCAGCGAATCATGGCATCGGCGATATAGCTGACGCCCCCCGTCACGATCAGCACGGCGAACAGGATCAGCATAGCACCCATCGCCTTTTCCACCCAAGCAAAAGCAGCGCGATGGCGCGCAACCCAGGCCAGAAACGGTTTTGCAAACAGGGCCGCGACAACGAAGGGCGCGGTCATGCCGATTCCATAGACCAGCAGCAGCAGGCCGCCGCGCCAGACCTCCCCCATGCCCGAGGCGATCATCAAAATCGAGGCCAACGCCGGCCCGACGCAGGGCGTCCAGCCAAACCCGAAGGCCAGCCCCATCAGATAGGCGCCAACCATTGTTGACGGCTCGGCCGAACTCTCCATCCGCGCCTCTCGATAGAGCAGCGGAATGCGCAGGATACCCAGGAAATGCAGGCCGAACAGCATCAACAGCGCTGCCGCCCCATAGGCAAGGATATCCATATATTGCCCGAACAACTGCCCCAGGGCGGTCGCCCCCATCCCCATGAGCATGAAGACCGTGGTCACCCCGGCGGCAAAACACAGGGCGGAAATCACCAGCCGCCGCTGCGCCCCCGGCGCAATCGCGCCATCGCTGCGCAGCTCCGACATCGACAGCCCCCCCATGTAAGAGAGGTAGAACGGCACCATTGGCAGGATACAGGGGGTGAAAAAGCTCAAAAGCCCGGCAAATAGCGCCCCAAAGTAGGATATTTCGAGCATATTCGCCCCTTTTGATGCAGTTATCGGCCCCTTAACGCAGGGCCATGGCTTGTTTCATTCACATATTCAAATTATGTTGTATTTGGCAGACAAGCAGTTTGCCCTTCGATCGTCAACGGCTTCATAGGGCTTTGTCATGGTTCTCGATGCTTTCTTTGTGGCCCTGCTGAGGGGCGCCACCCGGCTGCGCCATCGGGTCGTGGCGCTGTTTGGCCTGGGTCTGATGGCGGCGATCCTGACCTCTACGCCTGTACGGGCCGTGGAACTGGTGATGGTCGAACAGCCCGGCTGCGAATGGTGTGCCCGGTGGAACGAAGAAATCGGACCGATCTATCCCAAGACCGCAGAAGGCCGCTTTGCGCCGCTGCGGCGGGTCAATCTGCGCGATCTTCCGGACGATCTTGTCCCGGCACGTCGCGTTGTTTTTACTCCGACCTTCTTGATTGTGAGCGACGGTCATGAGATGGCCCGTCTTGAAGGTTATCCGGGAGCGGATTTTTTCTGGCCCCTGCTGGAGGCGCTGCTGCGCGACCACGCGGGATTTGAGCCTGGTGAACGATATGAAGAACTGGCGAGCGGCAGCTGATATGGTCGGGGGACCGATTTTGCCACCGGCGGTGACAGGAACGATGCGCAGGCCAATGGGCGCTGCCGTATAGGAGATTTCGAAATGGGGTTGCCGAAATTCTCGGTCGACATGGCGGAAGACGAGCTGGAGAAACTGGTGGACAGCGCCACCACGGCCTCCAATTTCCTGAAGGCCATCAGCCACGAAGGGCGGCTGATGATCCTCTGTCACCTGGTCACCGGTGAGAAATCCGTGACAGAACTGGAAGAACTGCTCTCGGCGCGCCAGGCGGCGGTTTCCCAGCAATTGTCGCGCCTGCGGCTCGAAGGTCTGGTGGTGCCGCGTCGCGATGGCAAGGCGATCTACTACCGTCTTGCCGATGATCGTCCGCGCCGCATCCTTGAGGTGGTCTACGACCTCTTCTGCAACGAGGACGCCACAGCCTAGGCAAAGCCTGGCCCTTGGCCTCCAACTGCGCGATCGCCAACTTGACGACGGCAATTTGACGACGGCAAACCTGACAACTCCGGCTTCAGGCCGCACAAGCCTCAGGCCGCAATGGGGCCCGTGCAAAGCCCGCGCTTGGCGGCTTGGCGTGTGACCCTGCCCACCCCCGGCCGCCCTCCTGCCCTTGTCACAGCACCTTACCGCACCCACGTCTCACTTCCCCGTCTCATCCCCCTGTGCCGCCCATCCCCTGCCGGGGTTGAGGAACGCGCGGCCCTTGCATCCCAGAGGTCATTTCTGCATGGTCAATAAACTGCAGCTGCCGGGAGGGGAGCCACATGTTTGACGTGCTGACAGAACACCACTGGGCCGCCATCGCAGGGCTGGGCGGAGGCATCCTCTTGGGGCTGGCTGCGCGCCTCGGTCGGTTTTGCACCCTGGGCGCCATCGAGGACATCCTCTACGGCGGATCCTCCCTGCGGATGCGCATGTGGATCCTGGCCATCGGCGTCGCCGTTCTGGGCAGCTTTTCGCTTGTGGCGCTGGGGCTTCTGGGCGAAACCGAAAGCTACTACCTCAGCATTCGCTGGATGCCCATCGCCTCGATCCTGGGCGGGCTGATGTTCGGCTACGGCATGGCGCTTAGCGGCAATTGCGGCTATGGCGCCATCGCCCGACTGGGCGGCGGCGACCTGCGCAGTTTCGTGATCGTTCTGGTCATGGGCGTTTCCACCTATGTGGTGCTGAGCGGCCCGCTCGCCCCGCTGCGCAACCTCTTCTTCGAACAGGTCCTGGTCACCAACGAGATCCCGCCGGGGCTGGCCCATCACGGCGCCGCCCTCACCGGGCTGTCGGTGCACAGCATCGGCATGAGCGTCGGCGTGCTGATCATTCTGGCTGCCCTGTGCGGGCGTGAATTGCGCGATGACAAGAAGGCCATATTCTGGTCGGTGGTTGTCGGCCTTGCCATCGTGTCTGGCTGGGGCTTCACCAGCAAGGTCAACACCGCCGGGTTCGAAGCCTTGCCGGTTGTGTCGCATTCCTTCTCCGCCCCCCTGGGCGAGACGATCCTCTGGACCATGACCGGCAGCCTGCGCCCGCTGTCCTTTGCCGTGGGCTCCATCGCCGGGGTCTGGGCCGGGGCCTTCATCGGCTCCTTGATCAAGGGGCATTTCCGCTGGGAGGCCTGCGAGGATCCGCGCGAATTGCGCCGCCAGATCCTAGGCGCCGGGATCATGGGCGCAGGGGCGGTCATCGCGCTTGGCTGCACTGTCGGCCAGGGCTTGAGCGCCTTCTCGCTCCTGGCAGTTTCAGCCCCGGTGACCTTCCTTGCGATCTTTGTCGGCGCGGCCCTTGGGTTGCGCCAGCTGATCGAAGGGTTCAGCGCCGCCGAGTAGCCGCATTGGGAGCGACTGTCACAGGACAGCGGGCCAGACCACGTGCAAGCCCATATGGCCCGCACATTCGAAACCGCGGGCCCATGTAACAGTTTGAATAAACATCGGCCTGCGTCACGCATGTGTTACAGCGCCACGCCACAGAGCCCTGGGCTGACACTGTGTTGGCACCAAGACAATCTGGAGCACGCCATGGATCGCAAGCAAATCATCAATGACCCCGAAATCGGAAACAAGGCCGAAGCCTTTGAGGCCTTTGACGATATCCCCACCAATCCGCGACTTGAGCGCACCATCGGTGACGTGATCAATGCCCGCTACGGTCGCCGCGATCTCTTGAAGGGCATGCTGGGTGTTTCGGCCACCACCGCCCTGTTCGGCACCTCCGCACTGATTGCTCCGAATGAAGCGGCTGCCGATGGCCACGGCGCGGGTCGCTACAATTTTGAAGAACTGACCTGGGGCAACGACGAAACCCACCATATCGCCGAAGGCTATGACGCCGACGTGCTGCTGCGCTGGGGCGATCCGATCACCGCAGACGCGCCGGAATTCGACGTGATGAACCAGACTGCCGAAGCCCAGATGCAGCAATTCGGCTACAACAACGATTATGTCGGCTTCACCCCGCTGAACGCCGAAGGCACCCGCGGCCTGCTCTGCGTGAACCACGAATACACCAACGAGGAAGTCATGTTCCCCGGCCTTGGCCGCCAGGACAAGGCTGGTTTTGAAGGCATGACCAAGGAGCTGGTCGAGATCGAGATGGCCGCCCATGGCGGCAGCGTGGTCGAGATTGCCAAGGGTGCGAACGGCAAATGGGCCGTGGTGCGCGATGGCAAGATGAACCGCCGGATTTCCCCGCTCAACACCGAGATGACCATCGACGGCCCCGCCGCCGGTCATGACCGGATGAAGACCAATGCCGACCCCTCGGGTCTGTCGGTCATCGGCACGCTCAACAACTGCGCCGGCGGCATGACCCCCTGGGGCACCTACCTGATGGCCGAAGAAAACTTCCACGGCTATTTCTGGACCGATGTGGTCGACGGCGACGGCAAGCCCGTTATCTCGGGCCAGCCCGAAGCCAAGAATATGAAACGCTACGGCGTGCCCGGTCGCTGGTACGCCTGGGGCAAGTTCTATGACCGGTTCAACATCGACAAGGAACCCAATGAGCCGAACCGTTTCGGCTGGGTGGTCGAAGTCGATCCGCGCAACCCCGATGCAAAGCCGGTGAAACATACCGCCCTTGGCCGCTTCCGTCATGAAGGCGCCGAAACCGTGGTCTCCTCCTCGGGCAAGCTGGTGGTCTACATGGGCGACGACAACCGTTTTGACTACCAGTACAAATATGTGTCGAACGGTGTGGTCTCGGATGATGCGGCCGCCAACAGCAAACTGCTGAGCGACGGTATCCTCTATGTGGCCCGCTTTGACGAGGACGGCAGCGTGGAATGGATGCCGCTGGTTCACGGCACCGGCCCGCTGACCGCCGAGAACGGCTTTGCCAGCCAGGCCGACGTGCTGATCGACACCCGCCTGGCTGCCGATGCCCTGGGCGCCACCCCGATGGACCGCCCCGAGGACGCCCAGCCGCGTGGAGACGGCACCGCCTACATCATGCTGACCAACAACTCCAAGCGGAAGGAAGAGCAGGTCAACGCGGCGAACCCGCGTGCCAAATCCAACTTCGGCCACATCATCGAGGTGAAGGAAGAGGGCGGCGATCACGCGGCCACCCGTGGCAGCTGGTCGATCCTGGTGAAATGCGGCGATCCCGAGCTGGCCGAAGTCGGCGCCCAGTGGAACCCCGAAACCAGCGTAAACGGCTGGTTCGGCTCTCCGGACAACTGCGCCTTTGACGCCGATGGCCGCCTCTGGGTCTCCACCGACCAGGGCAGCAAATGGGGCAAGACCGGCAAGTCCGATGGTCTTTATGGTGTGGAAACCGAAGGCGGGTTGCGCGGCACCTCCAAGCTGTTCTTCCGCTGCCCCGTCGGCGGGGAACTCTGTGGCCCCTATTTCACCGACAATGGCGAGACCCTGTTCCTGGCGGTCCAGCACCCCGGCACCGATGGCACCAAGTCGCTGAAAGGGTTCGAGCGCGCCTCGACCTTTGAAGATCCGGCCACCCGCTGGCCCGATTTCGACCCCAAGATGCCCCCGCGCCCCTCGGTCGTGGTGGTCACCAAGAAGGGCGGCGGCAAGATCGCCGTCTGACGGCGGCTTCAGCCCGAACCCACGCGAACGCGCCCCGATCCGGGGCGCGTTCTTTGTTCTGCGCACCGCCGCCCAACCGAAAGGTGTATGACACCCAGTTGTAAGACCATGTGATCAAGAGGCGATGTAGTCTTGTCGAGACATGCAACTCACGGAGCCTTCAATGTCCCTTCACGCGCGCCTGTCGGCGGTTCTCCTCTCCGTCATCCTCGCGACCTCTGTAGCCCTCGCCGGTGATATCTCCCCCCGTCCCGGCTGGGAGGTGCATGCAACACAGAAATCCTACCAGCAACTCGTGCAAGATACGCTGGCGGCGGTGCGCGCCAATGGGATGGCCGTGGTCACCCAGGCAGGCCCCACCGCCGCCGCAGCCGCCCGTGGCATCACCATTCCGGGCAACCGGGTGATCGGCGTCTTCAACAACCACTTTGCGGTGAAGATCCTTGCCACGTCCACCGCCGCCATGATCGAAGCCCCGATCCGTCTTTATGTCACCGAATCCCCCGATGGCACGGCGCAGCTCTCCTACAAACGCCCAAGTCATGTCTTTGCTCCCTACCGCGATGAAGGCGGAGACAGGCTATCGGCCCTTGCCGAGGAGTTGGACAGGCGTTTCGCAAAGATCGCGCGGGAGGCGGTGAACTAGGGTCACAGAGCCGTGAGGGTCCTTGCACCCGACGGTGGGACGGGCAATCTGGCGTGGATCAGTGAGGAACGGATTGTCATGACACAAGATATTCGCGCAGCCGATGTTCTGGCCCGTCGGCTGTATGAGGCCGGGTGCCGCCACGCCTTTGGCATGCCCGGCGGCGAGGTGCTGACCCTGGTGGATGCGCTGGAGGCCGCGGGCATCACCTTTCATCTCGCCAAGCATGAAAACGCAGCCGGCTTCATGGGCGAAGGGGTGCATCACGGCGATGGCGCGCCGGTGATCCTGGTGGCGACGCTTGGCCCCGGTGCCCTCAATGGCGTCAACGTGGTGGCCAATGCCCATCAGGACCGGGTGCCGATGCTGGTGCTGACCGGCTGCGTCGATGCTGCCGAAGAGCAGACCTATACCCATCAGGTGCTGGATCACCGCGCGGTCTTTGCCCCGATCACCAAGGCCACCTTCCGGCTAAACGCCGAGGCTGCCGATATCATCGCCGACAAGGCCGTTTCCATCGCGACAGAGCCGCGCTCCGGACCGGTGCATATCGACGTGCCGATCTCGGTCGCGGATGCGCCCGCCAGGGATCGCAACACCCGCCGCGCGCCTGCAGCCCCCACGGTGCCAGAGGACGCAACACTGGCGCAGGCGCAATCCTGGCTGAGCGAGGCAAAACGCCCCCTGGCGATCATCGGCCTGGATGCGGCGGCCGAGCAGGCAGGCCCTGCCCTCAGCGCTTTCCTGGAGGCATACCAGATCCCCTTTGTCACCACCTACAAGGCCAAGGGCATCCTGCCGGAAGATCACCCCCTGTGCCTGGGTGGCGCCGGGCTGTCGCCGCTTGCGGACCGTCACCTCTTGCCCTTGGTCGAACAGGCGGATCTGATCCTGCCGCTTGGCTATGATCCCATCGAGATGCGCCCCGGCTGGCGCAACGCCTGGGACCCAAACCGGCAAAGGGTGATCGAAGTCGCCGCCGAGGCCAACACCCATTACATGCATCACGCCAGCCTCAGCATCGTGGCGCCGCTTACCCCCATGTTGACCGCGCTGACACCAGCGGGCGCCGCAGCCGACACCTGGACCGGCGGCGAGATCGAAGCAACACGGGCAGGACTTGCCACGGCCTTCCCGCAAGACGATACTTGGGGACCTTCGGCTGTCATCGCCGAATGTCGGGCAACCCTGCCGGAAAACACCCTTGCCACCGCAGACAGCGGCGCCCATCGCATCCTGCTGAGCCAGATGTGGCAGTGCACAGAGCCGCGCGGACTGATCCAGTCCTCGGGTCTCTGCACCATGGGCTGCGCCGTGCCGATGGCGATCGGGCGCAAGCTGGTCCAGCCGGACCGCCCCGTGGTCAGCTTTTCCGGCGATGCGGGCTTCCTGATGGTGACCGGAGAGCTTGCCACCGCAGCCGAGCTGGGCCTCGCGCCGATCTTCGTCGTCTTTGCCGATGCCAGCCTGGCCCTGATCGAGCTCAAACAGCGCCAGCGCCAATTGCCAAACCGAGGTGTCGATTTCGCCCGCCACGATTTTGCCGCCATGGGCCGCGCCTTTGGGGGCAACGGCGTGACGGTTCGTGACCGAACGGAACTGCGCCAAGCCCTGCGCCAAGCCTTGGCTTCGGACCGTTTCACTGTCATCTCTGCCGAAATCGAACCGGGAGGATATGATGGACGCATCTGACTTGCTGCCGCACGGCGCCCTCAAGGGCGTCAAGGTTCTGGACCTGTCGCGCATTCTGGCGGGTCCCACCTGCACCCAGATGTTGGGCGATCTGGGCGCCACCGTGATCAAGGTGGAAAACCCCAAATCCGGCGGCGATGATACCCGCCAATGGGGGCCGCCCTACGCGATGGACGAGGACGGCAATCCCACGGATCTGTCGGCCTATTACATGGCCGCCAACCGCAACAAGCGTTCGGTGGCCATCGACATCACCACCCCGGAAGGTCAGGCCGAGATCCGCAGGCTGGCGGCCAAGGCCGATATCCTGATCGAGAACTTCAAACCCGGAGGCCTTGCGAAATACGGTCTGGACTACGCCAGCCTCAAGGATGACTTCCCCCGGCTGGTCTATTGCTCGATCTCGGGCTACGGGCAGACCGGCCCCAACAGCCACCGTCCCGGCTATGATCTGGTGGCACAGGGGTTTGCGGGCATCATGTCGCTGACTGGTGACCCCGAAGGGCAGCCTGTGAAGGTCGGCACCGGCATCGCCGATGTGATGTGCGGCATGTATGCCTGTATCGGCATCCTTGCCGCCCTGCGCCATCAGGAAAAAACCGGCGAGGGCCAGCAGATCGACCTGGCCCTGGTGGACAGCACCATTGCCTGGCTGATCAACGAGGGCGTTGCCTATCTCAACACCGGCAACCTGCCCTCCCGGCGCGGCAACGAACACCCCTCGATCATGCCTTACGGGGTGTATGAGACTTCAGACTCCCATGTGATCCTGGCAATCGGCAATGATGCGCAGTTCCGGAGGGTGATGGAGTTTCTGGGCCTCGAAGGCCTGGCCGAGGATCCGCGCTTTGCCAGCAATCCGGCACGGCTGGAACATCGCGCGGCGCTGAATGACATCATGATCCCGGCGCTCAAACGCTTCACCATGGACGAGGTGATCGCCGCCATGGAGGCGCGCAAGGTCACCGCAGGGCCGGTGCAGACGCTGGACCGGGTCTTTGCCTCGGATCAGGTCGCCGCCCGCGGCATGGCGATTGACATGCAGGCCGGAGATATCCCCGTCAAACTGCTGGGCAACCCGCTGAACTTCTCCCGCACACCGGTGACCTACCGCCATGCCCCGCCCGGTTGCGGTGCTGACGGCGACGGGATTCTCGGCGCCGAAGACCCGTTTTCGGCCTCTTGAGAAGCATCCCGCCGGGCAAAGGCCCGCCGAATGTTACAAAAACCGGCAAACGCCCGCCTTTTTGGCGGGTGTTTTGTTTCGTGTCGCCGCAAATGGCAGGAATACGCCTGCTTTTGCAGCCTGTTTCAGCGTCATTTCCCCCACCCCACACACGCGCCATCACCAAAGCGCGAGCGCCAGTCGCTTGGGAAATTGCCCTGTTCTACCCTTGCTTCAACAGCAAAACACCGGCGGCGAGGATGGAACAACATGACGGACGATATCTTTGGACAGGAAACCAGCCTGAGCGATCCGGCCAGTCTCGATCTGTGGAACAAGGTGCAACTCGGGGTTCTGGCCCATGGCGCCGATGCGCCGGTGCACCTGGGCAAACTGCTGGAGGCTGAACCGGGCTTCACCCTTGCACAATCCGCCAAGGGGCTGTTCCTGATGCTGCTGGGCCGCTCGGAAATGCGCGATGGCGCCATGGAGGCGATGAAGGCGGCGCAGATCGGCTATGAAAGCGCCCTGCCCCGGGAAAGACTATATGCCGATGCTTTGAAACTGTGGCTTGCGGGGCGCCCTAGCCAGGCGGTTCAGCTGCTCGAACAGATCCTGCGCGCGCATCCCGCCGACAGTCTGGCGATGAAGATGAGCCAGGCGATCCGCTTTGTGCTGGGAGACAACCAAGGCATGCGCCGCTCGGTGGAGCGGGTTTTGTCTGCCTATGCCCCGGATCATCCCGGACGCGGCTACCTCTTGGGCTGTCATGCCTTCGCGCTGGAGGAAACCGGCGACTTCACCAAGGCAGAGACCGCTGGGCGGCAGGCGCTCTGGATGGCGCCGGACGATGCCTGGGGACTGCATGCGGTGGCCCATGTTCATGACATGACCGGCAATGCCAGGGCGGGCCTCGACTGGCTGACCGGCCGCGAAGACGCCTGGAGCCATTGCAACAACTTCCGCTACCACGTCTGGTGGCACAAGGCGCTGATGCATCTGGACCTGGGCCAGACCGAGCTGGTTCTGGATCTCTACGACCGCGAGATCCGCAAGGACAGGACCGACGACTACCGCGATATCTCCAATGCCACGTCGCTGTTGATGCGGCTGGAGCTGGAAGGGATCGCGGTGGGCACCCGTTGGGAGGAGCTGTCGGAGCTTTGCGCCGCCCGCACCGAGGACGGCAGCCTGATCTTTGCCGATCTGCATTACCTCTTGGCACTGGCCGGACGCGGCCGCGCGGGTGACACCCGCCGCATGGTGCAGCGCATTCATGCCGATGCCGCGACCGCAGGCCGAAACGAGGCGATGCAGCGCATGGCCGATCCGGGCCGGGCCGCCGCCAGCGGGCTGGAGGCCTTTGGCGAGGGCAACTATGGCCTCGCCTTCGATCACCTGGCGCAGGCACGGGGCACGATGCAGCTGGCCGGAGGCAGCCACGCCCAGCGCGATGTCTTTGAACGCATGACCATCGATGCCGGGATCCGGGCCGGTCGCCTGACGGAGGTCACCGCAATCCTGGATGCCCGTCGCGCCCAGCGCGGCGGCGCCGAGGACACCTACGCACTGGCCCGCCGCAGCCTGATTTCCGCAGCGCTCGACGGCTCTGGCGCGCAAAGCCTGCCCGCCGAATGACGCAGCCCTGTCCGTATCTTGATTGACCTTTAGAATGAGCCTTTTTCAGATGGCGCGTATTTCCAAGTTTCCCGATCCCGCAGACACATCTCAGAGCCCGCCCGAAACCCGGGTCGCCAATAGCCTGCACCCGCCCGCATCCGCTGCTGCAGCGCCGGGGCGACTGCGCGATCCGCGGCTCGATTTCTACCGCGGCATTGCCATGTTCATCATCCTGGTGGCCCATATCCCCGACAATCGCTGGACCGGCTGGATCCCGGCCCGCTTCGGGTTCTCGGATGCAACCGAGATCTTTGTCTTCTGCTCGGGCATGGCCTCGGCGATCGCCTTTGGCGGATCCTTCGCTCGGCGCGGCTGGCTCTTGGGCACGGCGCGGGTGGTGTTTCGCTGCTGGCAGGTCTTCTGGGCCCATATCGGGTTGTTCTTCTTCGTCGCCATGACCATGGCGGCGCTGGATCTGAGCGGCGCCTTTGATACGAGCTACGCGGCGTCCCTGAACCTCATGCCCTTCTTCGACGATCCCATGCCGCAGCTGCTGGGGCTGTTCACATTGACCTATGTGCCCAACTACTTTGACATCCTGCCGATGTATCTGGTGGTTCTGGCGCTGATGCCCCTGATGATGGGGCTGGAGCGCCTGGGGCTGTGGGCCATTGCCGCGACCAGCGCCGCGATCTGGCTGGTCGCCAACCCCTATATGATCGGGCTTGGCCCCGATGGGCTGTCGCTGCCCGCAGAGCCCTGGTCTACGCGGGAATGGTTCTTCAACCCCTTTGGCTGGCAATTGCTGTTCTTCACCGGTTTTGCCTTCATGAAGGGCTGGCTGCCCGTCCCCCCCCTGTCGCGCATCCTGATCCTGCTCTCTGCCGCCTTCGTGATCCTGTCAGCCCCCTTCGGGTCGTGGAAGGTCTTCCTGTGGCTGGAGGCCTGGAACAGGGATCTGGCCGATCTCATCCGCCCCAGCTGGCAGATCACGGAAGAGTGGCGAGAGAAAACCGATTTCGGCCTGTTGCGCTATGCCCATTTCCTGGCGCTTGCCTATCTGGGCTGGGCCATCGCGGGCACCGGCGGTCGGCGCCTGATTGCCACGGGTCACTCTGCGGCGGCACGCCTCTGGGCACGGGCGCTGAGGATCATCACCAAGGTGGGCCAGCAATCCCTCGCGGTCTTTGTCTTCTCCATGGCGCTGGCCCGACTCATCGGCTTTGCCTTGGATCAGACGGATCGCGGCATCCTGATCACCGCCGCCGCAAATGTCGCGGGCTTTGCCCTGATCATCACCTGCGCCTATGGCGCCGCCTGGTTCAAATCCCACCCCTGGAGAGGAAAGCAATGACCCTGCCCGCTCTGCCCTTGCTGTCCCGTCGCAGCGTGCTGGGCGGCGTCTCCGCCCTGGCGCTCAGCGCCCTGGCCGGTCCTGGCCTTGCCATGGGGGGCGCCGTCCCGTTCCACCCCGATCACGTGGTCGAGCGCGCGCGCCTGCTGGCGCAGATGCGTTACCGGCAGCGCCCCAAGGTGCCGCAGGATTGGCTGGATCTGACCTATGAGGACTATCAGACCCGCTGGTTCCGCAGTCGGGACGCCCTGTGGAGCACAACCGCTCGCAGCTACAACGTGGATTTCTTCCTCCCCGGTCTCTACTTCCCGCATGCGGTGCAGATGCACAGTGTGGCGCAGGGGCTGTCGCAGCCGATTGCCTTTGACCTGTCGCTGTTTGACAAGACCGACAAGGCCCCCGAGCTGAGCACAGAAGGCGCGCTGGGATATTCCGGGTTCCGCCTGCGCACCGAACTGAGCGAGCCGGGCAAGAAGAACGAATTCTGCGTCTTTCAGGGCGCCAGCTATTTCCGTGCCATCGGTATCGGGCAAACCTATGGCCTGTCGGCGCGCGGCCTGGCGCTGAATACCGCCGATCCCGAGGGCGAGGAATTCCCCGAGTTCACCGAATTCTGGCTGGAGGCCCCGGCACCGGGCCAGCGGGAGATGGTGGTCCATGCGCTGATGGACTCCCCCTCCGTCACCGGCGCCTATCGCTTCACCATCCAGCCCGGCAGCCCCTGCGTGATGGAGGTGGAGGCGCGGCTCTTTGCGCGCAAGGAGCTGTCCCATGTGGGCCTTGCGCCGCTCACCTCGATGTTCCTGTTTAATCGCACCAACCGCAGCCGGTTCGACGATTTCCGCCCCGCCGTGCACGACAGCGACGGCCTCTTGATCCAGAACGGTCAGGGCGAGACCCTGTGGCGGCCTCTCGCCAACCCGACCCGGCTCCAGGTCTCCTCATTCGTGGATGAGAACCCGCGCGGGTTCGGCCTGATGCAGCGCAGCCGAGATCTTGCGGATTTCGCCGATCTGGAAGCGCATTACGAAAACCGGCCCAGCCTGTGGGTGGAACCGAAGGGCGATTGGGGCAAGGGCGCCGTCACCCTGGTCGAAATCCCCGCCGACAAGGAAATCTACGACAATATCGTCGCCTATTGGCGCCCCCAGACGCCCTACCCGGCGGGCTCCGAGCTGCGGCTCGACTATCGTCTGACCTGGGGCACCGGCCCCGACCTTCCCCTGCCCCGTGTGATCGATAGCGCATCGGGTGCCAGAATCTTTGGCACGCCGGGGCGCATCATGACCGTGGATTTTGAGGACCACCCAATGCTTGCGGGCGACCCCGATGCGCTGGACGTCACGCTCACGTCCGCGCATGTGGAGCTGAGCCAGGGTGTCCTGCAGCGCAACCCGGCCACCGGCGGTCTGCGCCTTGCCTTCAGTTTTGATCCCGGATCGCGCGATCATGTGGAACTGCGCGCCCAGTTGCGCCGCGATGGCGCGCCCGCCTCCGAGGTCTGGCTATACAGGTGGACCGCATGAAGGATATCGCCCTGCTTGCGCGCCCGAACGCGGGCGATACCCTGATCCCCCCCGAGCAACCGCTGGAGATGCCCGACCAGGATTTTGCCACCGCCTTTCGAGACCACACCGCACCGCAGGCAAAACCGCAGCGGCAGGTGGCGCTCTGGCGGCTGATCGCCTTTTCGCCTGCGATGATCGCGACCGCAGGCTTGAGCCTTGTCATGCAGGGCTGGTTCGCCAAGGACGGTTTCATGGGCCTGGAAGTGCTGCTGCTGGTCCTGATTGCCTTCAACTTCTTCTGGATCTCCTTTTCGGTCTCGACCGTGTTGCTGGGGCTTTTCCGCCTGTGGCGCCGTCAGCTTGGGCAGCACGTCAGCGGTCCGGATACGGCAGAGGCGATGAAGGTTGCGCTATTGGTGCCCGTCCACAACGAAGACCCCGCCAGCGTCTGCGCCAATGCCCGCACCATGCTGGACGATCTATACGCCTGGGGCGGCCAGCACGACTATGCGATGTTCATCCTCTCCGACACGCGCGACGATCGGATCGGCGCGCTGGAGCAACATCATGTGGAAGTCCTGCAAACCACCCTGCCCCCCGGCATCCGGCTCTATTATCGGCGTCGGGCGCAGAACACGGGTCGGAAGGCGGGCAACATTGCCGATTGGGTGCGGCGCTGGGGCGCGGGATACGAGGCCATGCTGGTGCTGGATGCCGACAGCCTGATGACCGGGCGCGCCATTGCCGAGCTGGCCGATGCCCTGGCGCGCGACCCCGGCGCCGGGCTGATCCAGAGCTTTCCGCAACTGATCGAAGCCAGATCCGTCTTTGGTCGCATGCAGCAATTTGCCAATGGGGTCTATGGTCTCGCCATGGCCGAAGGGCTGGCGGCATGGGTCGGCAGCGACGGCAACTACTGGGGACACAACGCGATCCTGCGCACCCGCGCCTTTGCCGCCTGTGCCGGCCTGCCGCCGCTGCGGCGCCTGGTCGGCGGTGCCACCCAGATCATGAGCCATGATTTCGTTGAGGCCGGCCTGATGCGCCGGGCCGGATGGAGCGTGCAGTTCATGCCCTGGATCGAAGGCTCCTACGAGGAGACGCCACAAACTCTGATCGACCATATCCTGCGGGATCGGCGCTGGTGCCAGGGCAACCTGCAGCACCTGAACCTGCTGGCGGCCCGGGGGTTCAAGGCGGTGTCGCGCTTTCATCTGCTGCATGGGGCCATCGGCTATCTGATGGCGCCGATCTGGTTTGCACTGCTGGTGATCTGGGCCCTGATCGGCAAGGGCAAGGAGACCTCGGCGCTTGAGTATTTCAGCCCGGCCAATCCGCTGCGCCCCTCCTGGCCGGACATGTCGGAACCTCGCCATGTGGCGGTGATCCTGGTGATCTATGCCATGCTTCTGGCGCCAAAGATCCTGGCCATCGTCGCGGTACGCATGAGCGGCAGGCGGCTTTCGGATTTTGGCGGCGCAGGGCAATTCACCCTGTCGTTCCTCTCGGAAATCCTGCTGGCCATCCTCTATGCGCCGATCCTGATGGTGCAGCAGATGATCGCGGTCTTCCGCAGCGCCTTGCGGCTGCAACGAGGCTGGGCGCCCCAGGCAAGGGATGGTGGTCACTATCGCCTGAGGACCGTGGCACTCACCCATGTGCTGGAAACCCTGTGCGGTCTGCTGCTGAGCGCCGGGATTGTGGCGGGGCTGGTGTCGCTATGGCTGGTGCCCATTGCGATCTCGCTTGCCCTTGCGATCCCCCTGTCGGCGCTCTCTGGCCTGCATCCGCCCGCGTCCCTTGCCCTCTGGATGGGCTCGCGCGAGACCTTTGTGAGGCCGCAGATCATCGAAACAGCCCAAGGGTATCGCAGGGCAATGGCAGCCTATTTCTCTGGGCAATCCGCTGAACACTCCGCCGCGGAGTGATATATGGGCTGTGGCCCTATCCCTGCCAGCGGGCCACGGGCAGGTTGCCCGCGATCCAGCCGGGACCGGCCCGCGAACCCAGCATGCCTTCGGGCACATCGATAATCTGCGAGAACCCCGCCTCTGCCAGCTGCCGCACCATTCGCGCAGAGCGCACGCCGCGGGCACATATCAATGCCACCGGCGCCGAGCGATCCCCCTGCAGCGCCACGGACAGGGCCTCGGTGAAATCGTCACGCCGCATGTCGATCTGGATGCTGCCCACCGGAACCCCGGTGCTGCGCCACTCGCGCGGCGTGCGGATGTCGACCAGGGTGATCTGGCCCGATCCTGCACTGGCAAAGGCCTCTGCCACCGACAGACGCGGCTGGTCGTGATCGGGTGCAGGCTGGAAGCGCCAGATCAGGGCGCCCGCGGTTGCGCCAGTGACGGCAAGACCTGCCAAAGCGATGAAGTTTCGGCGCGACAGGACTGTGCTGCGCCCCTCCGCCCGACCGGTCGCTTTTACCCGTGGTGACTGCATCGGCATCTCTCCCCATCCGCTCTGTCAGACTGTGCGTTCCACACTGCCGACATGGCGCCTATCTTAGCCCATTTCCGGCATTTGCGTGACCCTTCTGCACAACAGAGGATTTTTGACTATTCAAAATCTTGTCAACTCGCCCCTCCGGCCCCATCTGATGGCGACACCCAATATCTCCAGTCCGAAATGCACGTTTACCGACAGAATGGCGCCTGCGGACTGGCAAAAAAATGAAAAATTGCTTAGGCAAAGTAAAATGCGCCTAGCGCCAACTCGGGAGAACTGCACGTGTCCCTGTTTCTGATTGCGGCCCTGCCCTTTCTTGGCGCCGTATTCCCTGCTCTCTTGATCAGAGCGGGCCGCAACGCGTCGGCCTCCGCTGCCGGTCTGACCACATTCCTGGCCTTTGCCGGGCTGTTGTTGCACGCCCCGGCAGTGTTCAGCGGAGAGGTCATCACCGCCCGTTTCGACTGGCTGCCGGGATTGGGACTGAATGCGAACTTCTTCCTCGATGGGCTGGGCTTCCTCTTTGCCACGCTGATCCTTGGTATCGGCCTGCTGATCATCCTCTATGCGCGGTTCTACCTGTCGCGCGAGGATCCGATGGGGCAGTTCTACACCTATCTCTTGCTGTTCCAGGGCGCGATGGTGGGGATCGTTCTGTCTGACAACATCCTGCTGTTGCTGATTTTCTGGGAGCTGACATCGCTGTCGTCCTTCCTGTTGATCGGCTATTGGAAACACCTGCCCGAAGGGCGCCAGGGCGCGCGCATGGCGCTGACCATCACCGGATCGGGCGGCCTTGCCATGATCGGGGGCATGCTGATCCTGGGCCATATCGCGGGGTCCTATGACCTGAGCGTCATTTTGCAGAACAAGGATCTGATCCAGGCCTCCCCCCTGTATCTGCCCGCGCTGATCCTGATCCTGATCGGCTGTTTCACAAAATCCGCACAGTTCCCGTTCCATTTCTGGCTGCCGCACGCCATGGCCGCGCCGACGCCCGTGTCGGCCTATCTGCACTCGGCCACCATGGTGAAGGCAGGCCTGTTCCTGATGGCGCGGATGTGGCCGGTTCTTGCGGGCACGCCCGAGTGGTTCTACATCGTGGCGACCACCGGCCTTGTAACCATGGCCCTGGGCGCGGTGATTGCCCTCTTCAAGGATGATCTGAAGGGTCTTCTGGCCTTTTCCACCGTCAGCCACCTGGGGCTGATCACCATGCTTCTTGGGTTCGGCACCAAACTCGCGGCGGTGATCGCCGTCTTCCACATCATCAACCACGCCACCTTCAAGGCGGCGCTGTTCATGTCGGCCGGGATCGTCGATCACGAGGCGCATACCCGCGATATCAAGCGCCTGGGCGGTCTGCGCCACCTGATGCCGGTGACCTTTAGCATCGCGCTGGTCGCCGCCCTGTCGATGGCGGGCATTCCCCCCTTCAATGGCTTCCTGTCGAAAGAGATGATGCTGGAGGAAACCGTTCACACCGTTTGGGCTGGCTCTCACTACTTAGTGCCCGGCCTTGCACTGATTGCGGCCTTGTTCTCTGCTGCCTATTCCTTCCGCTTCATCGTGCATGTCTTCTTTGGCCCCAAACGCGACGACTACCCCGGCCATCCCCATGATCCCGGAGCGGGCCTGTGGCTGGCGCCTGCCGCTCTGATCACGCTGGTCATCCTGATCGGGCTGTTCTCGGCCAAACTCGCGGGGCCCTTGGTGGCGGTCGCGGCCGGTGCGGTGATCGGCGGCGGAGAACTTCCGTACTATTCGCTGAAACTCTGGCACGGGTTCACGCCCGCGCTTTACATGTCGATCGTCGCCGTTGCGGGCGGCGCGCTGTTGCTGGCCGCCCACGGCCCGGTGATGCGCGCCTGGAACGCGGCGCCGCGGCCTGAGGCAAAGGTGATTTTCGATGCCGTGATGGAGGCGCTGGCACGGCTGGCCAAGGGGATCACAGACGGGCTGCACAATGGTGCGATCACGCGCTATGGCGCCATCATGGTTGCCTTCACCCTGGCCCTGGGCTGGTACGCCTATGAAAGTGGCACAACCGGACCGGCCACCCGTGCGCTGCAAGCCATTGAGCCCATTCCAGCCCTCGGCTGGCTGAGCCTGGTTCTGGCGACCCTGATGATCGTCGCCCGCCACCGCAATCGCCTATTGGCGCTGATCCTGGTCGGTGTTGTCGGCCTCGTGGTGTCGATGTCGTTCAACTACCTCTCGGCCCCCGACCTGGCCCTGACCCAGCTGTCGGTCGAGGTGGTGACCATCGTGTTGATGCTCCTGGCGCTGAACTTCATGCCCAAGGAAACTCCGGTCGAGACCCCGGCCCTGACCCGCCTGCGCGACGGCGCCATCGCGGTGGTGGCAGGGATTGGCTCCGGCGGGCTGATCTATGCGCTGATGATGCGCGATTTCGCAGCCCCCCCGATCTCGGAATTCCACCTCGCCAATTCCTACAAGGGCGGCGGCGGCACCAATGTGGTGAATGTGATCCTGGTCGATTTCCGTGGCTTTGACACCTTTGGCGAGATCATCGTGCTGGGTATCGCGGCAATGGTGATCTACGCCTTGACCGAGGCAGTTCTGGGCAGCCGGGTGCGCGCCTACCTGCTGAACCGCAAACCGGATCTGCCACAGGCGGGCGATGCCCACCCGATGATGATGGTGGTTGCCACCCGGGTGATGATGCCGCTGGCCCTGATGATCGCGGCCTATATCTTCTTCCGCGGCCACAACCTGCCCGGAGGCGGCTTCATCGCCGGCCTGATCGCGGCGATTGCGGTGATCATGCAATATATGGCATCGGGCTTTTCCTGGACCTCTGAACGGCAGCGTTTCTACTACCATGGCATCATCGGCTCCGGCGTTTTGATTGCCGCCGCGACCGGGATCGGCGCCTGGTTCAACGACCTGCCCTTCCTGACATCCGCCTTTGGCTATCTCCACTGGCCGCCGCTGAACGAGTTCGAATGGGCCACCGCCGCCCTGTTCGACCTTGGCGTTTTCCTCGCAGTGGTCGGTGCCGTGCTGCTGGCGCTTGAAAGCCTGTCACGCTTTGCCTGGCAGCCGGGTGTCTCCTCGGAACACGCCATGGATATCAACCCGGCCCGTGATGACGCGCCCAAGAATGAAAACGAGGTCTGAGCATGGAACTTCTGGTTGCTTCCGCTGTTGGCCTGCTGACCGCTGCCGGGGTCTATCTGATCCTGCGCAGACGCACCTTCCCGGTGATCCTGGGGCTGTCGCTGGTCACCTATGCGGTGAATGTCTTCTTGTTCGCCACCGGTCGTCTGATGGTCAATGCCCCGCCCATCCTCAACAAATACGCAGAGGTCGCCTATACCGATCCGCTGCCCCAGGCGCTGGTTCTGACCGCGATCGTGATCTCCTTCGGGATGACGGCCGTAGTGGTGATGATCGCGCTTGCGGCCTATCTCTCGGCGCAGGATGACCGGATCGACATGCTGGACGACGATGCTGCCAAGACGGGAGAGGACGCATGAATCATCTGCTGATCGCGCCCATTCTCCTGCCGGCGATTGTTGCCCCCTTCATCATCATGGTGCTGCGCTACCATATCGACCTGAAACGCATCTTCTCGACTGCCAGCACGGTCGGCATTGCCCTGATCAGCCTGGCGCTGGCAATCCAGGCCGCTGACGGCACCGTGCAGGTCTATGAGCTGGGCAACTGGCCTGCGCCCTTTGGCATCGTTCTGGTCCTGGACCGCCTGTCGGCGATGATGATCGTGCTGACCGCGGTTCTGGCGCTGGCCGTGCTGCTCTATGCCATCGGCACCGGCTGGGATGCGCGGGGCGCCAATTTCCACGCCCTGTTCCAGTTCCAGCTGATGGGCATCATCGGCGCCTTTCTGACCGGCGATGCCTTCAACCTTTTTGTCTTCTTCGAAGTGCTGCTGATCGCCTCCTACGGGCTGATGATCCATGCAGGCGGCGCCCGGCGGTTCCAGGCCGGAGTGCAATATGTGGTCTATAATCTCCTCGGCTCGACCCTGTTCCTGTTTGCCCTGGGAACGCTTTATGCGGTGACCGGCACACTCAACATGGCGGACCTTGCAGTGCGCGTGGCCGAGCTACCGGCCGAGGATACCGCATTGCTGCGCGTTGGCGCCATGCTGCTCTTGTTGGTCTTTGCGATCAAGGCTGCGGTTCTGCCGCTGCATTTCTGGCTACCCGCCTCCTATGCCAATGCGCCGCTGCCGGTCGCAGCGCTGTTTGCGATCATGACCAAGGTCGGCGCCTACGCGATCCTGCGCGTCTACACATTGGTCTTTGGTCCCGAGCTGGAGGTAACCGCGGGCCTTGCCGGAGACTGGCTGCTGCCTGCCGCGCTGATCACCCTGGCCGTGGGTGCCATCGGGGTCCTGGGCGCGCGTGAGATCGGTCGGCTGATGGCCTTTGGCGCCATTACCTCGATGGGGACGCTTCTGACCGCCGTCGCGCTGTTCACCCCCGAAGCGGTGGCCGCCGCGCTTTACTACACCGTGCATTCGACCCTGGCCGCAGCGCTGCTGTTCCTGATCGCCGACATGGTGATGGAACGTCAGGGCGGCGAGATTGCCGCCAAACCCGTGATGGCGCAAAGCGGGCTGATCGCCGCGCTGTTCTTTGCCGGTGCCATTGCCCTGGCCGGGATGCCGCCGCTGTCGGGCTTCATCGGCAAGCTTCTGGTGATGGATGCCGCGCGGGGCCATGATCTGGTCTGGTGGATCTGGGGTGTGATCCTGGTCTCCTCGCTGGTCACCATCATCGGCCTGGCGCGCGCGGGCAGTCTGATCTTCTGGAAAAGCCATGGGCTGCCCCCGCAGACACACACCCTGGACAAAGGCGCAACGCCCCCGCCGGTCCAAGCGACAAGCTCCAACTCGGCCCTGCCCTTCGTGGCCTGTTTCGGCCTCCTTGCCGCGCTGATCCTGCTGACGATCCTTGCCGGGCCGATGATGAGCTATGCCGAGGCCACGGCGGCGCAGCTATTTGCACCGGATGCCTACCTTGAAACCGTGTTGGAGAGGGCTGGAAAATGAAACTGCTGCACCGACTGCTTCCTCATCCGATCCTGACCCTGGTGCTGACGCTGACCTGGGTTCTGACCGTCAACAGTTTCACGCTGAACTCGCTGGTCTTCGGCTTCCTGCTGGGCCTGTTGATCCCCTTCCTGACCCAGCCCTTCTGGCAGAAGCAAGTGCGCATCAAACACCCGATGAAGATCGCCGCCTATATCCTTCTGGTGCTGTGGGACATCGTGATTGCCAATATCACCGTGGCGCGGATTGTCCTGTTCAAATCAAACGCGGATCGGCGCCCGGCCTGGATCGCCATCCCGCTGGATCTGCGCACGCCTGAGGCGATCACCGTTCTGGCGGGCACCATCACCATGACACCGGGCACCGTCTCGGCGGATCTGTCGGCCGAGGGGCATGCCCTGTTGGTTCATTGCCTGGATTGCGACGACACCGATGCCCAGCGGGACGCGATCAAACAGCGTTACGAGCGCCGCCTGATGGAGATTTTCGAATGATTGAAGCTGCGGCCCTGTTTGCCTTTCTCTGCTTTGCGATGGCCCTTTTGATGAACCTCTGGAAGGTGATGTTCGGCACCACCGTGGCCGACCGCATCCTGGCGCTGGATACCATGTTCATCAATGCCATCGCGCTGATGGTTCTTTACGGTCTGGCGCTGGGAACCGAGATCTTTTTCGAGGCGGCGATGCTGATTGCCATGCTCGGCTTTGTCTCCACCGTGGCCTATGCGCGCTTCATCCTGCGCGGCAATATCATCGAGTGAGGTGCATCGACATGTTCATTGAGATACTGATCACAGCCTTTCTGCTGATGGCCGGCTTCTTCGGCCTGCTGGGATCCTACGGGCTTTTGAAGCTGAACGATCCGATGTCGCGCCTGCATGCCCCCACCAAATTGACAACGCTGGGTGTGGGCGGCGTTCTTCTGGCCTCGATTGCCCATGCCATCGCCATTGAGGGACACCTGTCCCTGCACGAGCTGATGATCACCCTGTTCTTGTTCCTGACCGCCCCGGTCACCGCGCATTTCATCGCCAAGGTTCACATTCACCGGCGCGAGCAGACAGGCACCTTGCCTCCGGCCGGAAAAGACGCAATCTGGTCCACGCATAACACACCGCAGGACGACACCCCGACGGGGACCTGAGCGACCTGTCGGCCAAATAGTTTCGAAAGACCACGCCATGGATACGCCCCGCCTGCCCCAGACCAAGGATGTGGTGCTGATCGGCGGCGGCCATGCCCATGCGCTGGTGCTCTTGAAATGGGGCATGCGCCCGCTGCCCGGTGCCCGGCTCACCCTGATCAACCCCGGCCCCACCGCCCCCTATTCGGGCATGCTGCCCGGCTTCGTCGCAGGCCATTACGACCGGGCTGATCTCGACATCGATCTGGTGCGTCTGGCGCGCTTTGCAGGCGCGCGTTTGGTGCTGGGGAGCGCCATAGGCTTGGATCCCGTCGCCCGCACAGTACAGATCTCGGGGCGCCCAGATATCGCCTTCGATGTGGCCTCGGTCGATGTGGGGATCACCTCGGAAATGCCGGATCTGGCCGGTTTCCAGGACCACGCCGTTCCGGCAAAACCGCTGGGTGTCTTTGCCCAGAAATGGGCCGCCTTTAGGGAGGGTGACGGCCCGGCGCGCATTTCGGTGATCGGAGGGGGTGTTGCCGGGGCGGAGCTGGTGCTGGCCATGGCCCATGCCCTGCGGGTCCGGGACCGCCTGGCGCAGGCGACCCTGATCGACAGCGGAGAGGTCCTGGGCACCGCCAGCGACGGCATCCGTGGCCGTCTGCGCCGCGCCTTTGCCGAACAGGGTGTCACCCTGATCGAAAACGCCCGGGTTGCCCGCATTCACCCCGACCGTATCGAACTCGACAGTGGCCGTGAAATCCTGTCGGATTTCACCACCGGAGCCGCAGGAGCACGCCCCCATGATTGGCTGGCAGACAGTGGCTTGGATCACCACGAGGGGTTCCTCACAGTCTCTGACACCCTGCAGACCTCGGATCCGGCGGTGTTTGCCGCCGGGGATTGCGCCCATCTGGCCTATGCCCCGCGCCCCAAGGCCGGCGTCTATGCGGTGCGCCAGGCACCGATCCTGCTGCACAACCTGCGGGCTGCCGCAACCGGCGACCCCATGCGCAGCTACCGACCGCAAAAGGATTATCTCAAGCTGATCTCCATGGGGCAGAAAGAGGCCCTGGGGGAACGATTTGGCACGCTCTTTGCCGGGAAATATGTCTGGCGCTGGAAGGATCGGATCGACCAGAGTTTCATGGAGCAATTCCGCAGCCTGCCGCAGATGGAAGCGCCCGAGCTGCCTGCAGAACACACCGAGGACCTGCCCGTTGTGCTTGGTGATAAGCCCATGTGCGGCGGCTGTGGCGCCAAGGCCGGACGGGGGGCCTTGCGCGCCGCATTGGGCAACACGACCGGCAGCAGCACACGCGACGACATCACGCCGCTGCCCGGCGATGACGCCGCCCTTCTGACCATGGGATCCACCCGCCAGGTGATCAGCACCGACCATCTGCGCGCCTTTACCAACGACCCCTACGTGATGGCCCGCATTGCGGCAGTGCATGCGCTTGGCGATATCTGGGCCATGGGGGCAGCCCCCCAGGCGGCCACCGCAAACCTGATCCTGCCGCGCCTGGCGCCCGCCCTGCAACAGCGTACCCTGGTAGAAATCATGGCGGCCGCCCGCAGCGTGATGCGCGACGCCGGAGCCGAAATCATCGGCGGGCATACCTCGCTTGGGGATGAGCTGACCGTGGGTTTCACCGTCACCGGGCTGTCTACGCGCGATCCGGTGACGCTGGCGGGCGCACGGCCCGGCGATGCGCTGGTGCTGACGAAACCGATTGGATCCGGAGTGATCATGGCGGCCGAGATGGCCACCCAGGCCGAGGGCGCCTGGATCGCGGCAGCACTTGCCCAGATGCAACTGTCACAGGCTGTACCCTCTCAGGTCCTGTCACCCGATGCCCATGCGATGACCGATGTCACCGGTTTTGGCCTCGCCGGGCATCTGCTTGGGATCTGCGAAGCCTCCGGCGTCAGCGCCGAACTCAGCTTTGAAGCGATCCCGCTGATGGAGGGCGCGGCTGTCCTGGCTGAAAGGGGTATCCGCTCGTCGCTGTTCCCGGAAAATGCAGCTCTGTTGCCCGACTGGAGCACCAGCGGTGCCCAGGATCTGCTGTTTGATCCGCAGACCGCCGGTGGCCTGCTGGCGGCCTTGCCCCGGGACAAGGCCGCAGATGCGGTTGCACAGCTGCAAAAGGCGGGCCATCAGGCCGCGATCATCGGCCAGGTCGTGGCGGGCGCCGGTCAGATCATTCTGCGCTAGGCTCCATGTCTGGCCGCAGCCCCTGCACGGCATCAAGATGCTTCAGCACCGTGCCAGCCGCCGCGCAAAGCGCCGTCGGCTCCAGGCTGTCCAGCGCAACCTCCGCCATCACTCCCGCACCGATGTGACGGCGGGAACTTTGATAGGCTGGATCGTAATGTTGCACCATCAGGGAGCTTGCCAAACCGGCCATATCCCCGGTTGCCAGTAACTCCTGCCAGCCATCGACAACCGCGTTGGAGCGATGCGCGCGCAGCCGATCCAGCGTTTCCGACAGGGCCTCTGGCTCCGGCAGGCTGTCGCGGTAGCTGCGCATCAGGTAGCGGCAGCGTTCTTCGACCGGGGCGCTCAGCTCGATGCGGGGGGCCTGTTTCATCAGCGACCACAGCGCGGGCGGAATGATGCGCGCACCGATCTTGTTCGATTCCGCCTCTACCAGCACCGGGCGCGCAGGATCAAGCCGCACCAGGGCCCCGGCAAGGGCGGATTCAAAGGCCTTCTGGCTGGGTTGATCCCCGGGCATATCCCCCAGGAGCGATCCCCGGTGATTGGCCATGGCTTCCAGATCCAGGACCTGACCGCCCGCCTCCGCCACGTGCTGTAAGAGGTCGGTCTTCGCGGTGCCGGTGTAGCCATCCAGCAGCACCAGCCGATGAGGCAGATCGGTCTCATAGAGCATGGCGTGGACCAGCCGCCGATAGGATTGATACCCGCCCTTGATCATCTCGGCCCGCCAGCCGATCTGCTGCAACAGATAGGTGAAGCTGCCCGACCGCTGGCCGCCGCGCCAGCAATAGACCAGCGGACGCCAGCCACCTTCCTGCTGGCTCAGGGTCTCTTCGATGTGACGGGCCGCATTGCGAAACACCATGGCGGCGCCGATCTTGCGCGCCAGGAAAGGGCTTTGCTGCACGTAGATCGTCCCGACCTCCGCGCGTTCCTCATTGCTGAGAACCGGCAAGTTGATGGCACCCGGCACATGATCTTCGGCGAATTCCGCAGGGCTGCGCACATCGATCACGCTGTCATGACCGTGGTCGAACATGTCCTGCAGGGAAGAGAAACTCAAAGCCATTGGACAGATCTATCCCGGCCCACGCGCCAGGAAAAGTGGCTTTTCAACATCAAGTGGCGGAACCGGGCATCGGCCACAGTAATTGTGGCCATTTGCCGCCTTTTCTGCTTTATTCTCAAAGCGCAGGATAAGATCCAAAAGAGCCGAAATTCCTCTATGACCATGCCAGACGATGACCCCCACACGTTGGAGTTGCACCGGTTCCCCGGCCACCTGATCCGCCGCCTGCACCAGATTTCAGTGGCACAGTTCGCCGAAACGGTTGCTGCCCATAAGATCGATCTCACCCCTGTGCAATATGCCGCGCTCCGGGCCATTTGCTCCAATCCCGGTATTGACCAGGCCTCGGTTGCGGGGCTGATCGCCTATGACCGGGCAACATTGGGCAAGGTCATCGACCGGTTGGAGAGCAAAGGCTTGATTGACCGCAGCATCAGCCCCACGGACCGCCGTGCCCGCCAGCTTGAGGTCACCGAGGTGGGCCTGCAGGTGCTGGCCCAGGTCCAACCCTTGGTCGATGCGGTTCAGGGCGAGATTCTGACCGGGCTGAATGCCGAGGAAAAGGAGCAGTTCATGCGGCTTCTGCAAAAGGCGACAGATGCCGGCAACGACCGCAGCCGCGCGCCCCTGCGCAGCCCCGCGCGGGAGCGTTAGAGCCTGCGCAAGCCGCACCCGCAACCGGTTGCTTGGGACACGCCCCATTGCAGGCCCAATGGCGGCCCTGCCCCCGATTAAATGGGGTGGCAGATCCGAAGGCGAATGCTGAAAAGCCGCTCTCGACGGCAGTCAAAAACGCCCCCGGGTGCGGCGGCCCGGGGGCGTTGAAACAGGTTTGAAACAGGGAGCGGGAAAACGTCACAGCGTGGCAGTAGATGGCCGAGGCCCCCTTGCTGGCTGTGACGCTACCACAGTCAAGCCACCCGTTTCTGATCGTTCTTCGTATCGGAAAAGCGCTGCAGCAGTTCCGCAAGACGCGAAGCCTCGCTCTTCATCTTCTGGCTGGCGGAACTGGTTTCCTGCACCATTGCCGCATTCTGCTGTGTGACCTGGTCCAGTTGCGACACACCGACGTTGATTTCCTGCAGCCCCGACGCCTGCTCCGTGGCCGAGGCGGCGATGGCGGACACCAGTTCCGAGACGCTGGTGACGCTTTCGACGATCTCCGCAAGCGTCTTGCCGGTGGCCTGAACCAGAAGCTCGCCATCTGAGATCTCTTTCGCGCTGATGCCGACCAGATCCTTGATTTCATTCGCAGACTTCGCCGCAAGAAGAGCAAGGTTGCGCACTTCGGAGGCCACGACAGCAAAGCCGCGTCCGGCTTCGCCTGCGCGCGCCGCTTCGACGCCTGCGTTCAGGGCCAGAAGGCTGGTCTGAAAGGCGATATCGTCGATCACGGTGGTAATCTGGCTGATCTTCTCCGACGCCGCCGAGATCGAGGTCATCGCCTGCAAGGCCTGCTCCATCACCTGGCCGCCCTGCTGGGCCCGATCGCGTCCTTCCGCAGCCAGGGCATCTGCCGACTGGGCCTGTTCCGCTGCGGAATTCACGCTGGCGGACAGCTGTTCCAGCGCTGCCGCCGATTGCTCCAGGGTTGCAGCCTGTGTTTCAGCCCGTTGGGACATCTCATCGGACATGCCCGAGAGATCCTCGGCGCTTTGCTCCACTGCGCCAGCGCTGCCGCGCAGCTGATCCACCAGATCGGCCAGTCCAGTGGCCAGATCATTGAAGTCGATGCACAGCAGCTCGTAGCTGTCGCCCAGGCTTGCCCATTTGGCGGTTTCAATCCGGTGCTGCATGTTCCCGGCCTTGAGACTGCTCATGGCGATGCTCAAATCGTGGAACAGTTCGACCCGCGCGCCGTTTTCCTGTTGGGTTTTTTCCTCGGCCTCCTTGGCACTTGCCAGGCGGTCGCGCAGGCTTTCCAGATTGCGCGCGATCTCTCCGACCTCGTCGCCCCGGTAGGTGCCTGCGATCGGGCTGTCGTAATCTTCCTCGACCAGCCGGTTCACGGCATCGGCGGATTGCACGATGGGACGGCTCAGAAGATAGCCGAACACCATTGCCATAACCAAGGCAGCGCCCATGGCGACGACATTGGCAACGAAGAGGAGTGTTTCGCTGTTCGCGCTCTGATCGGAAATCTGCTGCTCAACAAGCTGGCTGCGTTCGCCAATGGTATCCTGCAAGCCGTTGATGGTGTCGCGCAGATGGACAATTCTGGGAACAACATCGCTATAGGCCAGGTCTTTGCGGGCCTCTGGAGCCGCTTTCGCCAGACCGGCGAACGCCCCCTGAAAACCCTCCACCGCTGGCACCAGTTCCATCAGGATCTCGTAGACATCTGCTTGCCGGGCATTGTCCATCTCGACATCGACAAAACGTGCCTTCGCAGCGGCAAGCTCTACGGCGACCTCTTCAATGTTGCCACGCAGCCCGTCCAGGCCACGGTCATCCCCCAAGGCATAGGAGTAAAGATCGGCCAGGCCCTGCTCGATATCTTCCTTCATGTCGTCGAGGCTTTTCAGCTGGGCAACCACCTCACGGGATTGCTGAATGCTGTCTGTCAGACGATTGCTGACGAACCAGGAGGTCATCGCGATTGCCAAAAGCATGGCAACGAATGTTCCTCCCAGTGCGAAGACTTGGGTGCGGATTGAGAACCGATGCATGATTGCTGCCTATCTATTCTAATGCAGGATTGGGATGCTAACTAGGCGGTCACGTTAGCCAGATCCGGTGAAGCATCCGTTACTTTGATGGGCAAGTTTCACTTTGAAACGTAAAAAATCGTGCTTATTGGCCCCCAAGGTGGCCAACTCCGTGTTGCGAACATGCCCCGGATCTCGGAAATAGGCTGGAAAATCTGCGGACGCTTCCAAGAATGCGAAACATGGCGCAAAAACATCAAGATAGGCAGAAACAGCGCCCATGATGAAGCATTCCGAACTTGGAACGGATTTCTGGCGGTTCTGACGGCGGGTTCGGCTGTCAGCTTTGCCCAGATAGCGACATTTGCGAAGTTCGGGCCGCAGGGCGTGGCCCGACACGACGAACGGCTCAGAGCCGACCTTCATACCTAGTGCTGCGCATGACCGGCCCCAGCTCGAGGCGGACGAGAGGCTCGCCCTTGGACGATCACAGGAACTCAAGCAAAGCGAGAAAACTTCGCATCGGCGTCGGCAGCTTAGATAAAAACTAACTACATCCGTTCCGACAATACCAAAGCCGTCAAGGTCAACGTTTAAAAGCGCCCTTGCTTCATACGCTCCAATTCTTCTTCGACAAGCGCCTGTGACAGGGGAAAGAAATTGAATACCTCGTACAGAGGGATGAGTAAGGAATGAATCACCTCGACCATATTGTCGCGAAGCTGAACGAGACTGGCGGTGGTTTCCAACAGAACCTCATCAGTTCGACTGATCCGATAGTCCATCATCATCCGCTGTCCTGTTATGCTGGTGAGCCTTCTTTCATTCAGTCCTGTGAATCGAACTCGAATTGCTATCGCCTCGACATCCTCGAACTGTTCCGCATACCGCAGTGCAAAGTACATTGCTTCTCCTACTCGCCAGACCGGCAGTGTCACATCAATGACTTGCCCAGCTGGCGTGGTTTCGAGACCGTCTTCGGTGTACCCACGAATTGTGTAGAGCTTTCCGAAACGGTCAACACGCCAGAAGTCGGAATGTGAGGGATTCTCTGCCAATGTCCGTTCCGCAACCGGTCGCCCTACCCACGCTTCAACCATGCCGTCATGGGGGTATGGTTGCCACTCATTCCGGTTCAGCTCCAAAAAAGGCCCCCAACCCGTCATCCGAATGCGCCTAGGCTCAGGACTCATAGCCAGTAAATGACGAGGGCTGCGAGGGCGATGGCGGACAGGAAGACCTTCGGACATCTGT